>JAXIPG010000156.1:0-9911 GCA_045403045.1 Terrimicrobiaceae bacterium
CGATTTGGCGAAAGGCCACCCCGGTGCCCAATACCGCGACAACGCATTGTCGAAGGCGCGGTTTGAGTTTCGATGGGAGGACCAGTTTAACCTCAGCCTCGATCCCGTCACCGCCAGGGAGTTCCACGACGAGACGCTTCCTCAGGAAGGGGCAAAATCTGCCCATTTCTGTTCAATGTGTGGACCGCATTTTTGCTCGATGAAGATCACCGAAGATGTGCGCAAATACGCGGCGGAAAGAGGTCTTTCCGAAGATGAGGCCTTGAAGGCCGGCATGGAGGAAAAGTCTGTTGAGTTCGTGGAGAGAGGCGCCGAAGTTTACGCGAAGGCCTGAGCTGTAGCGGCGGTCTATGACCGCCGAACGATCAAAATTCATCCTTCCGGCGGTCCCAGACCGCCGCTACAGTCTGCTCATGCCCGAGCGCCTGCGCCGTCTCGAATGGCTTTTCGAACGAAATCCGATCTACTTCGTTACGGCCAATACCCAACACCGCGCAAAGATTCTCGCCACGCCGGCGGTCCACAAGGGCTTGCAAAGCTTCGCCGAATCCGGGCCTGACCATGGCGCATGGCTCGGCGCGTATGTCCTGATGCCGGATCACCTCCACGCCTTCGTGGCCCTGGATGATCGGAAAATCTCACTCTCTGCGTGGATAAAGTCCTTGAAAAATGCCCTGTCAAAAGCTCTTTTCCAGTCCGCCATCGAATCCCCGCACTGGCAAAAGGGCTTTTTCGACCACGTTCTGCGGAGTGCCGAGTCCTATTCCCAGAAATGGTATTATGTCCGCGAGAATCCCGTGCGAGCCGGTTTGGTTTCCCGTTGGGAAGATTGGCCCTACTTCGGCGAACCGCATCCTCTCGAATACCGCAAACTGTAGAAAACTGTAGCGGCGGTCTGTGACCGCCGAACGATCAAAATTCATCCTTCCGGCGGTCCCAGACCGCCGCTACAATTCTCGCCATGACCGGTGCGCACCCAGAAATCGTCAGAATCGTTCGAAGACAAGCTAGGAGGCATGACGCTGCTTCCTGTCAGACGTCGCTAGCCTCTATAAAGCGACCATGAATTCCTCGCTCGTAAAATGCCTCATCTCACTAGGCGCGATGATTCTGCTGGCGCCATTGGGTTGGGGGGGCCAATTGACCTTTGAACAGGTCAAGGCCGCCACTACGGAGCTCGAGAAACTCACCGAGAACGGGATTCGCGTGACAGGAATCCCCGGCATCGCCATTGCCGTCGTTTTCAAGGATCAAGTCGTCTTTGCAAAAGGCTTTGGCGTTCGCGAAGTGGGCGAGGAGAGTCCAGTTGATGCCGGCACGGTGTTTCAACTTGCATCGGTCTCGAAGCCGATCGGTTCGACAGTGGTTGCCGCGCTCGTGGGCGAAGGTGCTCTCTCCTGGGATTCACGCATTAGCGACCTCGACCCAGCTTTTCAAATGTACGATCCCTGGGTTACGCGTGAAATCACTGTTCGAGACTTCTATTGCCATCGCAGCGGCCTTCCCGACCACGCCGGCGATTTGCTCGAAGATCTCGGCTTTACACGCGAAGAGATTCTTCGCCGTTTACGATACCAGAAACCGGATACCAGCTTTCGATCGGGATACGCCTACACAAACTTTGGAATAACGGAAGGCGCGGTTGCCGCCGCAAAAGCCGCCGGAAAAGAATGGGAGGATCTGTCTGAAGAGAAGCTCTACAAGCCGCTCGGTATGACATCGACAAGCTCACGGCACCGGGATTTCGTCGAGCGCAAGAACCGCGCCTTGGGCCACGTGAAGATCGACGGCAAGTGGGTACAGAAATACCAGCGGGATCCCGATACCGAATCGCCGGCTGGCGGCGTGAGTTCCTCGGTCAATGACCTGGCCAAGTGGATGCGCCTTCAACTCGCCGGCGGAAAATTTAACGGCAAGGAAGTCGTAAATGAGAAGGCATTGGCGGAAACCCATCACCCACATATGCTTACCGGGTTTAGTCCCCTCAACGGACTGCCAGGGTTCTATGGCCTCGGTTGGAATGTCAGTTACGACCAAGAGGGACGACTGCGACTCTCGCACTCCGGTGGTTTCGATCTCGGCGCCGCGACGAATGTCGTGCTGGTCCCTTCCGAGAATCTTGGTGTCGTGGTCCTGACCAATGCGTTCCCGTTTGGAGTCGCGGAGGGACTTGCGAGCACCTTCGTGGATTACGCCCTTTATGGCAAATCGACGCAGGACTGGCTCGCAGTCTATAAGAAGGCGTTCTCGCAAATGCTCCAAGCAGAGGCTTCGCAAGTCGGCAACTACTCTGAGCGGCCCACGTCGCCCGCGCCGGCTGCGGCAAACCCGGCTTACTTGGGCGCCTACAGCAACGACTTTTTTGGCGAAATCGCGGTCATTGAGAAGGAAGGCGGACTCGCCATCGTGCAGGGGCCGAAAAAGATGACGTTCCCGATGACGCATTGGGACCGCGACACGTTCACCTATGAGACCGAGGGAGAAAGCTCCTTGGGGACCGCGGGCATTACCTTCACGATGGGGCCAGACAAAAAAGCGCGTCGCGTATCGGTCGAAAATTTGAACATTCACGACGAGGGAATTTTTGATCGTGTACCGAGGCTGTAGCGGGGTCGGTGACCCCGGCTTTCTCAAAATTTGTTGATATTTCCCAAATAATTGCAATTGCAACCATAAAGTTGCACTTGCAATGAGTTTTTTCGGGAGCACAATTGCTCCATGCAAGACCCGAAATACGTTGACGCTTGGGGCTGCCTTCTCCGCCTGCAATCGCAGGTGGTTGCGCGCATCGAAGAGGACTTGAAGGAAGAGGGCGAGATTTCGCTGACCTGGTATGATGTGCTCTTGGCCCTGGAAAATGCGCCCGAAAATCGGCTGCGCATGAGTGAAATCGCCGACCGGATTGTTTTGAGTCGTAGCGCGCTCACGCGGTCGGTCGACAAATTGGAAGCGGAGGGATACCTGAGGCGCGAGCGGTGCAGCCACGATGAGCGCGGCGCCTATGCCGTGCTGACGAAGAAGGGTCAGGGCGCGCTGGCGGAGGCCCGTCCAGTGTATTGGGCCGGGATCAAGAAGTATTTCGCCAGCAACCTGACGGACGCGGATATTTCAAACCTGGAGAGGATTCTTGAAAAAATTCCGGCCCACTTTCAGGAGGAAACGGCCAAAACCAGAGCTTAAGGGAAATCCGGTCCGCTTGAGGGAATCTTGAGTGACGCCAGAAAGGCCGGAGCTGTAGCCGTGTCCTCACGGCCGGCGATGAGGACATCGCCGCTACAATCCGCGCTTAAGCAAGTTTCCGGCCGGACGATCCGCAGCCAGAGCCGCACGTTCATTCCTTGCTGCCCCTCGACGCCGGGTTAACCTGCTGCATGGCCAAGCGCCTCTTCATCGCGCTCGAACTGCCGGAGAGTTGTCGCGAGACTCTAGCCGCTCTCAATCCGCATTTAAAAGGCTTGCGGTGGCTCCCAGCAGAGCAGTTGCACGTGACAATGAGCTTTATCGGGCATGTGAATTCAACTCAAGAGGAACCGTTGCGGGAGGCGCTGGCGGGCGTGCGAGTGCCTCAATTCTTCCTGCCGATTCAAGGGGTGGGAACCTTTGGCGGAGCCCGGCCCACGGTCGTCTGGGCCGGCTTGGGAAAAGGGCATCCCCATTTGTTCGCGCTGCACAAGCACGCCCAGGATGCTGTGCTGCACGCGGGACTGGAGCCGGATCTGAAACCATTTCATCCGCACATTACTCTCGGACGAGCGAACGGCGTGTCAGGTGCGACTCTATTGCCGTTCTTGCGCCGGAACGCGGAGGCAGAGTTCGGCTTATGGAAGGTGACAGGCTTCGCGATGTTTTCGAGCATCCTGTCGTCCGAAGGAGCGACACACGCTGTCGAGATGCGCCACGAGTTCTAGACTTAATAGGCGAAGGGCTCAGGTTGCGATTTTCTACTGCCGCAACCAGACCCACGTGATGTAGCCTGCTGCCAGGGCGAACACGACCCAGAGCATCGGGAGCCACGCAGCGAAAACCCCCGGACATGTTACGCCAAGAGCAAGGCCCAAAGCCACCATGCTCAGCTTGAACAAGCCGCCCTGCCACCAGGTAAGGGTGAAAGACTTAAAGAAATTCAATGGAATCATGATAAACGACAAAGAGAACCATGAATACTGAAATCATTCACGAAGTGTGCAAGCAATCCGTCGCGAACAGCCTTCCATTTCCGGATGTGGTCAGGCGACTTACCGAAGCTGGCGTGGAAAAGCTATTACGCCGACCTGATCCAACTCCAAAAGACCTACTATGCACCAAACGGGGAAGTGTGCCTGTCACGCCTGGAAACAGAGCCTTTGGGGCCGGTCCGCGAGCAATTCGATTCCGCCAAAGTTCAGGAAGCCCTCAAAGCCATCCAACGCGGGATAATCACCTACGTCGAGTTTCTCCGCTGGCTTGTCGCTGCGGGGACTTTCGCCTACACGGTCCACATCCGCGGGCGAAGAGCACTCTACCTCGGGCGGGCAGGAGATTTTCACGTCGAGAATTTCACGCCGTCTGATTGATCGCATTGCAGATTGTTGGGCTCGGCCCCTGCGGCGCCGGCGTTCGCGGGCTTTCCTCACCGTGACCTTCGGCGGAGACCGCCGCTACGTCGTATCGCGGCCAATCGCTACTGACCAATTCCCGGACTGAGCGTCACGACTTGCTGTCCATTTCTCCGGAAATGCTGCAGAGCCATGCGTTTGCGTTCTTGCAGAATCGATTCGATGTCTTCGCCCACTGCAGGCGTGCTCCAAAGACCTCGTCCTGGAGAAATCCAGGCACGCCCGGTGAAATTGTCGGGAACCGTCCCGCCGGGCGCCACGCGGGGATTGTCGGATACGTACAGCCGCTGGCCGCCCATGCCTAGGGCAACCATTTCGACATGGCCGAAATTTCCACCGGGAGTTCCGCGGGGGCGTTTCCCGACTCGTGCATCGCCGAGATAGACGAGCACACTGCCCAGCGGAGCGCGCTGCGGCGAACTACAGCGAACCGGCTTCCATCCAGCCCGGTTGAGGATCAATTCCCAATCCTGCCCGTTGCCTCCCGCTAGCCCCTTCCCAAGCCCCGCGTTTTTCAGGATTGAAAGCATTCCCCGCCCGCACCAACCGGAGCCGATATGGTCCGTCGCGCTCTCGACCGCCGCCGCCACGAGAGTCATCCGAGACATGAGCGGGGTTGTATCCGCGGCGCGGGCTACAGAGAGGAGGATGAGGACGGCCAAGGCACAGCGGAAAAACATTGGCGGCTACCATACCCGTTTCGCGCCTCTCGCCAAGAGTTTTTTCCCGTGATTTGACCGGAAAAATTGAGACCGTCCTAAAGATTTAATGCCCTGCGTCTGAGCCAGTAAAAGATGACGGGAGTGACAACGGCGGCATGGTCAGTAGCCTTCTGCACGTGCTCGGATCTCGCTTGCGCCACTGGCGCGCCGGATCGCGGCAACCTGCCCGAGCGGCACAGAAAAACCTTCCTTGTTCGGAATCAAAATGCTGCCGATCGCGCAACACGGCAGATCGCGGAACAACAAGTGCCTCGCCAAGGCGGGCGATGATGTCCGCCTCTGCGTAGGCTAGGCTCGATGTGGCAGGACTCGCGGAAGGCCGCGCGCATCGCTTTCGGCGGGCGGATTATCCACCTCGATGCGCACTTTGGTGCTCCGTGTCTTCGCGTCGAAATTCGGATCGATAAACGTGACCACGCCTTCAAATTCGCGACCCGGAACCGTCGGAGTTCGAAGGATGGCTTTTTGTCCCAGGCGGATATCGGGCAGATCGCGCTACAGCAATGCGTTCATAAGGGCGTCTTTTTCAATCTCAGCGCATTGCTGATCACGGATACACTGCTTAACGCCATGGCTGCGCTCGCAATGATGGGGCTGAGCAGAACGCCGAAAAACGGATAAAGAACACCCGCCGCGATGGGGACTCCAAGCGCATTGTAAAGAAACGCGAAGAGCAAATTCTGCCGGATATTTCGCATTGTGGCGCGGCTCAAGGCGATGGCTTGCGCTATCCCGCGCAGATCGCCCTTCACGAGCGTCACGCCAGCGCTCTGCATGGCAACATCTGTTCCCGTTCCCATAGCAATTCCGACGTCAGCCGCAGCAAGAGCGGGAGCGTCGTTGACCCCGTCGCCCGCCATCGCCACCACCTCCCCGCGGCTCTTCAACTCCAAAACCTTCGCTTGCTTATCAGCCGGATTGATCTCCGCAACGACATCGTCAATCCCAAGCTTTCTGCCAACCTGGAGGGCTGTTTCCCTATTGTCGCCAGTAAGCATGATGATCTTCAAACCGGAGCGATGCAGATCTCTGATAGCTTCCGGTGTGCTGGGCTTTATAGGATCGGAGAGAGCCAGCAGTCCCGCCGCTTCTTGATCGACGGCGAGCCAAATCACTGTTCCGCACGCATCAACAGGCTGCCATTTCCGTTGAGCGTCCCGCCGACCACCCTGGTACCCTTCGTCTTCTCCACAGGAATCGGCTCGCCCGTCAGCATCGACTCGTCCACCGCCGATCGACCCTCAAGTACCACCCCATCAACCGGGATCTTCTCGCCGGGCTTCACTCGAAGCAATTCCCCCCGCACGAACCACATCAAGGGTGACATCCTCTTCCCTTCCGTCGCGTACGCGGTGGGCGAGCTTCGGCGCCAGCCCAAGCAGGGCACGAATCGCTTCTCCAGTTCCGGCGCGCGCGCGCAATTCCAGCACCTGGCCAAGCAACACGAGCACGATAATGAAGGAGGCAGCTTCAAAATACACCGGCACCGCACCGCCATGTGTGAGGCTGTGAGGCAGCAACCCGGAGAACAACAACGCAAAAACGCTGAAAGCATAGGCGGCGACCGTGCCAAGCGCAATGAGGGTGAACATGTTGAGGTTCCGCGTCACGAGCGAGCGCGCTCCGCGCTCAAAGAATCGCCATCCGCACCAAAGAACGACAGGACACGGTCGCCACAGCTCGCGCCACCCAGGATTTCACGGTCAAGCGACGAGGCCGCGCCGCGTCATCCTATGAAGGCGCACCGGCAATCCGGGAGCCGCCGGCCGGCGATTGACAAATCCTCCGGCCGAAATTCATCCAACGCCGCGCTTGCGAAGCTCCCCAAACCGCCAAAAATAGCAAGGCCGCGGCCACGACCATCGCCCCTGCCGCGGAACAGTTGAGCCAGACCGAAAGATGCAGACCAATCAACGCACTCAACGCGGCGTGCAAAACAGTCAATCCCAGGCGGAACGGCAGCCGCTCGGAAATCTGCGCGGCGAACATGGGCGGCACGATCAACATGGCGACGGCAAGAATCGCCCCGACGGATTCGAAGGCGGAAACGATGACCAGAGCAAGCGCACCCATGAGTCCGTAATGCCAAATTCCGGTGCGCATACCAAGGGACTTAGCCAGTCCGGGGTCGAAGGATGTGACAAGTAATTCCTTGTAGAATACCGCGATGGCCAAAGCTACTGACATGAGCACAAGGACCATGCGCAACGCCGAGGGCGGACCAAGTTCGTATCCGTTCCAGACCACCGGCGGTTGCAGCGGCACGAAAGCGATCTCGCCGTACAACACGCAATCGGCGTCGATATGAAAGCTTCCCGTACTTTCGAGCATGCTCATGAGCACGACTCCAAGGGCAAAGAGCGTCGTGAAAGCGATGCAGATCGCGGCGTCGGGCTTAACGCGGGATTGCCTGTGAATGAATTCGATGATCAGAACGGTCAACAATCCAGCAGCCAAAGCCCCTGCGAATGCCACCCACGTGGTCGTACTCCTAAAAATCATGAAGGCGACCACGAGTCCTGGGAGAATGCTGTGACTGATGGCATCGCCGACCAGCGCCATGCGGCGCAAAAGGAGGAAATTGCCGACCAGTCCGCACGCAGCGGTGACAAAGAAGCCCATCAGGACGATCCAGAGCGTGATCGGAAAATCGGCCACCCAAGGCTGCACGATCACTCGATGCCAATTGAAAGACGGAATGAGACTGTCCATGGGAATCTCAGTGATTTGCCGCATTTCCGAAGCCAGTCGCACGTGGCTGTCCAGGATGCCGAATGGCCGCGAACCGCATGTCTTCCAATCCAGGAATCAACCTGCCATGCGGATCACGGTTGGCGTAGTTAAGCCGCTTTTCGAGCCTGCGAACGGTTTCCTCACCAAGGACGTGTTCGATCTTCTCGGCGTCCTCATGGACGTGATCGGGGGCAAGGTGCGCAGCGTTGGTAAGATAAAGTTCCCACAACCGGTGATTGCGCACGATTTCGCAGGCGCGGTGCCATCCCTCCGGCGTGAGGGATGCGGAGTCGCCGTCGCTTGACATGGTGACATATTGATGGCGGCGAAGTGCGCCGAGTTGATGCTGGGCCTCTTCGAGCGTCTCGCGGCGACGCTCGGCGAGTTCACGTGTGCTCACCTGTTCGGTTTCGAAATCCTGATCCTCCAGGACATGATAAATCGCTTTGAGCGTGTTCTCGCGGGAAATGCGGGCGGACAGGGAGCGCTGCCGCCACCAGCGGGAAAAAATGCCATGCCGCGGACCGAAGAAGAGCGCCGCCGCGAATACCGCCCCCGCAGCAAGTACCATGAAGGGACCCGTGGGCAGATTGCGTCCGACGAAAGAAAAGAAGGCGCCCGCTCCTCCGGAAACCATTCCAAAGATCGCTGAAAAGACGAGCATCATCCCCAGCCGGTCGGTCAAGAGGAACGCGGCTGCTGCTGGGATGACAAGCATTGCCGAGACAAGCACCACGCCGACGGCCTGAAGCGACGATACGATCGCAAAGGCCAGGAGCAGCATAAGGCTGTAATGAAAGACCTGCACAGGCATGCCCAGCGAACGAGCGAATCCCGCGTCGAAACTCGTGATCGCGTATTCCTTGTAAAGGACCACGACCGCGCCAAGCGCCAGCGCAGTCACGACGCCGAGGAGGATGACATCGCCCCTTCCGAGTGCGGCCGCCTGGCCGAACATAAACTTGTCCAGCCCGCTCTTGTTCCCTCCCGGTAGGTTCTGGATCATCGTGAAAAGGCAGATTCCTATGCCGAAGAATGAGGCAAGCACAAAGCCCAGGGCGGCATCCTCCTTGTGCTTGGTGGTCGCGCGCAGGAGTTGCACGGCCCCGGCTCCGAGCAAACCAGCCAGCGTCGCCCCGACGAAAATGGCGAGCGGGTCCTTGGACATGTTCCAAAGAAATCCGAGCGCCACGCCCGGCAGCACAGCATGTGAGAGGGCGTCGCCCAGCAGAGAGAGCTTGCGCACCACGAGAAAGGCGCCCATCAAACCGCAGCAGACACCGAGCAGCATCGAGCCGGCCAGTGCGTTGCGAAGCGAAGGATCCTTGAAGGAAAAGAACCGCACCGCTCGGTCCATCAGAGTCGAATCGGACAACTCGTTGATACGTGCAGCCTCTGCGGCTTCGGGAATGAGCAGGGCGAAACCAACGACCGCAAGCGAAAGCGTCAAGCCAGCGAGCTTCATGATTGGGTTCCGAGGGTTTGAACGACGTCTGAAAGAATGTTAAGTCGTCCGCCATAGGTCGTTTGCAATAATTCAGGGGTAAAGACCTCACTAGTCGGACCAAAGGCGACGAGCCGCATATTCAACAGAATGAGCATGTCGAAATACTCGCGCGCACTCGCGAGATCGTGATGCACGACAAGCAGCGTCTTGCCCCGGGATTTGAGCTCCCGGAGCAGCGCAATGATCGCCGCTTCAGTGGCAGCGTCCACACCAACGAAAGGCTCGTCCATCAGATACAAATCGCTTTCCTGCGCCAATGCCCTGGCGAGAAAGACCCGCTGCTGCTGACCCCCGGAAAGATTGCCGATCTGCCGGTTCGCAAAGGGAAGCATTTTCACCTTTTCGAGGCATTCT
>JAXIPG010000257.1:0-3475 GCA_045403045.1 Terrimicrobiaceae bacterium
CTGCAATGTCTATTGCAAGTTCTGTGCGTTTTACCGAACGGAGAAGGATGCCGATCATTACGTTCTGAGTCTCGAGCAGATTGACCAGAAGCTCGATGAACTGGCTGCCGAAGGCGGTGTGCAGGTGCTTCTGCAAGGCGGTCATCACCCCAAACTCGGCATCGACTTCTACCTCGACATGCTTACGCATATCCGCGGGAAGTATCCGCAGATCAACATTCACGGATTCAGCCCGCCGGAGTTCAACCACTTTTCGCAGGTCTTCGGAATGCCGCTGCGCGAGGTGATCGAGAGATTTAAACAAGCCGGCCTGGGCTCCATTCCAGGCGGTGGAGGGGAGATCCTGGTGGATCGCGTGCGCGATCGCATCGCCCCGCTGAAATGCAAGACCGATCAGTGGCTCGAGGTTATGCGCATCGGCCATGAACTCGGCCTGCGTTCAAGCGCGACGATGATGTTTGGCCACGTCGAATCTGTTGACGACCGGATCGAACACCTCCAACGCCTGCGCGATACCCAAGATGAAACCGGCGGCTTCACCGCGTTCATTTGCTGGACGTTTCAGCCGGAGAACACCCGCCTAAAAGCCGAAACCGTTACATCCGCCGAGTATCTGCGCATGCAGGCCTTGTCACGAATCTTCCTGGATAACTTCGACAACGTGCAGAGCTCCTGGGTCACTCAAGGCCCGAAGATCGGCCAGATCGCGCTGAAGTTCGGAGCAAACGATTTCGGCAGTGTGATGATGGAGGAAAATGTCGTTTCCAGCGCGGGAACGACCTTCCGCTTGAATGCGCAGGACATCGAGCGCCTCGTTCGCGAAGCCGGCTACGAACCTCACCGCCGCAGCACGTGGTATCAGTTGTTGACGTAGCTCGATCACGTGAAATCCAATCACAAGCGTGGCCTGATCTCGAAGGAGCCACAAAATCAGGGTTTGTCGCGGTTGATATGCCACGAATAGTGGCCTCGCTCCCGCGGCGCGTGGAGGCGTCGGGCGAAAGAAATACTGGTTGCTTGCGCTTGGCTCAAGAGATCGACGAGAATCACGCCTGATTCTCTTATTCATCACGACTCCAAGCAGATATTTCCATGCCTGATCCCGGCCGCAAAACGATTTCTCAGATCCGCGCCGAAGCGAGGGCGGGTGCGCTGGGGGCGCGAGTTCACGCCCAGATTGAAGAGATCGGGCGCAGGGAGGCCAGCAATGGAAAGCCGTTTTGGGAGATCCGGCTGCGCGATGCCGGCGACTCGATGACGCTGAAGGCCTGGAGCGATTCGCCAAATTTTTCAGTGTGTGAAGAGCTTGAGCGCGGCATGCCGGTGGCGCTCGAGGGTGAGTTTTCCCTCACCGGGTTCGGCCTCGATGCAAGACGCTGGTCGCTTCTTCCCCTGCGGGAACACGAGGCACAAGACCTGTTCAACGGTGATGAAGCCGCACGCGTGGCGGCTCAAGCGGATTTTGACCTAATGTTGCAGCGAATCAGAGGCCTTTCCGATCCCCGGCTTCGTGCGCTGGCGGAGGCGTTCGTAGAGGAGTTCGGTCCGCGTTTCCGTCGTGCCGCCGCAGCGCGCCATAATCACCATGCCTTTCGCGGAGGCCTGCTCCGCCACACGGCGCAAATGATGAAATTAGCCGACGCCCTCTGCACGGCTTACCCTGCGCTCAACCGCGACCTGTTGCTGACGGGCGTCCTCCTCCACGATTGCGGCAAAATGTGGGAGATGTGCCCGTCGGAAACGGGTTTTGAAATTCCACGCGAATTGCGCGGCGAACTGCTCGGCCACATCAGCATCGGCATCGAAGTCGTGAACGCCCTCTGGCGCAGGCTCCCGTTGGAAAAGTGGAAAAACCTCGCGCCACTCTCAGAGGAAGTCCGGCTCCACCTTCTGCACCTGATCGCCTCACATCACGGGGAGCTGCAATTCGGTTCGCCGGTGGAGCCCAAAACACCCGAAGCCATCGCCCTCCATTTCGTGGACAACCTCGATGCGCGACTGGAAATGATTTTTT
Organism: Terrimicrobiaceae bacterium; assembly: GCA_045403045.1. GTDB lineage: Bacteria > Verrucomicrobiota > Verrucomicrobiia > Chthoniobacterales > Terrimicrobiaceae > DASTFP01. The sequence continues at coordinate 2,015 of JAXIPG010000257.1, forward strand.
CCTCTTACGAGCGGCTGCCCGAGATTGCGCCTGGCATCTTCGAGCGCGTTCGCGCGCTCAACGTGTCGCCCGTGCGCAAGCTGCCCGGATTTCCGGCTTCCGGGTAAAATTCCAGGGCAAATGCCGACAAATTTCCGAAAGGAATGGCAGAACAGGCATCACCGATGCCGGCTACAAGTTGTAGCCGGGGCCGGTGATCCGGATTTCGGAAGTTTATTAGCAGATGCTTCTGGACAGCTCGTTACCGCGATTGCGGCTCTTTGATCATCGGATTATTTGCCTCTGCATCCGCAGGGTTCGGGGATAGAGCAAATGCCGAAAGAAATTTCCAAATGGCCGAGGCGAAATGGCCTGTCTGTCAGGAAGAGGCAAAGGCCAATGTCCGTAGACCTTGGCCTTGTGCCGATGACGCCGCAGACAGGCCATTGCGCCCGGGCCGCCTCCCAAGCACTTCTGAAAGAATTGCTTGGGAAAGGGCTGGCGCTGCCACCATTTCGGAAACTTATTTCGGCATTTGCTCTAGTTCGCTATGCACAGTGATGGCGGACCCGATTGGCGCATGGGTTCGCTTGTCCTTTTCTCCATCTGCGTCAATCTGCGTCATCTGCGGACTCCATTTCAGAAAAAACTTGCCTCGTTTAGACATAGATGCGCGCCATGCGCCGCCAATAGTGAGCGCTGTGCGCGCGGTCTTCCCAGATGTGCAACTGGTGCGGCACGCCTTGCCATGCAAAATCCGGCTGAGATATTCGTTGTTCCCGCGGAACGGGGTCGGACTCCCCGATGGTCAGCACCACATCCATATTCCGCAGATGTGCGAGCCGTTGGGCGCACGTGAGATTCGGCAGAAAATGGGTCGGCGTGTGGAAATAGACGTCTTCGTTGTAATAGCCTTCGAAAAGGTCCGGGAATCCTTCAACGTTTAGTGTCAGGTCGTAGCGTCCGGAGAAGGCGGCCAGCTTGCGAAATAGATGCGGATGACGCATGGCAATGTTCACGGCATGGTAGGCGCCGAGGCTGCATCCGTGCACGATGACACATGGATGCGGATTCTTGAGACTCATGAAGGGGAGGACCTCGTTGAGGATGTATTCTTCGTATTGCCTGTGCCGTTGGATGCGCCCGGAGGGGTGCGCCCACCGGCAATAGAAGCTTTCCTGTAACATACGCGTTATCTGATTGGCCCTCACTGGAGGAAGGCAGAGCAACCATTGACGTGGCGATCTAGCAGCCCGGCGGACTTAGATTTGCGGGCGTGAATGTGGAGATTTTCCCGCTCAAAACTGGAAGTAAATGAAATCCGCCGAAACGCTGCTGCGCAATAACAGGACGCCGGTGAACAGGAGCAGGCCAGTCAGGCATTGAGCGGCAAAAGACCTGGTCGGGAGACGCAGGCGAATGTTGCCGAGACCCGCGTGAATGAACAGCGGGATCGAGTATAGGCCGATGACCGTGCAGAGG
>JAXIPG010000229.1:0-14482 GCA_045403045.1 Terrimicrobiaceae bacterium
ACGGGAGCGCCAAAGTTTGGCGGCTCGCTTATGCCGATTTTGCGATGTTCGCGAGCCGCTTCGCGAACTAATTCACAGACTTGTCGCTCGGCTTCCGCCCGATTCGACGCAATAGTTTCAATTCTTGCCGATGAGATCACATCCAGACCACTCGCATCAGTCTTGCCAACTTCGCCAACAGGACGAGGACGCTTATCGTCGACCAGCCAAACTGGCGTCAGATGCGTAAGTGCGCCATCTGCGCGCCAGCCCTTTCCCAAGCAATTCGGAAAGAATCGCTTGGGAGGCGGCCGAATGCTCTAAGTTCCTGTCCTCAAGATGGCTCCGGGAGTTTCGTCGGATTGATGATACCGACAACACCCCCCAATTGGCGCACGCGCTCTGCAAAGTCGGAAGTGCCGCCGGGACCGTCGCCGGTCGGCTTCTCATCCCAAACGAGAATGGAAAACAAGTGACTGTTCGGCCCAATCTCGACGCGTGCCGTGTTTAGGATCCAAAGATTGCAGCGGCTGAAAACGTCGAAGCCTGCGGGCGGGTCACCGAGGCGGCTGGTCTGTTCGGCCACTTCGCGAGGGTCGGTGAGCCGATCAAATCGCTGCACCCAATCGTAGCCGGCAAAGGCGACCGATTTGGCCACAAACTGCGCGCGCGGCAGCGCGAGCAGAACGCGCACGGAGGCGCCAAGGCGCTGGCATTCTTCAGCAAAAAGAATGTCGCTGCCGCAGGCTCCGCCGCAGATGGCGAGGTCACCCTTGCCGACGCCCCAGGTGGCGAGTTGCGCGGCGATCTTCTCTCGTAACACGCTTTCTTTGCTCGCGGGAAAGCGTGGCTTCTCGCGCGTAGGGGCGTCGATCATGTGCCCGCTGCATACGACCACCTTTCCAAAGTTGGGCAGCGGGCTGCCAAGCTGGGTGAGTTTTTTCTCGAGCAGCTTGATCACGGGCGCCACCGCCTCTGTGCGAAAGCCGAGCCCCTCGAAAAGCCGTAGCTGCCCGAGCATCGAATCGATTTCAAAGTAGGGCACTCCGGGGGCGTTGGCCGCCTGTTGATAGCGCCGTAACGCTGCGGGACCGTTGCCGCGGACAAGTTCGAGCTCGCCGAGTGTCGGCGCCGCCCAAGCGACTTCGTTTGGATTCTTCAGTGCTTGGCGCGTGGCAACGCTGACTACGGAAATGAGCTCGGACAGGTCGGTAATGCCAGTCTCGGCGGGAAAAGAGCCGGTCTTTACAGCGAGGAAATCGAGCAATGTTTGGAGGGTGACGACGTTGATCCCATTGTAGTAGTTGCTCAAATTTTGCCGCAATGCGCGATCGTAGCTGGCGATGGCCTTGGCGGCGATGACGGCGTTTTCCATCGCGGCAGTCTGCCGCTCTTCCAGCGTCGGCAGGTCCTTCCAGGCGACTCTCCAAAGATCCTTGCAGACACGCCCGAGCATCCCTTGCGCCTCACTGTCACCAGGTCGCGCGCTCACGAGGAAGTCAAGGCTTTCTTCCGCTTGAGCGGAACGACCGGTCCGGTTATCGACAAGCGCCAGGAAGGACCGCGCCTCGAAATGGTTACGGTCCATTTCCAAGAGATCCTCCAAGACCCCTCGCGCCTGCTCAAAGCGGTGCAGTTCTACAAGAGCGCGGGCGCACTGCCAGAGCAGTTGCTTGCGGTGCAGGCGGGTCGGCACGTCGCCGGCAAGCGTCAAAATATCGCCGGGATGGCGTTCCTTGCGCGCGACTTTCACACGCTGACGCCACTCTTCGGAGAGGCTCTGAAAGTATTTCGCGCGCGCAGTGCTGATCCCGCTCCAATCCACCGGCTTAAGGCCTTCGACCGTGCTGTAAACAGGGCTGCCGATGGTCTGCTCATCCTCAGCGAGGGCCTCGATCAGCGTTCTCCCGAGCTTTTCAGCCTCCGTTTTCACTCGCTCCTCCCATGCGGCGTCGCGCGGGAGGTCGGCGACGAAAAGCTGGCCGTTGTACGTGAAGGTGCGGTCGGGCGCGACATCGAATGGGCGATCGGCCCAGCCGGCGTGCACGCTGATGACGCCGCGCGGGGCCACGCCGTGCCGGACGCCGAGCTCGTAAAAGACGTTGGCGTTGAGGATCGAGATGTCGGCGAGCACCAAGTCAGCGGTGATCAGCTCGAAGAACATGTCCTGGCGAATATCCCCTGCTCCTTTCTCATCGGTGGCGCGAAAAGGCATGCAGCCCGCCTCGCGTAGCGCGGGGGCAAGCAACTTTTCATAGACCGCGTCGAAGTCCACTTTGAGTGGCTCCGTCACCGATTGTCCATAAGCGGAGACTTCGACCGTTGGCCTTTTCGGCACGTCCTTCTTTCCGAAAGGCATCACCACGAAGGCGCGACTAAGAGCATTCGCGAGAGGCACAGGCCGGATGATGAGCGCGCCGCGGCGGTGTAGCAATAACAAACAGCGGCGACCAAGTTGGGACGCCTTTCAGAAGACCTCAACTTTGCGTCGGAACGGGAGGCGGCGTGAGCGCCTTTTTACCCATTCGCCTAAAGCAGCCTCCGCTGCTGAACTGCTGCCATGCCCAGCGAAGCCAGCGAATCAGCGATGCAGCAAGCCACAGAGCCCACCCGAGCATGAGGAGGCGATACCACCAGATGGAGACCGAGATGCAAGCGGGGCGGGGCAGAATGGCGTCGCTCCGTGCCTGATACCAGCGGAGGAGAGTGCGGCTGGAACCGTTGCCCACGATGAACATCTCCGGATTGCCAAGGAGACCTTCCGCGACAACCGCCACAAAGACGGCGAGTGCAGCGGCCGTGAGTAAGATGAGCAAAATCTGCAGGAAATTATAGCCCGATGGGGGAAGGCTAAGGAACGAGGCGCGCCCGCGCCAAGCCAGGAAGAACAGCCAGCCGATGACCGCCAAGGCGGCCGGCAGTGGCACCTGCGTAAGACCTATCGCGAGAAGCATCCACTCGAAGGAACGAAGCGGAGAGAGGGAGATGCGACCAAGCACCCACGCGGCGATCAGCGCACAAACCAGAATACTCCAGAACCGCACGGCGGGGCCGCGCAGGGGACCGTTCGTCCAAAGAATCCAGCGATTTTCCGGCACGCGTAGGAAGGTGTTGATATTCGCACTTTCGACGGGCAGTCGAACCTCCCCGGCGGTGGCGCGGAAGCCAAGCGGCGCGTTGATTTTCCATCCGATGGAAATCGATTGCTCGCCCGGACGCAATGGAATGATCACTTTGGTACCATCTTTGCGCACGGGGATCGCTTCGCCGTTGTGCGCGAGCGAGGTGACCTCCGCGTCCGCGGGAAGGTCCGCAAGAAAATCCTCGCCAAGGCTGCACCGCAAAGAGAGATCGAGTTTGGAAACGCGCTGGCGTTTGCCAAGCGCAATCTCATGCGCGCCGCCGAGGACCGTGACTGTGGCGCCTGCAATGGCCTCCGGACGGCTCACCGCAAGTTCCACACCCTCGCCAGGCCACGGATGCCACACGGGGATGAGCTCGGGATTTCCCGGCTCGAAGGTGGGCGCAAGGCCCGAAATGTTGAGATTCCAAACGGGCGAGGCAACGAGGCGCCACCGCTCGACCCAAGAATCGCCGGCATTGGTGGTCAGTTTGATGCGATCGACCACGGGTAGCTCGCTTTCCCACGTGTACTCCGATTCGCTCGCGCCTAGCCGGACCTCGATGAAGCCTTCCCGCACAACCGCATTTGAAGAGAGGACATTTTCACCCGGGAGCAGCGGGACGCGGAGGGCAATGGCCTTGCCCGCGGGAGAAAGCCGGCTGACCGTCGTGCGCACCTGCCAGGCGAGACCGAGCTCCAGATTGCGATCGATCGCGGCAACGGTCTGGAAATCCTGCTGGTCGTAACTTGCCTCACCGGAAGTGGATTTTTGTTTGCGAGCAAAAAAGACCTGTTGCTCGGGAACGCCGTCCGGACGCACCCCGCTAAAGGTCCAACCAGGCGCCTCTATCGTCACGCGATGGGGCTTGAGCTGGAAGGTCCATTCCCATTCACCGACATCCGCCAACAGTCCCTCGACGCGCACCCGGTGCACGCCTTCGGATAAAACGACCCAAAGGTAATTGTCGTCGCGACGCAGGGCAACATCCGGCTTGCCGTCAATGAGCACCGAGACAGGAGCCCAGGCGGGCAAATGCCCAGGAAGAGGAACCGCGGTGCGGATTGCGCAGTGGATTTCAGCGTCGATGATGATGCGGCGGTCGTTTAACGTCAGGGAAACGAACGGAATATCAGCTGCACTCGGATAGGCGTCGGACGTCTCGAGGAGGCGCTGCCGAAGCGTTTCGAGCATCGCCGGATCGGGCATTTGGGCACGCGCGGGCGTTGCGGCGCCTGCCCAGAGCACAACCAGAAACAGGGCCGCGGCTTTACCCGGGGCGCCAAAGATCGAGCCGCGCAACCGCCGGGCATTGAGCAGGATGCCGGCAAGCGCCAGCAAAAGGGCGACGCGCAAGACAGTGAGCCCGCGTTCGAAAGAGAGCGAAATGAGGAAGGGGCGGACCTGCTGGGAGGCAAGCACCGGGCCGTTCCACCCAAAAGTCACGGTTCGCCAACTCCATTCCGGAACGCCGGGACCGGTCTGGATACGCGCATTGGCTTCGTACATCAAATTGCTGTCTTGAGCGGCTCGTTCCTTATAAATGTCGAAGGTGCCTTTGGCGCGCGGGGCTGAGGAATCCATAATCTGGCCCTCTTGGGGCGGCTGAGGCGGAACACGGGGTGCAGCGCCAACGTCTCGCCCCTTGAATTCCATTACCGCTTGGGATCCCAGAGACGGCCCGACGTTTTCCAATTGCGGATAAAGGGCCTGCTGCACCTGCCTGGCTACAAAGGGGACAAGAACAAGAACAAACGCTGCGATGGTGAGCCATTTCCAGACGTTGACCAGGCGGCGCCCCCATCCTGCAGACACCACACGAAGAAGGGCAAGCGGCATCAGAAGAACAAGCCAGACATAGCGCGGAGCGCCGGGTTCGTGATAAGAAAGCCCGAAAGCAAGAAATGCCAGCACGGCCGCGCCGAGACCCCACAGCCGGAACACCGCGAGAGAAAAGATAAGGAGAAGGAAGAGATCCAGCAGCGTCCATGCCGTAAGCCAGTCGCCGCGCACCCAATCCGCGCCGAACAACGCGAAGAGGCGCCAGCCGGGAGGAAGATTAAGAGTGACGTTCAGCGCATCGGCATCAGACCGCCAGCCTGTGGCGGAGAGTTGTTTCGCACGCTCGAGGCGCCCAGTCGCTTCGAGGTTGATATCGCGCGTGCGGATTTCGATGCCCGGCGCTCCGTTCTGCGGATTACGAGTGATGAGTTGACCCTGTCCGCCGCTGCGCACCGCACCGAGGTCCTGGCCTGGAGCGGCATCGAGCCGCCAGATCTGCTGCATACGACCACTGATCTGATCGCGAAAAGTGAGTCCGCGCCCGCTTTCATCGAGCCACAACGCGCGGGCGATATTCAGTCCCTCGGGTTTTTGCACACCCATTCCACGCATGCGTTCCTCGATGCGGAACGGCGAGGCTGTGTCCCATCGATAGACCGGCAAATTGCGCCACTTTTCCGGGAAGGTGGTCTGTGAGACATCGATGGCTGGTGCGCCAACGATTTCAACCATTCGGAAGTCGGGTCGAGCGCGGAAGGCGATGAGTTCATCCGCAACAGCAGGTTTCGCTCCGGGCGCGTAGCGGAATTCCTTCGGGTTATCGAGTCGGAATGCATCCACCTGCAACGTCCATTTGCCGGTTCGCACTTGGGCCTTCATTCGCCCTGCGTCATCCACCGCGACAGGAATCGGGCTACTGATCGCGGCAAGTCTCCAACCTTCAGGCACGATTGAGCCGATCGCTTCCTCGCGGCTCTTGCCCGAAGCGATCAACTCGATCTCGGTGCGCAGCCAGAGGGGGATGCCATCCTCGATGACCGCATAGACTTTGACACCAAGGAAATCCTTGTCTGCCTCTTCGGTGGAGCCGTTCCGCTTGAGCCAAAGAACACCCTCCGCATCCCATGCAGGCGACTCCACGGGCGTCCCTTCGAGAGTGAGAGTGAGGATTCCGATCTCGCGCGGGAGAGGCATCCTCTGGGGAGTTTCATTCCACCGGTACGCACCCTCGAGACGATAGCTTCCCGCGGGCAATTTCACCGACGGACGGCCGTCGTGCTCAACCACGGGCAGCAATGCGCCGTCGGCCTTGACCTCAACAGGCCAAACATCTCTGCCGCCGGGCAACGGAATCCAAGTCTCGCTGAAAACACTCACGCCGAGATTGAATCGTCCTGAGGTGCTGTCGATCTCGAGTGCGAGACGGGAGGGCCAGAAACAGAGGCGTTTCGTCGGATCCTGATAGGGCGAAGGACAGGCGAGGTCAGCGTCGTCCCAAGTCGCCCATCCCTTCCAAGCTTGCAGGGGTTCGGGGATTTCTTTGGCTGTTCCTTCCGGCGCGGCGGGCGCGAACGAAGCGAGAACTATCAATGCGGGCAATATTGCCAAACGAAGAAATCGTGGCGGACTAATCATGGAGGAGAGTTGAGAGTTGAGAGTTGAGAGTTGAGAGTTGAGCGTTGACTCCTAGCACCTCTCGTCGCTTTGTGATCAAGCTTAAAAGTCTCCTTTCCCGCGCAGGACGTTCTTGACAGGATGCCGGGTCCTTCGAATCAAGCACATCTCATGAGTACCATTGAAAAGCACGAGTTTCAGGCGGAGATCGCCCAACTCCTCGATATCGTCGTCCACTCTCTCTACACGGATAAGGAGATCTTCATTCGCGAACTCATCTCGAATGCGGCGGATGCCACCGAAAAACTCCGGTTCCTGCAGACTTCGGGCGCCGAAGTTTTCCAGTCTGACCGGCCCCTCACAATCTCGGTCAACACCGACGACACCGGTCACACGATTTCCATTGCGGACTCCGGCATCGGGATGACCCGCGATGAGCTGGTCGAGAATCTTGGGACCATTGCGCACTCCGGATCGAAAGCGTTTCTCCAGCAGATCAAGGAAAACGCCGGCAATCCTAGCCTCATCGGTCAGTTCGGGGTCGGATTTTATTCCTCCTTTATGGTCGGCACCAAGGTGACTGTCTTTACGCGCTCGTACAAGCCCGAAGAAACGGGCTGGATCTGGACCTCGGATGGGGTGAACTCTTACGACATCGAACCTGGGCAGGATCTCTCCCGCGGCACGAAGATCGTTATCAACTTAAAGGAAGCGGATCGCGAGTTCTCCCGGTCGCATCGCGTGGAATCGATCATCCAGCGTTACTCAAACTTTGTTGGATTTCCCATTGAGCTGAACGGCAATGCGGTCAACACCATTCGTGCGATCTGGGCGCGAAGCAAATCAGAGCTCACTGCCACGGACTACGAGGAGTTTTACAAATTCATCGGCCATGACATTGAGCCTCCGCTCTACCGGTTTCATTTCAGCGCCGATGCCCCGCTGGCGATCAACGCCCTCCTGTTCGTTCCGAAAAATAGCATGGAAAAGCTGGGCATGCCGAAGATCGAGTCAGAAGTGCACCTCTACTGTCGAAAGATCCTTATCCAGTCGAAATCCAAAGGCCTGCTCCCCGACTGGCTGCGGTTCCTCAGAGGCGTCGTGGACAGTGAGGATCTTCCGCTCAACATCTCGCGTGAAACGATGCAGGACTCCGCGTTGCTGCAGAAACTCAACAGGGTCCTGAGTGGTCGATTCCTCAAATTTCTCGAGGAAGAAGCCAAGACCGATGCCGACAAATTTGCCGGCTTTTTCAAGGAATTCGGTCATTTTCTCAAGGAAGGCGTCGCCAGTGATTTCACCCATCGAGATCCCCTGGCGAAGCTGTTGCGCTACCAGACTTCGCAATCGGAAACCTCGGTCGGCATCGCCGACTACGTCGCGCGGATGCCGGAGGAGCAGAAGGAGATTTATTTTATTTCCGCGCCGAATCGCGAAGCCTGCCTCGCCAGTCCCTATCTCGAGGGGCTCAGGGCCAAAAATTACGAAGCCCTGTTCCTGTTCGATCCGTGGGACGAATTCGTGATGGACCACCTGCGGGAATTCGATGGCAAAAAGCTGATCGCCGCCGAAAGAGCCGAGATCGCTCTCGAGGCCGGAGAAAAAAAACTCGATGACACCGCCGCGCGCCTCCTCTGCAATTTCATTAAGGAAAGCCTCGGCGATAAAGTCGGCGAAGTCCGCCTCTCCGCGCGGCTCGTAGACAGCCCAGCGGCTGTTGTCGAAAGCGACACGGGCATGACATCGAGCATGCGGCGTATTCTGAAGAATCTGAATCGCGGCACGGAGAGTCCATTCAAACACGATTTGGAAATCAACCCGAATCATCCAATGCTTATCGGGCTTGAAGGCTTCCGCCAATCGCGCCCGGAAGTGTCAAAACAAGTCGCCGAGCAAATCTATGATAACGCCCTCATCGCCGCAGACCTTCTCGAGGACCCCCAAGCCATGCTAAAGCGCATCAACTCGCTCCTGGAGCAAGTGGTGACAAAATAGACGCCCAAGCTTTAACCGGCGCCTTTTCATTTGAGTCAATTCGGGACCGGGATTCGAAAAAGAATTTACTTGCCAGACCTGCCCCTCAGGGCCGAAAATTAGCCATCGGCGTTACGGGAGCACGCATTTGTAAATGCGGCGTCCAAAGCACACGCTGGTGAAAGGCAGTCCATGAAACGCGGCTCGCTCCTCCACTCTTTTGGTATTTGGGTTTCATCTTTTACATCCATCTTCGCGGCTCACACCCTTATGGCGAAGGGTGATAATATCAAAGAGCTGACCAAGACGAGTAAAAAGCTGCGACCAAGCCAGTCGCAATCCGCAGGGGAAGACGCCACTCCACCCACGCTGGAGGAATCGCAGGATCAGCCAAACAACAGCTCGGATCGCTACCCATGGAAGAAGGACATTGTGACCACGACGTTCTGGATCGGCGAAAAGCCGGCACCGAATAATCCAGTCCCAAATCACAAAAGCAGTTGGGACGCAAATTGGGCCGAGAATTACGGCGGGACCGACACTCCCGATCGAAATAGCAGGACCAGCGAATTCATTCCGTCCGATTTCGTTCCGCGACAAAATCCCTTTTACGTCGCTCTCCCATATAACGACAAAACGGCAAACGGCCACAAGACTGAGGCCAAGCAAGTGATCCCATGGTTCAATAAGGAATATAAGGGGCCGGCCAAGTCAGTCTGTAAGGGTCGCTGGATTGCCATTCGCAAAGGCGACCGCGTTTGTTATGCGCAATGGGAGGATGCAGGGCCGTTCCGCACCGACAACTGGGAATACGTCTTTGGCCCGGAGCGGCCCCTTCCCAACCTCAACAAGGGCGCCGGACTCGATGTGTCGCCCGCAGTACGCGATTTTCTCGGCATGGAGGACACCGATTTGACCGATTGGAAATTCGTGGACTTTGATGAAATTCCATCCGGGCCTTGGGCGAGTTACGGCGACAACAATACCTTCGTGATCAACCGGCGTGCCGCCGAGAAGCAGGTGGCTGCAATGAAGACTCCCGCGAAGGCCGCTCTCGATTAGAGCAAATGCCGAAATTTCTTTCGGCATTTGCTCTAGCATTCATCGCGCCAGGCTGGTGTCAGCAGATTCCGTGTTCGAGTCGTAGTTCAGGATGGGTTGAAGCCATTTTTCGGTATCCGCAAGTGACATGCCCTTTCGAGCCGAATAGTCCTTGACTTGATCCCGCTCGATCTTGCCGACGCCGAAATATTTCGCGTCCGGGTGCGCGAAATAGAGCCCGCTGACGCTGCTGCCCGGGTACATGGCGAGGCTCTCGGTGAGCCGGATGCCGGCCCTGCGCGCCACATCAAGAAGCTGCCAGATGATCTCCTTTTCGGTATGGTCGGGCTGAGCGGGATATCCGGGAGCCGGGCGGATGCCGCGGTATTTTTCGCGAATTAGATCTTCCTTGGTAAGGTTTTCGGTTTTTCCGAAGCCCCAAAATTCGCGCGCCTTGTGATGCAAGCATTCGGCGAAGGCTTCCGCGAAACGGTCACCCAATGCTTTTGTCATGATCGATTGGTAGTCATCGAGGCGGCGTTCAAAGTCGGCCGCGACTTCATGAACCTCTTCTCCTGCTGTGACGGCGAAGGCGCCAACATGGTCGATTCGGCCGCTCTCGCGCGGAGCCACAAAGTCCGCCAGCGAGAAGTTGGGCTGGCCGGGAGGTTTTTTCATTTGTTGCCGCAGACCGTGGAACATCGCCAACGGAACGGTGGCCTCGGGATCCGAGTAAAGCTGGATATCTTCGCCGATGCGGTTCGCCGTCCAGAACCCGAGCACACCCCGAGCGCGAAATCGCCTGTTGCGCACAATGTCATCGAGGAGCCGCCTGGCGTCGTCGTAGAGCTTGCGCGCTTCGACGCCGACGACGGGATCGTCAAAGATTGCCGGGAAGCGACCGCGCAGCTCCCATACATGGAAGAATGGCGACCAATCGAAATAGTCGACAAGTTCTCCGAGCGGAAAGTCGTCGAATTCCGTCGTGCCGAGACGCTCGGGAACCGGAATATCAATCGACGGCCAGTCGCTCGTGAAAGCGTTTGCCTTGGCTTTGTCAAAAGTTAAAAGCTCTCGTGCTCCTGCACGCCCGGCATATTCGGTGCGAAGCTCCTGGTATTCCGCGTCGACTCCGGCCAGGTATTTCGGCTTTCGCTCCGGGTTGAGCAGCGAGCTCACGACGTTGACACTTCGGCTGGCATCGAGCACGTGGATTACCCCATGATCGTAGTGTGGCTGGATTTTGAGCGCCGTGTGCGCCTTGCTGGTCGTGGCTCCGCCAATCAGGAGAGGCGTGGAAAAATCCGCTCGCTGCATTTCCTTGGCAACGTGGATCATCTCGTCAAGAGAGGGCGTGATAAGGCCGCTCAGTCCTATAATGTCGCAATTTCGCTCGCGAGCTGTTTGCAGAATTTTCTCGCAGGGCACCATCACGCCTAGATCGATGATTTCGTAGTTATTGCAGGCGAGCACGACGCCTACAATGTTCTTTCCAATGTCGTGGACGTCCCCTTTGACGGTAGCCATGACGATGCGGCCCTGCGAACGGCTGCCGGGATTGGCGGCGCGTTCTTTTTCCATAAATGGCGTGAGCCAAGCCACGGAACGCTTCATCACGCGAGCGCTTTTCACCACTTGCGGCAGAAACATTTTTCCTGCTCCGAAGAGGTCGCCGACCACCTTCATGCCGTCCATGAGTGGGCCTTCGATCACCGTCAGCGGCTTGCCGTAGTGATCGAGAGCCTCCTCGGTGTCCTGGTCGATGTAATCCACAATGCCCTTGATGAGCGCGTGCTTAAGGCGTTCCGCGACAGCGGCTCGACGCCATGCTGCATCTTCGATCTCGGATCTTGGTCCGCCTGAGGAGCCGGGGATTTTGCTTTGTTTGATTTTCTCCGCATAATCAACGAGGCGTTCAGTAGCGTCGGGGCGGCGGTTGAAAAGAACATCTTCGAGAAGCTCGAGAAGATCCTTCGGGACCTCCTCGTAGAGGCCAAGCTGCCCGGCGTTAACGATTCCCATGTCGAGCCCGGCCTTGATGGCGTGATAGAGGAAGGCGGAATGCATAGCCTCGCGGATGGGATTATTTCCTCGGAAAGAGAACGAAATGTTACTGATTCCGCCGCTCACTCGGGCAAAAGGCAAACTCGTCTTGATCCAGCGTGTCGCCTCAATGAATGCCTTGGCATAGTCATTGTGCTCTTCAATGCCCGTGGCGACAGTAAGAATATTGGGATCGAAAATGATGTCTTCGCCGGGAAATCCGACCTCATCAGTAAGGATGCGATAAGCGCGCTGGCAGATTTCGATTTTACGCTGGTAAGTGTCGGCCTGTCCGTGCTCGTCGAACGCCATGACGATGACCGCTGCCCCGTAACGGCGAACGAGGCGGGCATGGCGTTTGAAATCCTCCTCTCCGGCCTTCATTGAGATGGAGTTGACGATGCCCTTCCCTTGAACGCAGCGCAAACCGGCTTCGATGACCTCCCATTTCGAAGAGTCGATCATCACGGGAACGCGGGAGATGTCCGGCTCGCTGGCGATCAGATTGAGAAACTTGGTCATGGCCGCGGGGCCGTCGAGCATCCCCTCGTCCATGTTGATATCGATGACCTGGGCGCCGGCCTCGACCTGCTGGCGTGCGACGGCAAGCGCTTCATCGTAATTTCCTGCAAGGATCAACTTGGCGAATCGCGGAGAGCCCGTGACGTTCGTCCGCTCTCCGATGTTGATGAAAGGGATTTCCGGGCGGGCAGTGAAGGCTTCCAACCCGCTCAAACGCAACGTGCGCGGCCGCTCGGGAATGCGCCGTGGAGCCAGGCCCCGGACGACCTCCGCGATGGCGCGGATATGGGCGGGCGTGGTCCCGCAGCAGCCGCCGAGGATGTTCAGCCAGCCCTGCTCGGCCCATTCGCGAAGTTGCGGCGCGAGAGTTTCCGGCGTTTCCGGGAACCCGGTTTCGGACAACGGATCGGGCAGACCGGCGTTGGGATAGGCACTGACAAAAAATGGCGCCTTTGTCGAGAGTTCTTCGATATAAGCCCGCATCTCCATTGGTCCCAGAGCGCAATTGAGACCGACGGAGAGCAGCGGAAAGTGCGAAGCGGAATTGAGAAACGCTTCGACCGTCTGGCCCGTCAGCGTGCGCCCGGAAAGATCGGTGATTGTGCCCGAGACCATCACTGGGATACGGCAGCCGGCAGCCTCGAAATATTCCGCAATCGCAAACAGCGCAGCCTTGGCATTCAGCGTGTCAAAAATGGTCTCCACGAGGAGAATGTCCACGCCACCTTCGACCAGATGCTCGACCTGTTGCCGATAGGCGGCGGCGACCTGTTCAAAGTTTACGTCGCGCTTTCCGGGATCGTTCACGTCGCGCGAAATCGAGAGCGTTCGATTGAGCGGGCCGATCGCGCCGGCGACAAATACGCGGCGCTGCTTGCAGGCATCGGCGGCTTCGCGGGCGACTCGCGCGGCAGCCCGGTTGATATCCGGCACGATTTCGCCCATGCCATAATCGGATTGCGCGATCGTGGTGCTGCTGAAAGTATTGGTTTCGATGATGTCGGCTCCCGCCGACACATACTGGTCGTGGATCTCACGGATGACGTCCGGCTGCGTCAGGGCAAGCAGATCATTGTTGCCCTTCACATCCCGCGGCCAATCCTTGAAACGTTCCCCACGGTACGCCGCCTCGTCCAGTTTGTAGCGCTGGATCATCGTGCCCATGGCGCCGTCGAGAAGAACGATGCGCGCAGCCAGCAGTTCGTGCAGCACTTTCTCAGCGGAGGTCAGCATTTGCCAAAAACCTCCGTGCCACGCGCGTGCTCTTTGTGCTTAGCTTCTTGATCTCTCATGAGCAAAATCCGCTTCCAGATTCTCCCTCCAATTGACCGTTCTGACGAGGCGGTTTTCGTAACGGGAAGCATTCCGGCGCTGGGTGACTGGCAGCCAGAGAAAAGCCCGCGGCTGAGCTGGAAGCCTCCCTATCATCTCGGAGAGATCGAAGCAGGCACGCGTTTCGAATACAAGATTCTCCGAGACTCCTGGCAGGCTGAAGCCGTGGATGCCTATGGGGACGTGCCTGCGAATTTCTCGTGCGAAGCGTGGTTGGACTCCACCCAGCACCACACGGTCGCCGATTGGAAAGACCGCTATCGCGGACGTCTCACGCGAGAGCAAATCCACTCTCGCGTGCTCGCAGGAAACCGCGAATTGCTGGTGTGGCTGCCGCAAACCTATGGCTCGGAGTCGCAAAGGCGTTTTCCGGTGATCGTGCTGCACGATGGCGCGAATGTGTTCGATCCTTTGACAAGCCCGCTTACCGGCGTGGATTGGGCGGCTGATGAATGGGTAAACCTTCTTTCGCGGCACGGCGTGATGCCCGAGGCCATCGTGGTGGCCGTCTGCCATCCGGAGGGCTTTTCGGAAGAGAACGCATCCCTGCGCGATTACGATCTCTCCCCGCAACTGGGCGGCGCGGCCTACGCGCAATTCCTGACCGCCGAGCTTCTCGCGCATATGGACGCCCGCTACCGCACCCTCGCGGAGCCTACCGCGCGGGTCCTCGGCGGATCCTCGCTCGGCGGCTTGATCAGCTTCTACATTGCCATCCATCACCCAGGCTTCTTTGGAAACTTTGCCTGCCTCTCCACCGCATTCGGGGATGTTTCGCAAAGCCGCCCTCACGACGCGGACCAACTCAAGGCCCTTGCCGCAGCTCCCGCATTGCCCGCCGGAGTTCGAATGTATTTCGACTACGGCACGCGAGGGCGGGACGCAGATTACGGACCCTATCACCGGGAACTCGACCGTTTGCTCCGTGAAAAGGGTTGGCGGGACGACAACGAGTTCAAAATTGTTTGTGTCGAGGGTGGAAGCCATGACGAGTTCTCTTGGAGGCAAAGGTTCGGCGACGCTCTGCGATTTCTTGCGCGCTAGCAACGGCGGCCCAATCGCCCCAATCGGCC
>JAXIPG010000236.1:0-19914 GCA_045403045.1 Terrimicrobiaceae bacterium
TCAGGCAGCATTTCGATATGGGTGTTCGCCGGCAAGAGCTCGTTCAACGTGACTCAATACCTTGGCCGACGTGCCCCGGTTGCGGAGAACACAGGTTCTACATCGAAGACTTGCCGGTTCCGGGCGCTTCGTGAAGAACCCCAGCTTGTGCCAGGCCTTTCCGAGTCAGACGCAAATGGCCTGGAAGGCGATATTTCGATCACGCAGGCAGCTTTCCTCATTAGGAAAGATTCGGATAATATGGATTCGACGTTTGAGCTCCTGGTTAAGCCCCTCGGGCATGTTCGTGCTCTTGAGATGCTTGTGGTGCTCTCTGGGCAGCCGGTAAAAAGTGAACGTCTCCTCAATGTTCGCTTCGACCCACGCGCAAAGTTTTGGGTATTTCTCCCGCCAGCGAAACAGCCAGGCCGCCAGATCTCTGCGAGCTTCCCCGGCGTCGCGCTGATCGTAAAACCATCGCAATTCCACTAAGCAGTCGCCTTTGCGTGGCAGATAGTCGAGCGCGTTGCGCAAGAAATGTACATAGCAGCGCTGCCAGTAGGCGTCCGGCAAAACTTCCATGATCGCGCGTTTAAGCTCAGGATGGTCGTCATTGACGGCGAAATTTACGTCCCCTAGTATCTACTTGCGAAATATAGCGTAGTAATTGAGAATGGGGGGATGGCCCGACCTGCTGCCCGGATTGTATTAAGTGAAGAGGAACGCAAGCAACTTGAGGCGATGAGGACAAGGCCAAAAGCGAAGAACCGCTACGCGGAAAGGGCGCGTATCATCCTGAGCGCAGCGCAAGGTTGCAGCAACAAGGAGATCGCCAGGGCACTGAATACGCGAGAGGCCCGGATAAGCAAGTGGCGGGTACGCTTTGAGCGCGAAGGGTTGAGCGGACTGCATGATGATTTTCGGGCCGGGCGCCCCCTTGAAGTAATGGAGAACTTTCGTGAGCTTTTGCTGGCCCGCTTGGATGAGGATCCGCCCGAGGGATTTGCCCACTGGAATGGCAAATTGTTGGCGGAGAGCCTGGGGGAGAGCGCAGATCGGATATGGAGGGAATTACGGCATCTGGGCATCAGTCTGCAACGACGGCGCAGTTGGTGTGTGTCAACCGATCCGCAGTTTTCGCAGAAAGCGGCCGATGTGATTGGCCTCTACTTGAGTCCTCCGGATAATGCCGTCGTGTTTTCGGTTGACGAAAAGCCTTGCATTCAAGCCCTCGAACGGGCGCAAGGCTGGTTGCGAATGCCCGATGGGCGTTCCCTCACGGGCTTCACCCATGAGTATAAGCGCCATGGCACTACTACGCTTTTTGCAGCCTTGAACATCGCCACCGGCCAAATCCATGCCGGCCACTATAAGCGCAAACGCCGCATCGAATTCCTTGATTTCATGGATCAACTCGTGGCGCTCCACCCCGGCAAAGAACTCCATGTCGTGCTCGACAACCTCAGCAGCCACCTCGTGGAAAAGGCAAAATGGGTCAAGCAACACCCCCAGGTTCATTTCCATTACACTCCCACCCATGCTTCGTGGCTCAATCAGGTCGAGGTTTGGTTCAGTATCCTTACTGAGCAGGCACTGCGCGGCGCCAGTTTTCGTAGCGTTAAACAGCTCGTTGCCGCTATGGACGCTTTTATCAAGGCTTACAACCAAAATGCCACACCCTTCCAATGGACAAAGGTCAGAGTCTCTCAAAAATCTTTTGCCAGTAAATACTCTAACTTAATCCTAGATACTACAGCTTCTAAACGCCTCTCCGTTTGGAAGCGGCAATACCGCGTGTTCCAGGCATGGCCGGAGGGTCTCCAACGTTCCTTGTGAACCGGAATTGCACTCATGCTCCGCGATATTGAGGTAATTGAATCCGATCTTACAGGGCTCAAGGGCAATTGGAGCCTCCGTCGGTCCGGCGGCGATCAAAACGGCGAGTCCGGGAAGTAGAACTCCTTGGCGTTGTCCTTGGTAATCAGCACCGACGGGATGATGGTCTTGTCCGGCAGCTTCTCGCCCTTGAGTTGCGCCTCAGCTGTCAGTTTGATCGCGTCGTAGATCATCTTTGGCGAATAGGACACATGTTCACGGGTTCCTCCGCGATCCCAGACGAGGTGGCGCAGAGCACCCCCAGCGCAGTGGCAACAGCAGCCAATTTGTGGATGGCGAATCTTATGGTGATTGGTCGAACGGTTACGAATGCGCTGTGAATAAAAGCCTCGAATTTTGGCGTTTTCTTTTTTTGCGGTAATGGTGCGGGGGTAATCATAGATTCAGTTTTTCGGGTTCATTAACGTTCTCCGACTCGGAGGCGACATAAGTTTCGGAGTTGCACCCTCATTTGCGTCTGCGCTGCAGAAAGGCGACCAGGATCATTACTACCTAGCTAGACCGTTATGCAAGACGCCCATCCGCTCACTTGAAGATCTCCCAAAGCTCGGCCTTCAGCGCTGCCGCGGACTGCTTGTCCATTAGCGGTCTTACGAAAAGCCAGACCCAGAGCGCGACACATGGAATGGCGAGGACGGGTTCCGGATCCTGCCGGGACACGGCCGCCGCGTGGATCACCAGCGGCAAGAGCACCGTCGCCACGAAGCCCAACACAATCCGGTTCGAGGCCGCGCGCCAGCTTCGGCTATAGGCGATCGCCGACCTCCTGGGTACGCCAGTCTCCGGGCCCTTTGCCCTTTCTTGCGAGCACGATGGTCTTGGCCGCCACATCCGACTCTTGCAGCAGCTTCGCCTCGATATCCATCGCAGGGCTCCAGTCCGTGGCATCGAAGACGACGGCATCCGCTCTGACCACCAGATCCCGCACCCGGTCGATCCATTCCCGGTCGTCCGCCTCGAGATATAGCGGGACCGAGCTCGCGTCAGAGCCCGAGCCAAGTCCATCGAATCCAACCAGGAACGGATCCCAGGATTCGCCGGTATTGCGCTTGCCCACCAGAAATGCGAGCGCCGCTTTCTCGGGCGCCGCGTGGCGAATAGCGGAACCGACAAGTCGATCGCCTGATTTCCCAAAGCGGCGCAGGAAAAGCACGAACCTCTCCCGCGGCATGCCGGTCCACGCACGCTTGAAGCTCCGCAGCCGCCACACCGCGACAGGCCCGGCGAGGCAGATTGCAAAGAGGGTTTGCCACTCGGTATCGTTTGAAACCAGGACAGCAAGGGCCAGCACCCAACTGATCGCTAGTGTCCCGGGAAGGCGTCCCCCCTTGGGACGGCCTGCCGGCAAGGGGGCGATGCGAAGACCGAAACGCACTACGGGAGTGGTAAGCAGATCGACGAGTGATCGGACCGATGAGTAACAAGCCTGTAAGAACCCACTCCCCCACGGCTTTCTTCCACAGCATGACAAGGATTCCGATCGGCATCGCGATCACCAGGATTGGCAGGAGCGTCGCGACCAACGCCATGAGCCAAAGCAGTGTGGTAACGATCACCGCCCATATCAGCGAGGTCAGGCGCCCAATGAGATTCATTCGATCGAGTGCTAAGGATGGAAAAACCAGACCATCCTTCAAGCTGAAGACGCCGACGGGCCATGTCTTCGGCTTTCTTTTGAGCAAGTCTTGCACTCGGGGAAAACCAAAATCTGAACAATCGCCGGATCCCGATGCCGTAGCGTCCGCAGAGCCCGGCTTCGCGCAGCGGAGCCTTTTAGACTAGCCCGGCAGCTGCCTGATCGCCACGGCCACTTCGCCGCACAAGAGAACCTCGGAGCATAAAAACAGCGCTGCTCCGAATCCGACAAGCTGCTAGGGGAGCACTTCCTGACGTCCGGCAAGCCGCTCATCGAGTTTGGCGCGCATTTCATCGAGAAGATTGCATTCGATCGCATCAAGCACCTCGCAGAGTGCTGCCGCCTCTTCGAGCCGGGCCACGCTCACGTAATCGGCGCCTGCCGCATACAGGGCGGTCACATCAGCCAGAATATCGGCGACCGCGATGATCTTGGCCTCGGGATTGATTTCGCGCAGGTGCCGGACAAGTTTTGCATTCGTCGTGCCTTTGAGCAGCGCGTCGGGAACAGTGCAGATGAGGATCTCGGCCGAGGGGACGCCGGCATGAAGCAACGTTTCCGGATGGCTGATGTCCCCGTAAACCACCTTGATGCCGCGCTGCCTCAGGGTCGCATGGACATGAGGGTTGAAATCCACAACGGCCACTTCTCCGAGAAGATCCTGTTTGCTGCGCCGCAGCTCTTCGAGCAAAGAACTCGCTGTCCTGAAAAAGGCGACTATCAGAATCCGCGCAGCCTGCC
The DNA here is from genome assembly GCA_045403045.1 of Terrimicrobiaceae bacterium. Lineage (GTDB taxonomy): Bacteria > Verrucomicrobiota > Verrucomicrobiia > Chthoniobacterales > Terrimicrobiaceae > DASTFP01. Next base: position 4,253 of record JAXIPG010000236.1, read on the forward strand.
CGTGCCCCTCATGCCCGGATTCCTCCGCCTGTCTTGCCGGATCGAGTACATCAAGGTCGCGAAGCCCAAAGCGCTTCACACTCGAAATCGCGGCCCTTGTCAGCCAGTCGGAATTCATCATCGCGAATGTGCTCAAAGTCGCCAGGAACACGAACGCAAAAGAAACCAAACCCTTGCTCTCGGGAGCGATATGGTTTTCCTCGAGCCCAAGCGCCAGCACAACAAGAGAAAACTCGCTGATCTGGCTGAGATTGATAGACGGAAGCAAGCTTGCGCGCAGCCCTTGCTTCAGCAAATAGAGCGGCACGAATGTTGTCAGCAGGCGGCTCGCCACTGTAAATACGGCGAAGAGCAAGGCCCATCCAAGGAGAGTTCCACTCGGGACGGGGATGCTCATTCCAAGGCCAACGAAGAACAACGTCACGAAAAAGTCCCTGAGGCTGGTCACTTTTGCCGTCACGTCGAGCGCATAAGGAAAGGTGGATAGCGATACGCCTGCGATCAACGCCCCCATTTCGCGAGAGAGTTGCAGCCGTGCGGCGAGATCGCCCACTAGAAAACACCATGCCAACGCGCCGACTAGCACCAATTCCGGCAGCCGCGCGACGCTGCGGAACAGCGGTGGCAGCAGAAAGCGGCTGACGGTGAGCGCAGTCGCAACAAGAACCCCAGCGCGAACGAATGACAGCAAAAGAGCTCCTGCGCGGAGGTTGTCCAGGCTCGGCTGGACTGCGAGAAAAAGAATGACGAGCAGGTCTTGCAGAACGAGAACACCCAGCGTGACGCGGCCCGGCAGCGTGTCGAGTTCCCGCTTGTCGTAGAGCACCTTTACGATGATCACCGTGCTGCTCAGCGCGGCGGCTATTCCCAGATAGAGCGCATCCCATCTTCCTCCGGTCAACGGGAAGCCCATCAGATAAAAAAATGCCACTCCAGCGACGGCGCCGCCCAGGATCTGCGATGCCCCGGTGACAAGGATCGAGGTTCCCGCACTGATGATTTTTTTCAAATCGATCTCGAGACCGATCATGAAAAGCAGAAAAATCAACCCCAGCTCGGAAATCGTGGCGACGGACTCCTGTTCGTGAACCAATCCGAATCCCGAGGGTCCGATCGCAAAGCCGCCGAGAAGATAGGCGAGGATCACGGGCTGGCGAAAAAATTGAGCAAGCACCCCAAGAGCCCATGCCGCGATGATGCAGAGGGCTATGTCGTTGATAATTTGGTGCATGGCGGTCGGCGAAGCTCGAAATTAAAGAACGAATGTCAATTCAAGACAATTTGTCTTTGACCCTGAACGCGTTGCCTCAATGAAAAGAGACACCAGGGAAGAAAAAAAGTGGCGGCTACGGTCGCGAATTTGAATCGCGTCGTGGTGATGATTATGGAAAACTACGAGCAGGAATTGCCACCTCAGAATCGATTTATGAAGCCCGTCCCCGAATATCATCAAATCACCAACGATCTCTTCATCTGGCACGGTTACAACCCTGAATGCAAAACGGAGTGCAGCAGCACGGCAATCCGCACACCAGACGGATTCGTATTGATCGATCCAGTCCGTCTTGAAGAGCAGGCGATTGAGCGGATGGTGGGTGACGACAGAGTTGGCGCCGTGCTCTTGACGAATGGCAACCATCTTCGAGGCTCGCTCTACGAGAAGGAGAGGCTCGACATTCCGATCTATGCGCCGGAAGACGCGCATCAGGACGTTCCGGCGGATTACCTGGTGAAGGATGGTGAGTTGCTTTTTCGGACGCTGAAAACCATCGGTCTGCCCGGAGGCGGTTCCGGAGAGACCGCCTACCTCGCACCGGACGTTTTGGTGATCGGTGATGCGCTCACCAATCTCGATGGCCTTCAAATCTTGCCGGACAGGTATTGCAAGAATGTCACACTTCTCCTGGAGTCATTGCGGGTTCTCCGCTCGTTGAATTTCGACATCGTGTGCTTCGCGCATGGACTCCCGATCGTCGGAAAGGCGAGAGAAAAAGTGGCGGAGATCGTGTAGATCAAATGCCGAAAATTTCTTTCGGCATTTGCTCTAAGTAGCGCCGGACACGCAGAGGCTCTCAATAGACCAGGATCGATTTCGCGGGGATGGGCGAAAAGGCGGCGCGGCCATCGAGAAATCCGAGTTCGATAAGAAACTGGGCCTGCACGACATTTCCGCCGGCCTTTGCGATGAGTTTTGTGGCAGCCGCGGCGGTGCCGCCCGTGGCTAGCAAGTCGTCAATCAGCGAGACGCGTTCGCCAGGCTCAAAGGCGTCGGTGTGGACTTCCATTGCGGCTTCGCCGTATTCGAGCTTGTAGGCGAGACTTTCCGTCTTCCATGGCAGCTTCCCCCGCTTACGAATCGGCACAAAACCAATCCCGAGCCGATCGGCGACCGTGGCCCCAAAGAGAAATCCGCGGGCGTCGATGCCGACGATCTTTCGGATTTCCTGTCCTGCGCAATCGGCCACAAAACAATCAATGGCAGTGCGCAGAAGGAAGCCGTCGCCAAGGATAGGAGTGATGTCTTTGAAGAGAATTCCCGGCTTGGGGAAATCCGCCACGTCGCGTACGGCAGCGCGTAAAGCATCGGTTTGTTCCATCAATCGCCGAAGGAGATTTCGGCCGCTCGGGCGATCTCCACCATCTGTCCCTCGGGATCGACACGGCGAAGGCGGTTTACTGCGTGTGAAATGGGAACGTCGATCGTCAAATAGTTTTGGTAACTCACCATCGTGCCGAACTTTTTCTCCGTGACAAGTTGAACGGCCTTGATGCCAAAGCATGTACCGAGAATCCGGTCGAGTGTGGTGGGCGCGCCACCGCGCTGAAGATGGCCGAGCACGCAGGTGCGAACCTCCTTGCCCGTGCGCTCTGCGACTTCGGAGCCGACGATTTCAGCGATGCCGCCGAGGCGGTGTTCGCCACTGGCGGTCGCATGGCGCAGTTGCCTGCCGTCTTTGGGAGAGGCCCCTTCGGAGACGACGATCATGGTGCTCTTTGCGCCCTGGCTCTCGCGCCGCATGACCTCGGCGGCGACCTTCGCATATCCGAAAGGGATCTCGGGGATGAGAATCACATCGGCGCCGCCTGCGAAACCGCCGTAGAGCGCGATCCATCCCGTGTGCCGGCCCATCACTTCGAGCACCATTACGCGCTTGTGGCTGGTGGCAGTCGTGTGGAGCCGATCCAGCGCATCCCCCACACATGCGACAGCCGAGTCGAAGCCAAAGGTCATGGCGGTGGCTTCGAGATCGTTATCAATCGTCTTGGGGACGCCGATGATGGGGATGCCCGCCTCATAGAGCTGGAGCGCGGTTGAGAGGGACCCGTCACCCCCGATGGCGATGAGCGCGGTGAGGCCGAGTTTGTCGAAGGTCTCTTTGGCTTGGTCGATGATTTCCTTGGGGATCATCGCCCTCTCTCCGGCAGCGATCTTGGCCACAAAATGGCCCCGGTTGGTAGTTCCGAGGATGGTTCCACCCAGGTGCATGATTCCGGATGTGTTCTTCCGCTCGAGGAGCATGAAGTCACCGGGAGCCAGAAGTCCTTCATAGCCATCCCTGAATCCAAGAACCTCCCACCCAAGCTTGTACGCCGCGCGGCAAATGCCACGGATCACCGCGTTGAGTCCCGGACAATCGCCCCCGCTGGTCAAAACTCCAATTCTAGTCTTCTGCATGGCCTAAAGTGCCTCGTTTTTTTCGATTTTGCGTCCTTCAGCCGCCCACTGGTCGTAAAGACCCCAGCCTTGGCGCGTCAACGCCATCCCCTCGCTGAAGCGGTCTTGTGAGCCGAGCAGTACGAGGACGATGCGCCGGGGAGTGACATAAACAGTCTCGCCGTCTCGTTGAACCTCGGGTCTGCGTTCGGCGGAAAGAATCAGGCAATCCCCTGCGCGCCTCGTGCGGCCGGTTTTTACTCCGTCAATACCCTCCTTATCGAGCAGTTCATTGGTATTTCTCAGCTCGATCGGCGTATCCACGCCGCCGCGAAAAACATGAACGATTCGTGTCTTCTGGGACACGAAAAAAGGAAAGTCCGCCTCGCTATAGGCATAGCGGGTGAGACGGGCCATGTCGGAGGCGGTGGAGTACGGCAGTGCGCCCTCGACGTTGTCGGATCCCGACGGGTTTAGGAACAGCGTGCGCTTCATACCGAGCGCGCGAGCGAGGGCGTTCATGTGCGAAACGAAGTTGCCCACAGGTTCAAGGCCTTCCGCGCTGGGCAGACGGGCGCCGACATACTGGGCAACGGCGGTTGCCGCGACGTTGTCAGAGGCCATGAGGGCGGTGTAGAGGAGATCGCGAAGGCTGAGAGAGTCGCCCTCCTGCAAGCCCGCGGGATTGATTCCTCCTGCCAGCAGTGCTCGCGCGGATACTGTAGCCATTTGGCTGAGATCGGTCTTGTTAAGTTGCGCCCAATCGAATACCACCATGGCTGTGGCGATCTTCGTCAGGCTGGCGACTTGCAATTTTTCGTTGGGGTTCTTCGACGCGAGAATCAGACCAGTTTGATTGTCGACAACAATATAGCTCTGGGCAGCAGATGCGCAGGCGGCCGACGCCAGCAGCAATACGATCTGTATCGCGCGTCGAAGTCTCTCAAACAGCCTCACTAGAGCAGATTATCCGCGGCGAGGACGAGTTCAATCGGAATCGTCGAAAGCGGCCTGATTGCGAAAAAATCAGTCTGCCGGCAGAGGCGTGGAGCTTCGAAGAATCTGCCGTTCGCTGGGTAGAAGCGGCGGCTTCGGGTTTCCCCAAATGAGCTGGGACGGACGCTGGGACAGGCTGCGGATGAGAATCTTTGCATAGGTTGAAGTAACTTTCAGGTTCTCGGAGGCGACCTTGAAATCGGAAATCGTTGAACTGAGTTTTCTTTCGTTGTTGACGACAAGCTTGTTGCCGCTGCTGGCAAGCTTTTCGAGGGCACTGGCCGAATTGTCGAGTTGGCTGATCGCTCGCGAGATCGGGACCTTGTTTTCGGCGATCAGTTGTCTGGCATCAGCGGCAAGCGCTTTGGCATCCTGAAGCACGGGTTTCGCCTCGGTCAGAAGCGATTGAGTTTCTGTGAGCAAGAGGCGAACCCGCTCAAAAATATCGGCGGGTTCCCCTTTCGTTCCGCTCAGCACGCTGCGCAGACCCTCGATGGTGACGTCCATATCGCGGACCAGCTTGTCAAAGGTGGTTGGCGAGATCCCCTGAAGGACGGCGTCGGCTGGAAGCGATTGCGTGTTCGACGATCCGCCGGAGAGAAGGATGAATTTGTCGCTTAGCAATGTGTCGGCGGCGATGCTGGCGGTAATGTCTGCAGAGAGCGGAGGGACGCCCGAATTCAAGGCCACGATCACCTGGATGGCATTGAGCGGGTCGCCTGAGTCTGCGCGCTCCTGGGAAGAGAGCATCCGGATACCGGAGACTTTTCCTGCGAATGCCCCCGCGTATTTAACCTGGGATCCAAGACTGATGCCCGTGACATCGTGAAAATTGACGCGCAAGGGTTGTGAGGGTTTTCCCAGCATCGTGCCGCTCAATGCGAACGCCAATGCCAGAAACAGCAGAATGCTGCAGGCAATGACGGCCAAAGCGACCGCCCAGTCGTTGAAATTCTTGTTTTTCATGTCGCGGCAGGCGGGACGGAGCGCCCGGGCCTCTTCTCTATGCGTCCGCCGCTTTCGCATCAAGACGGAAACAGGGAAGGGAGCATGTACGTGCTGGACGCATTACAATATGCTAAATGGCCCACCAGATGAATTCGCCGGTCAACGAATCCTCCAGAAGTCGCAGATTTCCGTGGCGGAGCGCGCTGGCGGTGGCTGGATGCGTTTTTGTGCTCTGGCTGATTCATCCCCCGCTTCTTTCGTGGGGCCTCCGCTTCGCACTGGTTCGCGCAGCGTCTGAAGCCGGGCTGCAGCTGGAGATTGGAAGAATCCAGGCCAATCTCGCGCGGCCGGTCACTCTCGAAGGAGTGGGGGTCCGCGCGACGAATTCCGGAGAATCCCAAACCGCAGCGGACGCCGCACGCATCGAGGTATCGCTGAATTGGCCGTGGCACGCATTTTTCGGGGACGGGCGGTTGTTTCATTCGGTGGTTGTCGAAGATGTTCGCGGTGTGGTCGATTTGCGTCCTGGCGGTCTGCCGCGACGCAAGCCGGTTCCCGATTTGTCCGAGGCGGAGCAGCGCGAGCGGGCAAAACGGGCTTTGCAGTGGCTGCCGGAGTATTTCGAGATGCGTCACGGGAATCTGGAGTTTATTGCCCTCAACCAGTCGTACTATTTTGAGGGCATATCAGCCAACTTCAGCGAAGAGCGTCTTGGGGCGTTCCGGGCGGCCGGAGCGGAGCTCCGTGCGGGATCCTTCAATGAAAGCCTTGGCTCGCTCGAGGGTATCACAGCCTGGAAAGAGGGAACGGCGTACCTGGCCAGCCTTGATTTGTGGGAAGGAGTGAAGGTCGAAAGCTTTGTCGCTCACTTGGCGCGTCCCGGCGGTGTGGCACTTGGGCTCGAAGCGTCTCTGTTCGGCGGTTCGCTTCGGGCAGATGTTTCCTTTGGCTCAGAGAAGGGCCTGGTGGCTGTGGATTCCGCAGTTTGGGGTTCTCACGTGGATGTGGCTCCGCTTGCCGCATTGTTTGGTTTTCGTGGCAAGGCCGAGGGAGTAATTCGCGAGGTGAGGTTCACTTTTCGCGGCATCCCGGGTCGGGCGCTCGATGCTCAGGCTTCCCTGAGGTTGGCTGCGGATGGATTTCGATGGAACAAGCGCGGCTGGGAATCACTCGAGGTCGGGGCAAGCATGATCCACCGGCGATTGGCAGTGAGCGATTTCGAGCTCAAACAAAAGGAGAACGTGCTTACGGTCAGCGGCGAATTTTCGCTTGATGAAGGTTGGCCCGGAATCGCGAGGGCGCCTTTTCTTTTGAATGCCTCCGCTTCAATAAAGGATCTGGGCGCCCTGGCCGGTTTGTTCGGACCGCCCTTCGATGAGATGAGCGGGCGCATGAGTGTAAGCGGTTCCATCAGCGGCCAGGCCGGAAAGTTGGGCGGCTTCATGAGTCTCGAAGCCTCGGAGATGGGGTTTCGAAAGCACCCGGTTGATTCCGGTCGTGTGGAAGTGACTTTTTCCAACACCGAGGCGCAGGTCACCCGGTGCGAGTTTTGGAGCGGCGAGGATTTCCTTCGCGCACGGGGTACCGTCGAGATCAGCGCGCCTCATAATTACTCAGGCGAGATTCAGGCCCGCGCGCACGACATCGCTCGGTATCGTGACTTCTTTCCAAATATCAACGTTCCAAACATCCGCGCAGGCGCGGCACAAATTCGCTGGCAGGGCGACGGGACGGCCTCCGCGCATTCCGGAGCCTTCAATGTGTCCCTAGACGACTTTGTCTCAGAGTATACGCCCAGTGGCTTGACCGGTCGTTTCGCAGGAACGTACTCCCCTCAGAATGTATATTTTAGCGGTTTCGAATTGGAGCAAGCGGCGCTTCGTTTCTCGGCCCGGGCGACGCTCGCAAGATCGGGAATCAAGCTAAATGACGCGCTCCTGCGCTCGGGCGGGCGCGAACTCGCTGAGGCGGAAATTTATCTTCCCATCGATCCATTCGATCTGGCGCCATGGAAGTCGCCTAAGGAAGCATTGCATTTGGATAAGAAGCTTTACGCCAACATCGTCTCCAATGACCCGCTGAACGTTCGCGACTTGTTGCGTCTCACCGGAAACGATCTCCCAGTGGATGGCACGGTCAAGGTCAATCTTAGCGCAGAGGGGTTGCCGTCGACTCTTAGCTTCGATGGGAAAATTGAAGGACGTGGATTGACGAGAAGGTTTGAAAACAGCTCGAGTCCACCCTCGCAATTTGATGCGACGATGCAAGGAGCCGACGGCACCGCATCGTTCACTGGCGAGCTGGCCTCACCGGGTCTCTCTCCATTGATGTTGAAGGCGGAGAGCCCGTTCGGCATTGTCAAGGCGGTCGATGGCAGGCTGCACTGGATGAATCCGGAAGGACGGTTTTCCGCGAGTTTGGAAATTCCGAAAGTTGACATTGGCATTCTAAGACCGCTGTTTCCCAATATCCAGCGGTTGGAGGGGCTCCTTTCCGGTAGTCTCGCCGTCACTGGAACCGTGGGCAAGCCAATGCTTGACGGACACCTCATGATCAGCGACGGGCGGCTGGAAATTTCGTCGAACGCACCCCTCATCAGCAATGTCAATGGTGCTCTGACGTTCGGCGCAGCGGGGGCGACCCTTGAAGAGCTTACCGGTGAAATGGGCGAGGGGTCTTTTGAAGTGCGCGGAGGGGCTTCGCTTGAAAACCTCTCGAAGCCGTATTACGAGGTTTTTTTTTACGGCAGCAAAATTCACCTCACCAGGGCCGCGGGGCTGCAGCTCAAGGCAAACGTGAATCTCTACGCTTCGGGAGACGACTCCGGTGGATTGATCAAGGGCGCCGTGCATCTTGTTGACAGTCGATTTTCTCGCAGACTGGAAATCACGCCGCTCTTGGTTGCTCCGCCTGGCGAGGACAAGGCGTTCGTTCCGCCGCGATTTGAAAGCTTGGTGCCGGCTCCTTTCAATGTCTGGAAGATCGATGTCTCGATCAAGAACGATACGCCCTTCCTATTTTCGGGAAACGCGGCTTCCGGGGAGATTATCCCGGAGTTGCGACTCACGGGGACGTTGGGAAATCCGATTCCGGTCGGGCAAATCGAATTGAAAAATGCGCGAGTGTTTCTGCCATTTACCACCATGACAATCCCGGATGGGCATCTTGACTTTGTCGAGGGCAGCCCGTGGATGCCACAACTCAATGTGCGCGGAACCGCGCAGGCCCTGGATTACGAAGTCCAGGCCTACGCTTTCGGCCCGCTTGATAAGCGGCAGCTCATCCTACGTTCCGACCCGCCGTTGCCGCAGGATTCGCTCATCCAATTGTTGACCACGGGCATGGCGCCTGGCGTGTACGCCGGGACGGAAGTCGGCGAAACGCCGGGACCTGGAGGGTTGGCGCCTTTGCGTGGTTTTGGCCGAAAGTTTAACCCGCAGGGCGTCAGGACCGACTCCGCAATGGGCGGTCTTCAGATCAACCCGGCGCCTCCAGCGTATCCCGGAGGACGCGCAACGCTTCGCGGGCGATTCGAGCTTTGGCGCGGGCTTTCGTTGATGAATGAAGTTGACGGTCTCGGCCTCTCCAACGGCCGGGCAACCTTTAGTCTGCGTTTGCGATGAAAGTGGCACTGCTAATCATGGTGAGCAATTCTAAGAGATCAGGACATTGTGACTTCAAGTCGTGACAAGCTGCAAACGGCGTCTTTAATCTCCTCCGATGAAGAGCATGACCGGCCACGGGCGCGGCGCTGCAACCGCGAAAGGTCTCCGCGTCGTGGCGGAGTGCTTCTCCGTCAATCGCAGACAGGGCGAAGTGGCCTTGGCGGTTTCTCGTGAGCTTGCCTGGATTGAGCCGCGGGTGCGCGAAGAGGTCTTGAAGCGAATTTCCCGCGGGAAGGTACAGGTTTCACTTTGCGTTGAGCGCTCTTCGCAATCTGCGCCGGTTTTCATCGACAACCGGCGGGCCGCTGAGTTCTTGAGCGAAGCGCGGTCGCTTCAAAAAGAACTCAACCTTGGCGGGGTGATCTCTCTGGAAATGATACTTGCCGCTCCCGGGGTCCTGCACACAGAGGACACGACCGGACGCGAACTCTGGCCGCTTGTAAGGCGTGCGCTTGGAGCGGCTCTTGATGGGCTGCTCGCTATGCGCGTCCGCGAAGGCGCTTATCTTAAGAAGGAACTCGCTCGTGGCGTCGCAGGCATGACCGCTCTCGTGCGGCGTGTGCGGGTGCTCGCGCCGCGCGTGCCCAAGCGGCAGCGGGAGCTCCTTCTTCGCCGATTGCAATCCGCAAGATTGCCCGCGGATGTTCTCGATCCGCGGATCGCGACGGAAATCGCGATTTTCGCCGAGCGCTGCGACATCACCGAGGAACTCTCAAGGCTGGAGAGTCATCTCGCGCAGTTTCGTGAACACCTCGAAAGCGACGGTCCTGTTGGACGAACTCTTGAGTTTCTTGCTCAGGAGATGGGCCGCGAATGGAATACGGCTGGCGCAAAGGCGAATGACGCGAAGATTTCCCTGCTTGTCGTGGAGGCCAAAGCAAAGCTTGATAGAGTTCGGGAGCAATTAGCGAATATTGAATAGCAATTTTCAGCGCACTGGCATCCTTTTCGTGCTCTCCGCTCCTTCCGGCGCGGGCAAGACGACGCTGTGTTCCGCGTTGCGCCATAAGCCTGATTTCGTTTATGCGGTCTCGTGCACGACCCGTGCGCCACGCGCCGGCGAAATTGAAGGCGAGGACTATCATTTTCTCAGCGATGAGGAATTCGATCGTCGCGTGACCGCCGGTGAATTCCTTGAATATGCTGAAGTGCATGGTTCCAAATACGGGACCCTCAAGAGCTCCGTAACCGAGAATCTCCGCAAGGGCATCGATGTCCTCATCGATATCGATACGAAGGGCGCGGCAACCATTCGCGCGTGCGGCGACCCCTTCATCCTCGATGCGCTCGCGGATGTATTCATCATGCCGCCGAATTTGCAGGAACTGCGCCGCCGGCTTATGAAACGTGGCACCGAAACAGAGGAACAAATCGCCACGCGACTGCAAAACGCAGCCGCCGAAATGGAACGCTGGCGCGAATACAAATACACACTCATCAGTGGTTCGATGGAAGAAGACATTGAAAAGTTCCGCGCGGTGATGCGCGCGGAGCGCTACCAGAGCCGGAGGCTCGTCCGCCTCTCATGAAAACTGTCGTCCTCGGTGTTTGCGGTTCCATTGCAGCTTACAAAGCGGCCGATCTCACCAGCAAGCTCGTCAAACGCGAATACTCTGTCTTCGTCGTCCTGACCGAAAGCGCCACGCAGTTCGTCGGCCCGATGACGTTTCAGACCCTTTCGAAGAATCCTGTCACGTCCGGCGTTTTTGACGAGCGCGAGTCCTGGCGTCCGACGCATATTGACCTCGCCGATCGCGCCGATCTCTTCCTCATCGCTCCGGCAACCGCAAACATTATCGCCAAACTCGCGCTCGGAATCTGCGATGATGCGCTCACGTCAATCGCCCTCGCCACACGCGCGCCGTTTCTTATCGCACCCGCGATGAACGGAAAAATGTGGCTGCATCCCGCCACACAGCAGAATGCCGCGACGCTTAGAACGCGCGGCGCGGAATTTCTTGGTCCAGAGGAAGGGATGCTCGCGTGCGGCTACGAAGGCCTCGGTCGCTTGTGGAATGTCGAGGAAATCGTCGCGAAAGCCGATGAAATCTTGCGCGATTGACGGAGATGGACCGATGCCTGCATGGCCTCTTCGAAAAAAATCAAGCGAAAATCAAAAGAAATTCGTTGACGGATTTTTCTGAGAGAACTATTCACAGCTTGTAGTGAGTTGTTCACATGATTTTCACCGATTTTCGCAGTTGCGAGTGAAAGGGGGGAGAACGAATGCCAGTTAAGAAGAAACCCGCCGCCAAGAAAGCTCCAGTAAAGAAGGCTGCGGCTAAGAAGCCGGTTATGAAAAAAACTGTCGCTAAAAAGAAATAGTCACGTTGTTCGCGTTAAGCGAATGACAAAACCGATTTGGGAGAGGCCGCTGGCTTCTCCCAAATTTTTTTTGCTCAAAAGCAGCGGGTTCTCTACAAAGAGGGTCGTGTCTGAGTATCTGGAATCCGCAATGGAGGCCGCGCAAGCGGCCGGTGGGCTGCTTCGCGCGCACTATGGCCGTCCCTTGACGGTCGATGTAAACGAGGCGCATGACATTAAGCTTGAGCTCGACAGGCGCAGCCAGGCATTGATCGAATCGCTTTTGCTGATTCGATTTCCTTCGCATGCGATCTACGGGGAGGAGGGCGTCCGCGGCGACGCGGGCAGTGAATTTCAATGGGTGATCGATCCCATCGACGGCACGGTTAACTATTTCTATGGAATCCCCCACTTTGCCATTTCAATTGCGCTCCGACAGGCTGGAAGAATCATTGTCGGCGTCATCTACGATCCGATGCGTGACGAATTGTGGATGGTGGAGGAAGGCGGTGTGCCGATGTTGAATGGGCAACCCGTTGCGGTCAGCGAGCGCAAGGAACTTTCCGAGGCTGTTATTTCGGTTGGTGTCGCAAAGTCGATAGATTCGATCAACCGCGGACTGCTGCTCTTCGAACGCATGGTACGATCCGCAAAGAAATGCCGGATGATGGGCAGTGCGGCACTCGACATCGCTTACGTCGCGTGCGGGCGTCTTGATGCGTACATCGAGAGCAGCATCAGCCTTTGGGATGTCGCGGCGGGGATTCTTCTCCTCGAAAGGGCCGGCGGCAAAGTCGTGCTTACGCCTCACCCGTCGGCGGCCGAGAAATTTTCCATTGTCGCCTCAAACGGAATTGTCGAGCTTGGGCTGTGATGTTTGCCTGCGGCATCGGTTATGATGTGCACCGCTTCTTGGCCGGAAGACTTCTCGTGCTCGGCGGTGTGACGATTCATCATCCGTTTGGACTTGAGGGTCATTCGGACGCGGACGTTTTGTGCCATGCGATAGCCGATGCGCTACTTGGCGCTGCCGGCGAGGCGGACATTGGGCATTTTTTTCCGAATACCGATGAATCACTGCGTGGAATGAGCAGCATCGTCATTGTGCGAACAGTGCGCGAGAGGCTGGTTGCCATGGGCAGCGTCATTCTCAACGTGGATGCCACTCTCGTCGCCGAAGCCCCCAAGATCGCGCCGTACCTGAATGCCATGAAGACCAATCTCGCCGGCGCTCTGGCGGTGCCCCGTGATCGAGTGGGGATCAAGGCGACAACGAATGAGGGGCTGGGATTCCTCGGGCGTGGGGAAGGCATCGCCGCGCTGGCCGTGGCAGCGGTGGAAAGAAAATGAGCCTCCGATTCTTCAACACTCTGACGCGCGAGATCGAAGAATTCCGGCCCGTCGATCCCGGCCACGTGCGCATCTACACGTGCGGGCCAACGGTGTATGATTTTGCGCACATTGGGAACTTTCGCGCGTACGTTTTCGAGGATTTGCTTCAGCGCCATCTCGAGTTTCGCGGTTATAAGATCGAGCGCGTGATGAACTTGACGGATATCGATGACAAGACGATCCGCGGCTGCCGAGCGGCCGGCGTTGCGCTTTCGGAATTCACCAGGCCGTACAAGAACGCTTTCTTTGAAGATTTGGATTCCCTCCGCATCCGGCGCGCGGATCACTTCCCCGAAGCGACGGCGCCAAATCATATCGAGCGGATGATTGAAATGATCGCAACGTTGATCGAGCGCGACTGCGCGTACCGCGCAGAAGATGGATCCGTTTATTTCCGCATACGATCTTTCCCGAAGTACGGCGCGCTCGCGCACTTCAATCTGGACGAGCTTCAATCCACGGGCCGCGTGCGCAGCGACGAATACGAGAAGGAGGAGGCCGGCGATTTTGCACTGTGGAAAGCCTGGGATGAGGCGGACGGTGATGTGTGGTGGCAGAGCCCGTGGGGTCGCGGACGTCCAGGCTGGCATATCGAGTGCAGCGCCATGGCGACCCAAATACTCGGTCCGCAAATCGACATCCACTGCGGCGGTGAGGACAACATTTTCCCTCATCATGAAGCGGAGATCGCGCAGACGGAATCCGTGACCGGCGTGCCGTTCGTAAGGCTATGGATGCATTGCAAGCATCTGCTCGTGGACGGATGCAAGATGTCCAAGAGCGAAAACAACTTTTTCACCCTGCGCGATCTGATGGAAAGAGGCTGGACCGGCCGCGAGGTTCGCTACGTCCTGTTGGCCGTCAAGTATCGCGAACCGCTGAACTTCACCTTCGAGAGCCTCGAAGCGGCGCGGAAGGCTCTCGCGCGCTACGATGAATGGTCCAGGCGCCTGGAGGCCATGGCTTCAGCAAACGCCGAGCCTGTTCCACCGGAACTCAACCCCGAGAAGTTCGGTGAAGCGTTGGATGACGATCTGAACATTTCCGCTGCTTTGGGCGCGGTGTTCGAATTGGTCAGGGATTCCAACCGGCTGGTCGATGCCGGCCGATTGACTTCCGGCCAGGCCCGGTCTCTGCTCGCCTGGCGTGAGCGATATGAGTGGGTTCTAGCGTTTTCGGCCGGCGAGGAGGGCGTTCCGGACGATGTTCGCGATATCCTGACCCGCCGCGCTGAAGCGAGAGCGAAAAAGGAATGGGCACTCAGCGACGCCCTGCGCGATCAGTTGCTCGCGACCGGCTGGCAGGTCAAGGATACGAAGGAAGGCCAAAAGCTCTCGCGGAAGGGCTAGCCATCGATAAAACGATCAAGAGTTATTTGAATCATCCGTATTCCCTCAAAGCCGATGGAGGGCTACCGTCGCCGCATGTTTGCGCCTGATCAATTCCTGGACCTGAGCCGTACGGAGCACAAGATCATTTTCGAGAACGTCGAGGATGTTTGGCAGGCATTGCCGAAAATTGCGGCCTATCTTCAGTTTCGTCTCAAACCCGGCATCAACGGGAAATTGCTTGGCAGGCCCTTTGTGGGAAACGCGGTGTTTGTCGGGAAGGGGTCCGTGATCGAGCAGGGAGCCATGATCAAGGGACCGGCGTGGATTGGTGAGGACTGTCAAATTCGCAATGGTTGCTACATCCGCGAAAATGTCATCATTGGCAACGGAGTGGTCGCTGGGAACTCCTGCGAGTTCAAGAACTGCCTGGTCTTTGATAAAGCAAACGTCCCGCACTTCAATTACGTCGGCGATTCGATCCTGGGTTATGGGGCGCACCTTGGCGCAGGGGCCATTCTCTCAAACGTGAAGCTGGATCATACTCCGGTCAGCGTCATTAGACCGGATGGAAATCTTGTGGCGACCGGATTGAGAAAGTTTGGGGCCATCGTGGGCGATCACGCAGAGCTCGGCTGCAACAGCGTATTGTCCCCAGGTTCGATCATCGGACGAAGATCCATCGTCTATCCCGGAATGCAATGGCGCGGCGTTCTCGGCGAAAACCAGATCGCGAAGGTCCGGCAACAGATTGCAATTGTTACGCGGCGGATCTAGAGCAAATGCCGGCGAAAAGAATTTCGCTCGATGCCATTTCGTCCAAGCGCGACAGGCTGCTCGTTACTCTTTCCACTCCTTCTTTTTCGAAACTGTCGTCGGGTTGCTCTACTCTCCCACGAGATTACCGTTTGAATAGGCGCGTATCCACACGCCTGTCACCTTATCCTTCAAACGGCTGCTACCGCTGCCTACCCAATACCAGCCGGCGTCGAGTTCTTCCTTTGTCAGCTTGACTGGAATTGTTTCAAACGTTGCCGTGCGATTGCTTGCGAGATCCGTAAGGGTTTCGCTTCCCTTGTGGGATGCCTCAATGGGCTTTTCCCTGCTGCCCGGCTTGGGATCGACGTAAAAAATCATGTATTTCATCTGAAGTTCCGGGATCGTTTTGAATGTGCGGTTTTCTACGGTCACCTTGTAGGCGATTTCCTTCGTCGTGACAGTGACATTGCTCCCCTGGCGATCCTTTTGTTCATCGAGCTTCCTCGGCGTGGCTGAGATCTGAACGTCGTAAAGCTGAGCCACTGCGGAGGTGGATATCATCAAAAGAATGGCGAAAACTTCAGATGCGGATTTTCTCATAGGGCCCCCTCCTAG
>JAXIPG010000102.1:0-38039 GCA_045403045.1 Terrimicrobiaceae bacterium
GATCAGCTCGACCTCCTCCCGGCCAATCCGGCGTCCCTGAACGATGCGGGCCGCAAACATTCCCGGCTCCTAAACCCTGGCGATCCCGGAAGCCAGCAAAATCTTACGCCAGACTCAAAAATGGGGCGCTAAACACATACCTCTACCTATAGAGTGAACCTGAACTTAACTGAACTGCTTGCGGCGCCCGAAGTTCAAAGTTCACGGTTCGAAGTTCAGTGCTGAACTTGCAACCCTGAACTTGTCGGCTTCCTGTCATGGCTTGAGGCCCCATTTTTCGTCTATTTTGGAACAAAAGATTCGCTTCGCATCCCGAAGTTCCTTGAAGAGCTTGTAGAACGTTCCCTTGCTGAAACCGACTTTCTCTATGCACTTGTCCCGCCATTCGTTGTAAGGGAGATGCCCGCCGTTTTCTTCGAGCACTTCAAGCAAAAGGTCTGAACTATAAACCGCCTGCATGCCTTTCTTCGGTTTCTTCAACCGGGCCGGATCGAGTTCCGTTCGGCTCATGAGCGGATGCTTGCGCTGAAGGACGAAGGGCTTCTGCGGCGGGAAATTGCGCAAGATCATATCCACGGTGTAGGCTTCATCCTCTTCATGATCCGTCATTGTGATGATGGTGTCCGGGTCGCGTGCGAGAACACCGGAACCACTGATTCGGTCCATCGCCTCTTTTAGGGACTGATTCCCTTTGGAAAAGTGTGCGCCGAAAACCACGGCAGCGTTCGAATCAACGGCGAGCCTCTCGATAGCGAGCATGAGATCTGCCATGTCGTTGCTGGCGTTTTCTTCCCGGTCGCCCAGAATTTTGTAGAGCGGATCAATGATAATGAGAACGAACGCGTGCTGGCGTGTTTCCTGCAGAATTCGTGGAAGGATTACATGGGCATCGCAGGCGTAACCGCGCAGATTCAGAAGTTTAAGGTTCCCAAGGTGTTTGGTTTCAAGGGCGTTGCAAATTTCCTTCACACGTTTGCGGATAGACCAGCGCGGCAATTCGAAATTGAGGTAAAGCACCTTGCCCGGGTGGGTTTTGAATTCAAGCCACGGTGTGCCGGTGGAAACGCAACTTGCCATGTGAAGGAGGGTCCATGTTTTGAAGGTCTTCGAACCGCCGCCGAGTTCTCCCTTGCTGCCTTGGTGTAATATTCCTTCGATGACTTCGGGCGGCGTGTCGTCGGGCTCGCTGCAGAATGTATCGGCGGCCTCGAGTGGCGGGAGTTCTTGCGAGCTTCCATTCCTTCCATGCAAGAGCTCCTCAAGCGCGATCTTAGCGTCGGCGAGCTCGAGCGAGCCATCGGCAAGCGCGGCCCCGATGCGGGCAGTTTCGCGTTTGCAATAGAGGTGAGCCAATTCCTGGAGGCAGTATTCGAGCGGCCGCGTCGAATCAGCGAAGGCCAAGCTCGTGTCGGTCTGCTCGGGCCATTTGTGCCAATCGACGGTCCCCGTGCTATCGACAGCTTGTTGCAGTTCGTGATCCAATTGGCGAAAAGCGATTGCATCGGTGATGCTTTCCGCGCAAATGACGCGGTCCGAGATTTCGTTGCGAAGCTCGAACGCGATGCGGTAGACGATTCGCCAACGTGGGTCGACGAAGGCCTCGGGGGAAACTAGCGCGGCTGCGGGGATAAGCTCAAAGGTGCCGGCCGCGATCGCGCCCGCAACGGCGCTTTCCTTACTCAGGTCTGAGAAACGCGCCATGTTGAAGATAGGCCCGCGCCAAGCGCCGCGTTTTGGCATCCGTTTCAGCGGTTTGAGGCCTATTTCCCGGCGGACTTCGTTGAACAGCTCGAGCGTCGGGTCGATGATTACCCCAGGCGGAATCTCAACGCTTGAGGGCGGCGCTCCTGAGTTGAGCGCCTCGAGGGCTTCAGCCGCTTTCCGCATCGCTTCCGCATTTCCGCGGGTCAAGGCTGTGTGCTTCTGCTCGTCTGGACCGGGCTCAGTAGGGTCGGGGCGTTTGCGCTGCTTCTGCTGCAGGCCGTCGGGCTCCAACGGGTTGCGCTGCAAGGCTTGTTTGAACTCTGCGATTTGCCGATCTGCTTCGAGTTGCGAAATCGAGCCCTGTTCGACGCTGCTCCGCAGACCTGCAGAGAACCGAGATAGCAAGATTTCTGCGGCCGCCAGATCATCATCGTGCGGGAGGGGATGCTTTGCCCACTGAGGCGGCAAGGGAAGATTGACAACAGGGACGGAACTATGGATTGTATTCATAGGATTGTATTAGAGCCCGCCAGCTTTTCCGAGTTCGGCGGGCTCTGGTCATTTTATAGCTGCATTGCTTTGAGGCGCGGTTGTTGCGGCTGCCGGCCTGGGTTTGCGGCCGGGTTTTCTGCCTGGTTTCCCGCGGACGCTGGC
The DNA here is from genome assembly GCA_045403045.1 of Terrimicrobiaceae bacterium. Classification (GTDB taxonomy): domain Bacteria; phylum Verrucomicrobiota; class Verrucomicrobiia; order Chthoniobacterales; family Terrimicrobiaceae; genus DASTFP01. The sequence continues at coordinate 2,359 of JAXIPG010000102.1, forward strand.
GGCGATGTGGATCTTCTCAAGCATGGTTTCGACCTCGTGGCGGTGATAACCAGTGGCCCCCCTGCCGTTGACGGTGGCGGGTACGAGAAGCCCCAGACGCCAGTAGCGCTGCCGCGTCATCGGCACTACCTGCAAGATGCTTTCGGTTTCTCGGGGCGACAGGAGTTTTTTCATTGAATGGCAGGGCAAAGGCGCAATGCGCCTGGGTTAACCGGAAAACGCTATCCGCAGGACAGTGCCGAGGTCGCGGGGGCCGCCTGCCCGCCGTGGCGGGGTATGGGTGAAAACCCTCCGGTGCTAAGGCCGAAGGAGGCAGCATGCGCCGACGAAAATGCTATCCGGCGCGCGTTGTTTTACAAGAATAATTGGCGGCAATTTGTTGCCAAAACGACAATCCATCCGTAATTTCCCAGCGTGACCACGACACTCGATGCCAACATCGATGAGACGACCCGGCAGAAGGCAGAACAAGTTCTTGAACGCCTCGGGATCAGTCCTGACGAAGCCCTCGGCATGTTCTACGCCTACCTCGCAGCAGAGGAAAGCTTGCCCTTTTGGCCAGAAATTCCGAACGAGGAAACGCAAGCTGCCATTGACGCGGCAGAGCGCGGCGAAGTCTTTGGACCATGCACGCCTGAGGATTTTCTTGCCACTCTCGAACGCGACGATGAATGAGAGCAGTTAAGTGGTCGGGAAAATTCAAACGCGACTTCAAACGATTTCAGCATCCCGAAATCAAACGCCGTCTCAATGAGATCGTCGGGATTCTTGCGGACGATGGCCAGCTTCCGAAACGTAATCACGACCACGCCCTGATCGGGAGCATTCGCCGTGACTGTCACGTCTGTCCTGATGTGGTTCTGCTCTACGAGAAGCCTGATCCGGACACGCTGCTGCTCCTCCGCTTGGGATCCCACAGCGAGCTTTTCGGCTGAGCAAGCAATTTGTTTACCGCGGTTGCGCTTTTAGCGGCTGCTACCGCCCCTATGTAAAAAGAGCGATAGCGCATTTGCCTTGCGTTGTCTTGCCGTGTCGCATCTGACCTAACCGCGTCGCAACTCGCCGGGCCGTATCTCGCGAAACCAGGCCCCATCTCGCAAAGTTCAACTTACGTCCCAAAAGCTAGCGGGATTTCTTTCGCCGGTGCCGGCGCGGGCTGGCTTAGCGCGCAATTGCTTCCAGTTGCCCACGACTTCACCTTTGACGCCGGCTAGACGTTCTTCCTTGGAAATGGACTCCAGCACCTCGCCGTCATTTCCGAATCGATCTGGCTTATCGGCAAGGACGAAGGACATGTATTTGCGGCCTGTCTTAGGCGAAACGTAAATCCTGTCGCGGTTCAGCTTGCCGAGTTCCAAGCGTATTGTGATCACGGGGCCCGCTTTCCATGCTGCGCATACGAACCAAGCTTGCGCCGCGCCCATGTTTCAGGTAAAGATGTCATTCGGGTAAAGTGATGTTACTCGTCAGCGTGTCATAGACGGCCCGGGAGTTGGTTTCCTCACCGGGCCGTTTCCCTTTTGCGCCCCCGGTGGCAGGGTTTATCTCCGCTTCGCGAATGCCTTGGCAAGCGCGCTGCGTCCGCGATCCCGCGCCAGGGCCTTCGCCCGTTCGTCCAGGATCGCCTCTCGCTCAATCCTGGCGAGCAAATCGGGAGCAATATCCTCTTTCCGGCGTATCTGCTGGCTCTGCTGAAATTTGGGTTGAGATTTGGCGCTCGGTCGCCCGATCGCGGCGAGGAGTGCATCTGCCAACATTTTTGTGTTATTCATAAAGATCTCCTTTGGGCCGGCGGTTGATACTTCTTCTCTTCTTCTTGCGATTCCTGAATCTGCCGCCAAGTCTCTTTCTCGATCTCACGCTGGGCTTGGAAGGACCGTTCTTCGGCCTCGTCGGTTTCCGGCGTGTGCATTGGCAAGCCATCTTCACCGACCGGATAACTGACCCCGAGCGCAAAATTAGCTGGCCCTATTGCGCCTCGTTCCCGCGGGGTGCCAGGTCGCTCTTCATATGCGGCCAAGTGCTCGGGACGAACGAGGTTTCTTGGCATTGGGCGGCCGGCTGGATACTCGGTGCCTTCGACCGAATAGTTCACACGCAAGATAACGGTTTCGGGCGCCGGTTGACTGGCAGATATTTTCATAAGGTTGCTTTTCGGATCTTATACTCCACAAGAGAATGCATTTCAATACCGTCGTGGGAGCCATAGAAATTTCAGTCCGAATCTCGCGAGGCTTTTTTCGTTGGCCCAGCCTTGCCAATATTCGATGAGCGCGATACCTCGGATCGTAAGTCCTCCAGAGGGCCGGGCGGGATCGGCGAGGCCCACTTCGATGCCGTCCAGATCGGCGAGACTCGCGAGCCAATCACTGGACGGTGGCTGCCCGCAAAAGGATTCGTAAATCCAGGCTAAGTCCCGCGCGTAAATAAAGATCGCACATTTTGAGCCGCACGGACCGCGGTGGCAGACCGACCGCAGAATGTAATAGATGCTGTGGGCGTCGCTCATAAATTTCTGTTGGGTTATAAAAGTGGCCGGGGCGGTTGCAAGGCTGACCTTGGCTGCGCCCAGGCTGCGCTATGCTTGGCTTTGCTGCGCTCGGCTTTGCTGCGCCAGGCTTCGCTAAGATGATATTTCTCCTTCCACTGTGGTTGCGTCGGCAAGCAACTTGCGGCCTTTGCGCTTGAAACGCTCATCGAACTCGTGTGCGCGCCTCATCGCTCGAATCTTGAGCGATAGTTCGCGCAACGAGACTTCGTGTCTCCTTTTTTGCAGGTCGGACATCGAATCCATCTTCGTATTGAGCAGCAGGGTTTGCTTGCCCTCTAAATCGCGTTCGGCTCTCGCAACGGCAAGCCGCCCGATCCATTGATTATCCTGCGCGGCGAGAATTTCATAGCACCCGGTTTCGCTCACGCCCTCGCCGGACAAATAGAGCCCGTGCGAGTAGAGGTGGTGACGCACTGCTGAAACCAGGAAGCCGAAAGCAGCGTCGTCGCGCTTGATGCCGAGCAACTCTTCGAATGCTTCCATCTTGATAACCGAGCCGTAGCCGACCTTCTGGCCCAAGAGAATGGCTGTTGCTTCTTTGCTTTGCTTCGTAGTCATTTGACTACCTCCGCGCGAAAGAGCCCGTAAACTGGGCGCCACGTTCCGAGCCCCTTGAATTGGCCCGCGATCCGCAAATATTCGAGCACCCGCGTGACTGTGATATCAGCGAACTCGAGTTGGAAAAGCACGTTCCACTCATTGAAGATCGGTCGCGTAATAACGATCGACGTGCGCCCGTTGAGCTTGCCCACTTTCCGAGACACGTGCTCCTTCTTCTCATAGAGCTCGTTCGGCGTGCAACGTCCGTCTGGCATGATTGGTGAACCAGCTGGCTCCAATTCTTTGCCGTTGAATCCTTTCACAACGAGTTGCGCCTTGACTAGCGGGCCTTCCTTGAATCGCCCCGCGCCTTCCTGAAGCGCTCGAAAAAGGTTCGCTGACGGTAGGTAGCAGCCAAGCGATTCGTCGAAATAGCAGGCCGCCTGGAATTGCAAGCGGGAGAGCAATTCGTGGTCTTCGCGTGTCTTCTTCTTTTTTTGGCTGACTTGCGAAATTTCTATTGTCTGCGGATCGAGCGGGTCCGCTGATTGCCCGTTTGCAATCAGCAGCGGGCGCTCGCCGGTCAGTTTGATTTTCAGAGTTTCGATGTTCAATTTTTTGGGTTTTCGGTTTTGGAGAGCCGAGCCGCTTTGAAAAACGACACGGCCTCCTTCTGTGTTGTGCTGCGCTGAGCTACGCTCGGCTAGGCTGTGCTTAGCTACGCTTTGCTACCCTGAGCTCCGCTTAGCTAGGCTAAGATTATTTGGTTTTCAGTTGAGAGCCAGGGCCGCTTTAGAAAACGGCCCGGCTCGTTCTGTGCTATGCTGCGCTTCGCTTAGCTTCGCTGCGCTTCGCTGTGCTGTGCTGGGCTTTGCTCCGCTCTGCTATGCTAAGATTATCTATTTCTTGCTCTCATATCGCGCTGATGCGTTCCTTGAGCTGATACTGCTCGCACCCGTGTTCTATGGCGGACTGGAAGAGTGCCACGGTCTTTTTGGCGTCGTTGACGGCTTCTTGGGCGTTCGCATTGTCGCCATCGAAGCCGGTGTACCATGCACACCCGAGCTCAGGTGTGCCGCCTGCCTCGGCCATTCTGGCGTGGTCGGCGAACAACTCGGCCCGCGGTCCCCAAAAGAACGGAGGCGGTTCGACCTCCCACACGATTGAATCGAGTTTTGACAGACCCGGAATGTCAGGCTCGCTGCCCGGTTGCTCGGCAATGCGCCTCCAATCAGCGGCGCTGAAGTCGATGATGTCGGGTCCGGAGCAAATGTAGTAATGGCCAACGAAATGCCCGTCGAAGTAGGTGCCGACATTGCCGGGGCCACAAAATGCGACAATGTCCCGCATTGGATCGGGGCCAGCGCGAAAAACCATGCCGCCCAAGGCGATCGCGCAGGGAATGTTTAAGTGGGTCAGCACCAAATGGCCGGTAGCGGCCCGATAGATGCAATCGCCGCCGGGCAGTCCGATGATAACGTTAACCGATTGCACTACCGAAGCTATGTCGCGCCTGATGTCCTCTGAAATCGGTTTGTAATCCTTGCCGCTGAATTCCGCATTGATGCGCTCTTCGGATGCTTCCATGCCCGGAGGTAGGTCGCAGGATAGGCCTATGCCGCGGCGCTTCAGTGCGCGCCAGATGTAGAGATGTCGCCGTGCTTCCACTTGGGCCTGGCCCCAGCTCTGCGCCCGCATTGGTCGCGGCTCGCCGGCGCCAAGCACTATTAGCTTAAACTCGCCGGATTTCTTATTGCGAACGATTGTCGCCTCAAATCTTGCGTGCATCTCGTCGTCTTGAATTTCGATGATGTTATTGCTCATAAGATCTCTTCTTCCGGCAGTGACGGCAAAGTGTGGCCGCCCGGAGGCGTTATCCTTCGGGCGGTTGCTCAGCCGCAGTACTTCCAATCGGTTTTAAGCCAGCAAGGGTATTGAACAGGTGCATCTCTTGCTCTGGCATCATTAACTTTATTGCACGGTGACGACCGGCGAATCCGGTTTTTTTAAATAGGGCAGTAGCGTGCGGGTTTGGGCTTTCGAGGATGAAGTCAGCGCCATATCTAGCCTCGAATGCCGACAGCCGACGCATAATGATTCCCTTCCTCCTGTGCGGTGGATCGACAAATACCCATATCCAAATCCAATGCCGGCCACTCGATATCCTACGAAGTGTAGTGCCTTCGAACAATTCATCGTAAACAAAAGTGGCAGCGCCGGCAATCTGGTGATTCTCAACAAAAAGCCACCCCTCATTGATGCATGCCGGGGAGAGCCCACCAGGTAAGTCCCAGCGGCACCTCCCAGTCTCAAGTAATTCAAAGCAATGTCCTCGCGTGTTGACTTCATCATGACGCCAGTCCCAAGGCTCAAAGCGATTGAAAATGATGTCGCCACTCACTTCTGCCGGCAACTCCTGCCGGCAACCAGCGAGCAACTTTGCAATCTTCCTAAGGATTTTCGGGTTCGGGTGCTCGCGACGGTATTCTAGTAGTTGTGCCATGGTAACGCTTAGCCGTTCACATGGCCGCAAGCTTACCGGGGAAATCGGTCGCCCGTAGAGTAAGGCTTCATCCAACTGCCTTGCAGTGCGTTCGAGTATGGCATTTGTGCTCATTCGATGAACCCGCGGGCGATCTGTTCCTCGATTGCACCTCGGGCAATAGTGGTCCGATCTGCGGCTTGCAGTCCGGCTTGCGCAGAAGCCATGTCAGCCCGAAAATGACGCGCTCGATGTACTTTGAATGAGGGCTCAAGGTCTGCATAGGCCGCATCGACGACACCTTTCTTGACGACGACGAGCGCACGGCTTTCACTGGCTTCTTGTCCTTGCGCGCGCTTCATGGCATAAAGCCGCTCGCTTAAACGATGGGCCATCGCGCCCATGAAACTGGCTCGCGCGGTATTGCTTGCGATGGTGTTCGTTTTTCGATTAGTTGCCCAGTACGTGACCCATTCGGTGTCCATCGCGATTCGTAGAGTCTGCGTTAAATAAAGCGCCACCTGAACGTCGGCGCTGAGTCCAAAAAAGATCAATATCGGCCCATTGTGGGGATGGACTCGCCGTATCGTTCCGGGTTTCCCATGAATGCAGCCGTGAAGGTTCCACCACGTCCGGGTATCAGTGTAATGCGCGATTGCATTGGCTACGCGTCGAACCGGATGCGTTCGCTGGTTGCCAATGGGGACTCCATCTGCGTCGCACGCGTTGCTTGGTAAAGGGATCGCTTGGAGCTCGGCTAGGGAGAGCCCGTGCTTGGCCATCAACCGAGCTGCCACTTCGGCAGCTGCCATTGATTCGGCTTCCGTGCAGCCGCGCTCTTTCGTCTTGGCAAGCAGTGCAGAAATTTTGTCGAGCAGCGCGCTGCGATTTGCTTGCTCTCTATTACTGGCGCTATTCATAAAGCTTCGCTGACAAAGTGTTCACTAGTTCCGCTCCTTTAGGGCGGCCATCAATGAGAGCAGAGCCTCGAGGACCTCCGGAGAGATCACCCCCTCGACGAGAGAGCAAACCTTGGCGGCTGCCTCGCGCTCCATGAGCCCATCAATGCTCTTGAACGCCTCTTGGGTGATGGCTCCGCGTCCTATGCCTAGACAGATGAGCAGGTAGAGGCATTCGGAATGTTTGCGAGCGAAGCGCGAAAAAACGTGCGCGTACTCCGCAGGCGTCGGGTTTGGTCCGTAGGGACAAAGCGCGCGCTCGATCTGCGCATACTTGTCGAGTAGGTGCTTCATTAGTGGTAGCAAGGTTAACGGCCTGGAGGGCACTGGTAAGGGTCATTACCGTCTCTGGTGGTTTCTCACCCATGCTTCGGGCGCGGTGGCACTTCCACTGTCCCATCATACTCGATCAGTCCATTTTCGCGGGCGATGTAGAACTCCAAGATCTGGATCCCATCCTTATACTGGACCAGACGAGGAAAGACATGCCCGACGGGTGGAGGGGGGTCGAACGTGGTTTCGACGCCGTCCTCAGGGCCGCCGGAGAATTTATAAGTCATAGTGGTGTGAAGTTGAAGTGGTTCGCAGGCACTCAAAAGGCAGTTCCAACTGGGCGCCATTCAGGCGTGCAAACTGCCCGAAATACTTGATCGCTGCCCGATCGTACGCGGCGGCTGCTTCTTTTTTGGTGTCAAAGTGCCCTAAAGATTTGGTTTTCTGCTTAATTTTTATCTGTGCCCGCCATTTTCCCGTAGTTTTATACCAACTCACACCCTTATAGCCCGAGGTATTGTTTACAGATAGCCACGTATTTGCCTGCTGCTGACTATTATCAGCTAATCGTAGGTTATGCCGACGGTTGTCTAAACCATTCCCATTTCGATGATCTACTTGAACACCTTCTGGTGGAGCCAGGATAAGCTGATGCATAAACCGGCATCCCTTATCGTCGCTCGTTCGAACATTAGTGGCGGCATAAATGGTCCGACTGCGGTTGGCTTTGAATATGTGCCAAGTATAACGAAGCACTTTATCGGCGTCGCCTGCGTCAATAATGGCGATCTTGTTTTGTGTTAACGGGATCTCGACGATTTCTCCACTTGGCGTAGAACGGAAAATTGGTTGTCTTAAAGGCGCCCTATTAACAACAGCAGCCGCTTCCTTATATGCCTCCGCCGCTTCCTTCTCGTTATCAAAGGATCCTAGATTTTTATAGCGGCCACTAATCGTAATTCGCGCTCGCCACTTGCGATTTTGTCTATCCCAATAACAGCCTTTTACAGGCTTTGGATGAAGGAACAGCTTGGGCTCGGATGGACGGGTACAAGCTGCCGCCTCTCGTGGTTCAGCACAACTCGGAGTAGACATAAATTTGTTTGCCGTGTTTTTGTTGCGGGACACGGCGTCCGCGTCGGGGGGTTTATGATTTTGCAGCTCAACCGCTCGGGTGTGCGTGTATCATCGGCGCCGGCTTGGATGTGTCCGGTCGGACACAGTTGATCCGCACGGCGCAGATAGTATGCGCTTCAAAGGGCCAGCGGTGTCGGATGACTGGTTCATATGGCCAACTCCGCTTGCACCAGATTTGCGCGTGGAACATGCTGTCCATTAGGCTTGGCGAACTGCCCGAAAAATTTGATCGCTGCCCGATCGTACGTGGCGGCCGCTTCTTTTTTGGTCTTGAAGGAACCGAGATTCTTATTTTTACCGTCCACGTAAATCTGGACGCGCCACCTACATTTTTGTTTTTCCCAATAAACGCCTTTGAACCCTGAGGTGTTAGTCAAAGGGATCCTGGAGTTTTGCAAGTTCTGGCGATTGGTGGCCAACCGTAGGTTACAACGCCTATTGTCCAACCCATTGCCATTGATATGATCGACCATCGTTTGAGGATGAGGCTTCAAAATAAGTCGATGCAGCCGCAGGATTGTGGGGGTGCCATCCTCTTTTCGAATGTTAGTCAGAGCGTAATACGTGTGGTAGTCTTTGTGCGCATACCACTTGTGCTGGAGAACCTTCTCAGCATCGCAGGCGTCGATGATGGCCCACTTTCCTTGAGTTAAAGGGATCTCGACTAGCTGTTGCTTCAGCCAAATCCGGGGAAGTCTTGTGACTCGCTGTTGCTTATGGCCACTGAAACCATTATCGTTGCGTTGCATAAAAGTGAACCGGCGCTTTTTTCTTCGCGGTTAAGGGCGCCGGTTTTCTGTTTAAAGACTCATGTGCTGCGGGGCCGCTGCCTTTGCCTTTTGCGTGCGTGGCTGTCTCCTCCGGGCCTCCGCGATCTTCTTCTGCACAGCAACGGTCTGTTCTTCCGGGCTCGACTCGATGTATTGCAAAAGGCTGGCAACCTCGATCAACCGGAAGCCGCGCTGTTTTCCTGGCAGCTTGACGACACGGGATTTTACCAACCCGGTGTTCATCAGCGTATAAGCGCTTGAACGACCGATTCCGAAACGCGGTGCTTGGGATGGGCGAATATACTTCGGGTCTTTTGGTTCAGTGGTAGGTGCAGGCATATCTGTAATGAATATATGCGTTCAAGGTCACATGCTTGCAGATAAATGCAAATTGAAATGCCGATATTTATTGCGTATCTACTACGCAATGCGTCCATCTCCGCTTCGGCATCCGCTCGCCGTGCTCCGTCAGATCATCGGCATCAGCCAGGGCGAGCTGGCTGTGCTCGTAGGAAAATCGCGCGCCACAATTCAGGCGGTCGAGCTACGGAAGCTGAATTTGAGCGAGGAGCTCGGCTTGAAGATCGCGCTGGAGACGGGTGTCTCGGCGCGATGGCTACTCGACGGGGATCCGGCAGTCGCTCCGTGGGTTGACAGCTTGCTGGGCCCGCAAAAATTCTCCAAGGAGACATTCGAGCGACGGCGGGCTAATCGTGCTGACGCCGAGAGCGAGGAGATCCTCCATCGGTTGGTTTTCCCGGAGATCACCGCCGCAAGGTTTATTGCGATATACGAGGCGGCGCTTGAGCATCCCGACCGGAATCTCGCGACGTATCGCACTGAGAAGTTTCTCCAAGCCCTCGAAAAGGAATTCGGGATTTCCAAGGAGCGGCTTGACACGGAATTGCGCAAGCAGGAGCTCTGGAAAGACTTGGAGCCGCCCGCGGAACGCTTCAAGAAGTGGATGGTGAAACATCCGGGCAAGGAGCCGCAGGCGGAGGCGTTCTGGCCACTCTTGCGTTGGGTCGCAAGGGCAATAGCTGTGATTTCGCCGCAGCCGGACCCTACGAAGAAAAAATCCTCGGAATCATCGCCGTCGCGGCCCTGATGGCTTGAAGGTCGACGTGGATGTATTGGCGAAGGCTTTCGCCACGATGGCCGGTGACGCTCTTGACGGTCTCCTCAACCTTGCCCCGAAAGACGTGGCTAGCGGCGCCGTGTCGAAAAGAATGAAAGCTCTTGTCGAAAAGGCGATGGCCTTTGCCTTGCCGTTCCCGGATTGTCGCCGGCTGGATGCCTGCCTGAGCCATGATGCCGGCGAATTCCGCGGAAAGCCCGCTGCGGCCGGCGGTGTTTCGCCCGGTGAGCCCTGGGAAGATCGGCCCTGTTAACGCGCGCACTTTGATGCTCTTCAGATGCTCCTCGAAGTCGGGATGCAGGCCTATCACGGTCGCGGTGTCCGTCTTGCGCTGGGTGAAACTGATCGCGCCGGCGTCGATGTCGATGTTCTCCCATTCGAGATTCGCGACGTCCGAAAGCCGTGCGCCGGTTGTGAATCCGCAGAGAATCGCGCCACGCCAGTCTCCTGAAGCGACCGCGAGCAACCTGCGAACATCCTCGAGCGTGAACGGCTGCCGGCGTGGCTTTGCTTTGTCGATGAGCCTGGGAATCTCTGCCGCCGGATTGTGCGGGATCAGCCCTCGGCGCATTGCCGATCGGAACGGCGCGCTTATGGTTTGCCGGACGGCTAGATTTACGGTCGCCGGGCCGAGGCCCTCATCGATGAGTAGCCGGCGGAACGCGAGCACATCGCTTCGGGTGACGGCGTCCAAGCGGCCGTTGGCTCGGGGGCCAAGAAAGGAGAAGAACTTCGAGATCGTTCCCCTGTACTTCAGCAGCGTGGCCGGCGCATTCGCCCCCTTCTTGCCCTCGAGCCAGCCCTCAAGCCATTCTCGCACCGTCGGCGCAGCCAGCTTTGAGCCCGTGATGCGCTCCATTGAGGTGGAGATGATCGAGCGCAGTTGCTGCTCGGAGGGATTGCCGCCACGGATCCGGTCTTCGGCCTCCTGCAATGCGCGGCACCATTCCTGCGCCTTGTGGCGCTCGCGCAGTTTCGTCGATCGCTTGAGCCACCGGTCGTCGGCTGCGCGAAATTCACAAACCCAGAATGGACTCTTGAACCTCCGATGGATGCTCGCCATGGAGTGAGACAATACTGAGACAGTCCACGGCTGTCCACTGTATTCCACACACGTCTCTCTACAGAGTAAATGCCGGATTTACAGAGTAGGAGGTGGAATGGTGCCTTCCGGACCGGTCTTTCCTGTGCAATTCCAGACTGTCACCGTCGTTCCGCCTCCGGTTGCCAAGCGCTTTCCATCCGGCGAAAAATCCATGGCTTTCACTTTTGTCTCATAGCCTTGAATGTGCAGCGGATAGTCTCGCGTGAAGTCGTAGAGATGGACACTGGGCGTCTGGTCGCCTGTGACTAACCAGCGTCCCTCAGGGCTCCACGTGACGAGAAGGCTCGCTCCGCCCCAATCGAATCGGGCGAAGGGTTCGGTCTCGCCAATCCGCCACATTCGGGCGCCGCCGCCGCAAACGCTCGCAATTTCGAGGGGATTCATCGGATTCCACGAGAAGTCGGAAACCGAGGTTTGGTGATTCGAAAAGGGGGCCGCGACTTCGCCATTTGGTCGCAGAACGAACAACGTCTTGCCGAGCGCGGACGCAAGGTGGCTACTGTCAGGACTCCACTTCACGCGCTCGATCCAGCCTCTTCCCAACGTGATCCCGCATGCCGGAGAGATTTTGGAGTCACTGATCTGGTATGTTTGAATTCGTCCATCGAATCCGCACGTTGCAAGGATGCCCGCTCCTGCAGTGGCGGCTCCATTTCCGAGGCCGTGACCGGCAACTCCGGCGATCGTCTTGCCATGCTGGTCGACCAAGAGAATGTTTCCTGTGCTCGGCGTGACGATGAGCATGTTCTCGGACCAGTCGAGTGAAAGGACGTGATCACTGGTTTCCAATCCCCATCGTTTCTTAAATCCCATTCTCGGCGGTCTCCTTGGCGAAGCGCTTTTGCGTGATTGTGTTTTGGAAGAAGCTAGGAGCCTGTCGGATTTGGAAGTCCGAAAGCCTGCTAAGCTCTGCAGTTGTCAAAGCCACTCGACAGTGCTTCGCGATCCAGGTTTCGGCCAATGAAGAGGAGGCTGCTCTTGGGCGGTCGGCCGTTCCAAGGTCCCCCTGCCGCCGCGTTCAGAATCATGTGGACTCCTTGGAAAATCACGCGTCCCGGATTTCCCTTGACGGCAAAAACGCCCTTCATGCGAAAAATATCCTGGCCCTTGGTGCGAAGGAGTTCGGAAAGCCATTTGTTGAGTTTCTGTCCGTCGCAGTGGCCATCGCGTTCGATGCCGACGCTGGTGATTCCGTCGTCATGATGATGGCGATGATTCTCGTCTTCTTCTTCGAGGAAGTTCGGGTCGATTTCCATCGCGTGATCGAGGTTAAAGCCGCCGATATCGAGCACTTTGGGAAGTTCGATCCGCGCGTTGGTGGTGCGGTGAATCTTGGAAATGGCATTAACGCCGCGGAGGCGTTTTTCAAGTGCGTCGATTTCTGCGGGTGAAGCGAGATCGGACTTGTTGAGGAGGATCACGTCGGCGAAGGCGACCTGTTCCTTCGCCTCATCGCTGTCATCGAGGTGAAGCAGGATATGCCTGGCGTCGACGACCGTGACGACTGCATCGACCACGAGTTTTGCCTGCATCTCATCGTCGGCGAGAAACGTTTGCACGACGGGTCCTGGGTCGGCGAGGCCCGTAGTTTCGATGAGAATTCGATCAAATTGACTCCGCCGTTTCATCAGATTACCGAGGATGCGGATGAGATCGCCACGCACGGTACAGCAGATGCAGCCATTGTTCATTTCGAAGAGTTCCTCTTCCGTGTTGATGACGAGTTCATGGTCGATGCCGATCTCTCCGAATTCATTTTCGATCACGGCGATTCGCAGCCCGTGTTGTTCGGTGAGGATGCGGTTGAGCAGGGTGGTTTTACCCGCTCCAAGAAAGCCGGTGAGAATGGTAACCGGAATGCGAGAATCCATAGCCGAGCACCCTGCCTGAATGAACGCTCGTTCGCAACCGCCTGTCTCATCAAAACAACTATGACGCCGCTTGTGCTCCTCGTTGGCTTCCTTGGCTCCGGCAAAACAACCTTTCTCAAGAACCTGCTGCCCCGGTTGCAAGAACATGGGATCGAACCCCATGTGGTCATCAACGACTATCAGAACGCGCAGGTCGATGCTGAGCAGTTGCGCGGTCTTGCGGCGGAAATCGCCGCCATCAGCGGCGACTGTGTCTGCTGCGGCTCACGCGAGGAATTGGTGACCGGACTGGAAAAGTTCGAACACGCTCCGGGGCGCATCGTGCTGGTGGAAACTAACGGCACTACGGACAGCGAGCAGCTTATAGAAATTCTCGCCCTGGAAAGGAACTTGCGGCACTTTTCGCTGCCTGTGCAGCTTTCGGTGATCGATGCCCAACGATGGCAGAAGCGCTTTTGGCACAACGCTCTGGAACGTGAGCAGGCGCGCACGGCCTCTCATCTCTTCGTTTCGCGGTTGGATACCGTCAAAGATTCAAGGGTCGCCGAGGTCGAGCAGTCCTTTGAACGCCATCGTGTATGCGGGAGGCGGGTCAGCGCGGTGGAATTCGCGAGTGAGCTTTCCGCGCTTTGTGAAGAACTGGCCCTGGCCGGGGAACGTTCATTGGAGCCTTGTGAACATTGTGGTCACCACCACGATGAGGAGCACCAGGAACATCATCATGACCATTCCGAACATCACTTTTCCTCCCTGGAAGTCCCGCTGCCCGAGCGCATCCCGAAAAAGACCTTTGCCCAGTTGCTGCGAAACCTGCCGCATGAGGTCATCCGCGCAAAAGGTCTCGTTCGTTTCGCGGAGAATCCCGACGAATTTTTCGTGTTTCAAAAGGTCGATCGCTTCGATGAGCCGCAATTTTTCCCGATCGAAAACACCGTGCGGATCAACAGGCCGCTAGCTCTCTTCATCGGCCCAAATCTTCCGGAGCAAGCGCTCCGTGCCAGCCTCGCTGAGTTGGCGTCTTCCCTCCCATGAGGGGTTCCGGCGCGAAGCGCCGGTTAAGCAATTTGCTTGCGGCGCCGCATCAGTCGCTCAAAGAGGATCGAGTCTTTCGCGGCGTTCCCTTCCCAAGTCCCGCAAATTGCCAGGGGTTGAATAATCCGGTGTGCACGGCCATCATGCCTTGCTTATGCAACTTGCTACTCAAATCGCAGGTCTTCTCGGTTTTCTTGGCGTGGCGCTCGGCGCCTTCGGCGCCCACCAACTCGCCGCACTTCTCACCGCCAATCAAACCTTATCCGTCTGGCAAACAGCCGTCCTCTATCATCTTGTTCATGCCGTGGCTGCCTTGTGGGCCACGGGTCGAAATCCCACGGTTGTCTGGATCTGGGCGGCGGGAATTCTCGTGTTCTCGGGCTCGCTTTATCTCCTTGCAGTGACGAATATCCGCTGGCTCGGCGCGATTACGCCAATCGGCGGCTTGTTGTTTCTCGCAGGTTGGCTGCTCGTCGTGATCAGGCCGCAATGACCGCGAAGCACGAGACGGTCAGCGTCCAAACGCGAGGCAAGGGAACTTACGAGATCACTGAGGAAGTGGCTCGGGTCGTCCGGGAAAGCGGCGTTCGAACGGGCACGGTGACGGTTTTCATTCGCCATACCAGCGCCAGCCTCGTGATTTACGAAAACGCCGACCCGAGCGCCAGGGCCGACCTGCATGACTACTTCGAGAAAATCGCCCCCGAGGACGGCGATTACGTTCACACGCTGGAAGGACCGGACGACACCACAAGTCATCTGCGAATGGCACTTACCCGGACAAGCGAGGTGATTCCCATTGTTGGAGGACGGATGACTCTGGGCCCCTGGCAGGGTATTTTCGTCTTCGAACATCGCCGCGCGGCGCATAACCGCCAGGTGGATGTCGCTGTCGTAGGCGTCTAGGAGCCTGCCGGACTTGGAATGACGCTGGAATTCGAAGCATGAAAAATCCCAGAAAATATGAACCTGCCCTGTCAGACAGGCTGCTGGAACTGCGCTTCGCGGAAAAAAAACACGGATTTTGAGTCTCTTTTCGGCACGAAGTGCCGATTTTGGCAGATTTCCTTCCAAAGCCCATAGGCTGCTCTTTTCACTTGCATCGCAAACGCAGTGTTTTAGAAATTGAAACTCAGTCTCAATATGAAACCTGATCGCTCTCTCCTCGCTCGATTGTCCACCATCACGGCTGCTCTTTTCCTGACCGCCCTTTCGTCCTCCCGGGCCGGGGAGTCTGCTGCTAGCGTTAAGAGTTACCTCCTCGAGAAGCTGGAGAAAATGAAGGCGGCTTCTGAGGATTTCGTGAAGAATAGCGACGCCTACGCGGCTTTGGTCAAAGCCAATGGGGGATCGCTTGAAGGCGCTTACAAGGCTGAGCCGAAGGAGATGGATGTGCTGGTGACGCGGATGCAGGCGAACTATAAGGCGATGGACAGTTTCGGTTATGAGACCATCGAAGGGATCGTTGCCGGCATCCCTTCGTTGTCGGAATACGACGTCTATCTTGACGCGGGCGTTCCAGCCTTCGAAGGCCCGGACAACGTTGCTCCCGTCGTGCTTGTCCTCGGCACCGGCGAAAAAATCGACAAGCAGGGCTCGTTATTCACTTATATCATCGAGCCCGCCCTGTGGGGCGGAGACAAGCACTGGGTGTCGCCAGTGGACGGCGGTAAAAAGAAACTACCGCGATCCGAAGTCCTTGTCGCCGCAGCTGCGGACGTGAATAGCAAAATCGGAAGCCTTTTGGCGGATGCCAGGAAGTGGAACGCCTCGGTGAGCGACTGTTTTGGTGCAATGGTGGTGATGACGCCGACGCTTTCCGACTATTTTGAGGACTGGAAGGAATCGCGTTACTCGAAGGACAAGTCAGGTCGCTTTCAAGCCGTGAGCCGTGTCTCAGACATGCGAGGCATCATGGGGAGCTGTCAGGTGATGTATGAAGCTGTAGAAAAGAGCGTGGCCGAGAAGGATAAGGCCCTTGCGAAATCAGTGAGTTCCGGTTTCAAGGGAATCATGAGCTTTCTCGACAAGATCGAGAACCGTGAAAAACAGGGCGAAATCAAAGGCGCCGAGATCGACGAACTTGCAACCCAGGCCAAGGAGAAGACCGATAAGCTCGTGCCGCAGATTGAGCAAAGCGCAGCGGTCACTGGAGTAAAGATCACGGGATAATCCGATGCGCCTGCAGCGCTCCGTTTGTCTGTTGCTGCTCTCCGGTATTCTTTTCTCCCGGACCGCTGCGTGGTGCGATGTCATAGACGATCACGTTGCGTTCGAAGAAACGCTGGACGGCGCGTTGCTGGACCTGCAGGGGGGGCGGTGGTCACAGAGGATTTTGCAAGAGGTTGAGGCGTCTCGCGCGCAGTTCGGCAAGGGTTTTTCCTCGCCGGAGAGCCTTTCAATTTGGAACTCTCCGCTGCATCCGGCCGGGGAAGGCGAAATGAACGCCGCATCCGCACTTGGAGAGATTCAAGCGAGACTGCAGCACGCTGCGGCACTTGAAATGATTTGGAGACAGCGTCGGGGTCAGATCGAAGCGGCCCGCGCCTGGCGCGCAATCATCAAGCTTCCGAAATACACCAGTTCGGTGGAGGGAACGCTTGCGTTGCAGCTGCTGGGCGGGGAGAGCTCGCAGCGCGATGAGGTGAGCCGGCTGCTGGCTCGCGAATATGTACTCTGGCAGATCACCCGCGCGCGGGAAAAGGCAGACGCGCTATCCCGCCTCGTGCAGGAAGGTCGCGCAACGTCGGCCCTTGTGAGCGCAAGAGCCGCCGAAGTGCAGGCGCTTTCCGAGATTCCAGCTTCTTTGCTCTCGCTCGCAACGAACCAAGCTGAGAGCTCAAGCGGCAGGGGAGGCGTTTCCGAGTTTGCGGCGTTACTCGATCTGACGAAGACGGGCGATGTCAATCCTGCCTCCACAGTTCCTCTTCTTACCAAGTGGCGGCTGGCGCTCGAAAGCAATTACCCGAATCTGCTTGGCGCGGATGACGTGCAACGCCGCGAGCGCATCTTGCTCAAACTTTTGAGGCTGGTTCCAAAGGAATACCAGGCTGGAGTGCGCGACGGGGAAATCGTCGTGCCGCTCGAATACCGTCACGCCAAGAGATTCACGATTCAAAGCGAACAGATCGTCAACGAACTGATGCCCGTCTGGCGCCGGACCAAAGCCGACGCGCTGGAGAAACATGGGAACGAGTTGTTCGGTTCGCTGGACGCGGTCGAAACGATGATCAACAAGAAGTCCTCGTTGCGCGAAATCGAGGACGCCGTGAGCCGGGCGATGGACATGCTGCAGCGAGACTTCGGTCTCAGCTTGAAACGCGAGGGAGCCGCGGCGGATGTGGTCGCGGAAACGTCCCTCGAAATTCAATCGCTGCTCGGCGAGTCGCTTGCGGCCGCGCAGGCGGCTCAATGGCGCAAGGCCGAGGCGGCGCGGCTGGATGCCTATGTGAGCTTCGACCTCGAGATCGAGAAGCGGACCTTGCCGCGCGATCCCGCGCTCGCGCTGCGCTCGGAAAGAACGTTTCTGGACGGTGAAAGCGGCAAGCCGGGCATCAAGGCTGCGTTGGACGCAAGGCTCGGGGCGGATGCCCTGGCAGGCTCCTATCAACGCGCGCTCGACGCGCTGGATGAATGCTTGGCCCTGCTGAAAGTCGGCCTGTCGCCGACTGCGGCGGCCGTGAGCGCCGTGCTGATTGTTGTGCGCGAAGGGCTCGAGGCGGTTGTGATTCTTGCCGCCCTGTTGGCGGGTCTCCGCGGTCCCCAAAATTCTACAATTCGCAAACGGATTGGCGCGGGCGCATGGCTTGCGCTCGCCGCAAGCGCCGGGCTCTTTATCGCCTCGCGTAGTCTCTTGCTAGGCCTCTCGCGATATGGCGAGACACTCGAAGCGGTGATTTCCATCATCGCCGTGATCATTCTCCTCATGGTCACGAACTGGGTCTTTCACAAGTATTACTGGACGGGCTGGAACGCGCGGTTGCGTGACTTGAGCAAAGCGGCTCAAAAGCCGCGAACGCCATTCCTTGAGTCTCTGGCGCTCATTGGCGTGGGATTCATGACAATTTTTCGCGAGGGGTTCGAAACGACGCTCTTTATGCAATCGCTCATTCTCGAAGCAGGCATGCGGCCCGTGCTCGTTGGCCTTGGCATCGGTGGCGCCCTGATCGCCGCACTGGGCTTCGCGGTCTTTCTCATCGGCGCGAAACTGCCGTATCGAAAAATGCTCGTATTTACAGGCGCGCTCGTAATCTTCGTGCTCTTCACGTTCGTGGGATCCACGGTGCGTCTATTCCAGACCATCGGGTGGCTGCCGGTGCATCCTGTGCCCGGACTTGAGTTGCCTGCCTGGGCTGGCCTCTGGCTCGGACTCTATCCGACTTGGGAGGGGATCCTTATTCCCTTCGGGACATTTGCCTACGTGGGCGCAATGTGGCTCTTGGTAAAATTCTCGGCGAGGCGTGCTGAGCAGAGGGAAACTCGGCTGCAGCGCTCCGATCCTCTGGCGGCATAGAGCCTTTGTTCCCGCTACGTCCCCGGTTCCCTCTCGCGCGTTCATCACGTGTTGCGGTCGAAGGTCTGCAGCTGGCGGATCATCTTTGCGACCAGCGCCGTCCAGCCGGTTTGATGGCTGGCTCCGACACCGGCGCCAGTGTCGCCGTTGAAGTATTCGTTGAAGAGAATAAGGTCGCGCCAGTGCGGATCATTCTGGAATAATTCAACCCCTGCGTTGAAGGGGCGACGGCCATCCGCTCCGCGCAGGAAAATCGAAATCAGGCGTTTTTGGAGTTCCAATGAGATCTCCCAAAGATTCATCTCGCGTCCGCTTCCGGTCGGAAACTCGACCTTGAATGTGTCGCCAAAATAAAACCCGAATTTTTGCAGCGCTTCGATCAGAAGGTAATTCATCGGCATCCACACGGGACCGCGCCAATTCGAGTTTCCCCCAAACATTGCAACCGGACTGTCCGCAGGGCTGTAGCGGAGCGTTTCGGTTTCGCCGCCCTCTGTAAAGCTGTACGGGTGATCGAGGTAGTATCGGGAAAGCGCCCGAATTCCGTGGGGGGAAAGAAATTCGCTCTCGTCGAAGAGACGCTCGCAGATCCTCCGCAACCGTTCCGGCGGGACCAACGAGACCAAACGGCGCCCCTGAATTTCCACTCCGATATGATGAAGCTGGTCAAGCAAATGGGGGCGGTGCTCCCGGAACCACTGCACCCGCTTTCGCAGGAGAGGAAATTGCATCGCCGTCTCGGTATCAAAGCTCTCTACGGCGAAAAGCGGAGTGAGGCCGACCATCGAGCGGGTCCGGAGATAATCGACCGTGCCGTCGGGCCGGCTGAGCACATCGTAGTAAAATCCATCTTCATCATCCCAAAGCGTGAACCCACCCGTGCCGCGTGCGTTGATGGCGGCCGCGAGGTAAATGAAATCGTTGAGAAACTTATCGGCAATGTCCTCGAAGGCGGGGTCCTCGGTGGCCAGTTCGAGGGCGATGTTGAGCATGCTGAGAGAAAACATCGCCATCCACGCCGTGCCGTCGCTTTGCTCAATCTTGCTCCCATCGGGCAAAAGATAGCGCCGGTCGAAGACGCCAATGTTGTCCATGCCGAGGAAGCCTCCTTCGAAGACGTTGTCTCCCGTTTGATCCACGCGGTTTCCCCACCAAGCATAGCTCAGCAAAAGCTTGTTGAAGGCGCGTTTGAGATATTCGCGGTCGCTCTCACCCTTCATTCCGCGCTCGATCGAATAGATGCGCCATGTCGCCCAGCTGGCGATCGGGGGGTTTACGTCGGAGAGGGCCCATTCGTAGGCGGGCAATTGCGCGCTGGGCGATGCATAACGCTCGCCGTGGAGGATCATGTTCTGGCGTTTTGCTGCCGCGGCATCAATTACCGCGAAAGCGACCGAGTGAAACATCAGGTCCCAAGCGCAGAAGTAGGGATACTCCCAGCAGTCAGGCATCGAAATGATGTCGTGAGCGTGCATCTCCTTCCAGAATGCGTTGCGCCCGTGCCAGCGCTCCCGCGGCGGGGGAGGCATGGTCGGATCGCCTGCCAGCCACTGGATTACTGGATAAAAATAAAACTTCTTGGACCAGAGCAGTCCGGCGAGCGTCCGTCGCTGGATCATCGCGGTTTCTTCCGGCAAGCCTGGAGTCAGCGCCTCGTAGAAGTCATCGGCCTCCTTTGTGCGGTCGCGGAACGTCGTTTCGTAGGAGGGGGCGAACGGTTCCGGCTGTGGTGACTCGGTAAGGCGCACCCGAACGACCGAGGCCTCGCCAGGGGCAATCGTGCGGCGATACACGGGAGAGGCCTTGGTCCCACTGCCAGCCGGGTTTACCGCATTGGTCTCTCCATGAACGATGTAGTCGTGGAAGGCATCCTTCACGTGGGCCGCGGTATTTCTCGCTCCGAACAAACGTTGATTGTTTGTTTCGTTCTCGGTGAACACAAACTCTGAGGCGCCTTCGCAATAGTAATGATAAACGGGAAGCCCCCACGGCGTCGCCCTGATCGACTTGTCACCGGTGAGATGCATTTGCGGTTTCGCAATTCCTTCCTGCCCCCAGGACCACGTATTGCGGAACCAAAGTGTGGGCAGGATTGTCAGTGGCGCAGGGTCTGGTCCCCGGTTGATTGCGGAAATCTTGACACAGATGTCGTTCGGCGCCGCCTTTGCGTATTCGATGAATATGTCGAAATATCGCCCTTCGTTGAAGATCCCTGTGTCAACGAGCTCAAACTCCGGTTCGAGCCGCGTCCGGCGCGCGTTTTCCTCGATCAGGCGCTGATAGGGGAATTCCTGGTGCGGATACTTGTAAAGGCCCCGCATGAAGCTATGCGACGGTGTATTATCAAGATGGTAAAAATAGTCTTTAAGATCTTCACCATGATTACCTTGTGGATTTGACATCCCAAAGAATCTCTCCTTGAGAATCGGATCGTGGCCGTTCCAAAAAGCCGCAGAGAAGCAAAGTCTGCAATCCCTATCACAGAGACCGAGCAAGCCGTCTTCGCCCCAACGGTAGACACGCGAGCGCGCTTGATCGTGAGGGAAATAGCTCCACGCATCGCCATCCGCCGAATAGTCCTCCCGCACCGTCCCCCATTGGCGCTCGCCGAGATAAGGCCCCCAAAGGTCCCAAGCCTCGCGGCGCTGATCGCGCGCGAGGAT
Organism: Terrimicrobiaceae bacterium; assembly: GCA_045403045.1. Lineage (GTDB taxonomy): Bacteria > Verrucomicrobiota > Verrucomicrobiia > Chthoniobacterales > Terrimicrobiaceae > DASTFP01. Next base: position 23,393 of record JAXIPG010000102.1, read on the forward strand.
GCGCTCGGCTTCAGCTTCGGAGGTCATTTCGGCTTCTTCACCTCTCAGAAAGATGGCCTCGTGTCACCTTGGTTTTCAAAGCAACGAAGGAAAAGACGTTGAAACTGGTCAGGCTCGATTTTTCGATTTTTTGGAAAAACCCCTTTGAAAAGGCATGCCAGCCCTGCAAATTGGTCCTGAGCGAATTGAGCGATGGCAGATATCCACCCCAACTTTGACGCGGTCAAGCGCGGGCTGATCGAGGTAACCCCCCAGGAGAAGCTTAAGCTGGAGAAGGACGGCCTGGATGTCATTCACGACATCTACCGCTACGCGAAGCTGGGGTTTCCGGCGATTGTCGAGGAGGATTTCGACCGGCTCAAGTGGTATGGCGTCTATCGGCAGAAACCGAAGGACAGCGGATATTTCATGATGCGGACGAAGATTCCGGGCGGCCAGCTGACCGGCGCCCAGGCTATCCTGCTTTCCGAACTTGCGGACGAATTTGCCCACGGATTCTGCGACATTACGACGCGCCAGACAATTCAGTATCACTGGTTGCGCATCGAGGATGTGCCGCCGATTTTCGATGCGCTTGAGAAGGTGGGCATCATTACCAGCGGCGCCTGCGGGGACATCACGCGCAACGTCGCATGTTGTCCGGTCTCGGGCATCAATCCGGACGAGATTCTCGATGCCACCCCGCAGATGCTCGAGATCAGCCGGGGCCTGACCAACACAAAGGAGTTTTCGAACCTTCCGCGAAAATACAAGATTTCCATCAGCGGTTGCCACATTCACTGCCACCAGCCCGACATCAATTGCCTGGGTTTCTTCGGTCTGATCAATGATCGAGGGGAGGCGGGCTTCGGTGTAAAGGTGGGGGGCGGCCTTTCCAGCGCTCCGCATCTTGCGAAGACGCTCCCGGTATGGATCTCGCCCGAAGAAGTCTGGCCGGTCGCCAAGGCGATCAGCGAAGTGTATCGCGACGAGGGCTACCGCGCCAAACGCAACCGCGCTCGCTTCAAGTTCCTCGTCGCCGACTGGGGCGCGGAACGAATTCTCGCCGGAACCGAGGCCCGTCTCGGCTATCAGCTCCAGCGACACAGCGAATTGGTTTTTCCGCGCGACCAGGAGGCAGACCATATGGGAATCCACGCGCAGGTCCAGCCGGGTCTTTACTGGGTGGGTCTTACCTTCCCCGGTGGCCGCATCCGGAACGGCGCGCTGGCCGGCGTTGGGCGGCTGGCAAAGAAATACTGCGAATCTGGGCAAGACTTCGTTCGCCTCACCAACAAGCAGAACCTCTTGATCCCGCATGTGCCCGAAGGGAATCTGCCCGCGATGAAGGACGAGATGGACAAGCTGGGACTCGTTTATGATTCTTCCAATTTCCGAAAAGGCTGCGTCTCCTGCACTGGCATCGAGTTTTGCAATCTTGCCGTGGCCGAGACCAAGAACCGGATGATCGAACTCATCAACCAACTGGAGACGACCAGCGGCTGGTATAAGGATAAGATTCGCGTTCATTTCAGCGGATGTCCCTCCAGTTGCGGGCAGCATCAGATCGCCGATATCGGATTTCGCGGTGCAAAAACCAAGGTCGCTGGAAAGATGGTGGACGCCTATGACCTTTTCGTCGGGGGACGTCTCGGCAGACACAGCCGCTTTAATGAGCTTCTCAAGGGCAAGATCCTCGCCGCAGACGTCCACCTGGTCATCGACTCGCTGCTCAAGCTGTACGCGTCGCGCAAACAGGACGACGAAATTTTCAGCGAATTCCTTTCGCGCAGCCTGAAGGAAGATCTTCTCGCAGTGTTGCCGGAACGCTATCGAGGCTGAGGACCCGCAGAGAACTCCGAACGCGGCGCTCCGCCCAAAACTTGACTTAAAGGCAGGACGCTTCTATCTCTCGCGGCATGAGTGAAATTCAGGACGCCGAAGACCGTCTTATCCGAAGGATCTTGATCGTGGTGCCGACGGTTGCTTTGGTGGGTTTTCTGGCCACCGTAGCGCTGATCACGGTGATGGTTGCCTCCAATTTCAACATCCTCGACTGGCTGGAGTAGCGTCTTCCGCGTTTTCGTCGCTTTGCGCCATGGCTGCGCAAAGGCATGCTCCGAGGATGATGATAATTCCGGAGAAATACACCCAGAGAAGCAGAAGCATCATACCACCGACTGCGCCGTAAATGCCGTAATTCACAAAGTGGGGCAGGTAGTTGATGAAAGCGATCTGGCAGATCATCAGGGCAAAGGTGACGATGAGGGCGGGCAACCAGACCTGTTTGAACAACACCTTTCGGCGCGGCGCGAACTTATAGAGCATGCAAAAAGAATAGAAAAGAAGAACGACGGCGATAGCGTAGCGACTCAGGTCCAGGAGTCCGGAAATGAGATGCAAGTCGAAGCCCGGAAAATGCGCCTTTATGAACGTTTCAGCGGCGATCAGCGCATTGCGCACACCTTGAAGAATGGCAGGGGCAATCAACCCGGCAAACAGCGCACTTCCAATGATGGCGATCATGAGAAAGTTTTTCAGAGGAATTTGCCACCAGGGAATCTCAATGGTGTGCCAGGCGCGGTTGACGCCATGCACGAGGCCTTGAAAGAAACGAAGCGAACACCAGATCAGAATGAGCACGGAGACCACTCCGATGCCTCCTCGGGCGACCTCGAGCTGGTGTACAGCCTCCCAGATGAATCTTTGCTGAGGATCGTCAATCGGCAGAAAGCTCTTTATCGTGGAAATGATTTGGTGGGAACCGAAGAACGACGATCCGACGATGAGGAGGAGGGCGAAGAGCGGGAAAAGCGAAAAGAGAACGTAATAAGCAAACGCGGCGGCGCGCTGCTCACCATCAATTTCGATGTAGATGTTCGTCGTTTGGACGATGGTGCGCCATGTCTTATGCCGGCCATTGCGGATTGCGCTGCCCATGCGGATGACTAACCGCAATTGGCCGACCGGGAAAAGAAAAAGCGCTGGATTTTTGTCCAGCGCTTCTTCTTGAATCTAATGGCAGGAGAGGAATTAGAGTACGACGGCAAGGCTCTGCTTCGTCGAGTCCTGCCCCTTTTCGCCTTCCTTGTTTTTTTCACCGCAGCCGCCGCAGCTTCCGGCAAAGGCGGAAGCTGAAAGAAATCCGGAGCATGCCAACACGAGGAGAAGTCTCTTCATAGCCCCGAAGCATCGTCTTCTTGTCGGGAAAGTCAACTGCCTTGCGATTTCCTCCGCCCAGTCACACACTTCTGATAGGCTGTTAGCGGCGAGCACGCGCGTTTGGAATTCCCTGCAGCGGGACGTCGCCGTTTTCGATGCGAGGAGTTTTCTCAGGGTCTCGCTGAGATCGGCGCTGTGGATTCTGCGGTAGGAAAGCGTTTCTCCCAGGCCGAGTTTGACAATCCGGCTGGCGTTGTCGGGCTGGTCGTGGGAACGGGGAATGACGAGTTGCGGTGCACCCGCTACGATGCATTTGGCGGTGGTTCCTATCCCACCATGATGGACGACGGCGCGGCAGCGGGGAAAAACGTCTTCAAAGCGCGCGTGCGCGATGTGAAAGGCGCCGGCAGGGAGTGGTCCTTCAGGGGGATCCAGGCTGATTAGCAAGCAGCGCAATTTGAGCTCCTGTGAGACCGCAAGAGCTCGGGATTGGAAATGCTGAATATCGAAATTGGCTGAGCCATGCGTCCAGGCCACCGGCGGATCGCCCGAGCCTAGAAATGCCCCGAGGCTTTCTGGTAATGGGCGTGGCAGGCAAATAGCAACTGGAAAACCGAATTGGCGGACCTCCGGCGGCCAGTCGGGCTGCGGAGGAGCAAACCACTCCGGGAACAGCGCAGCCACGCCTTCGGCTCCATGGAACGCTCCGGTATAGAAATTCCTGAGCGGTGGCAGATCCATCCCTCTGCGGAAGGCATTTAACGGTTTGCGAGCGGTTTCCCAAAAAAGAACGTCCACCAAGCCGAAAAAAAACCGCTTCACCCAACGTGGAGACCGCGCCAGCCAGGAGAGCTCTTCCATGAAGACCGGACAGTCGTAGATACTGCGAAATAAGACCGGCTGCATGTGGAGGGTGAATCGCCGAATGCCCTTGGCTTCTGCCACTGAAGCGGCTCCCATAGCCATGCTCGAAAGAACGACGAGATCAAAATCGTAACCCGCCATCGCGAATCCCTCGCGATAGGCTGGAAGTGTTTCGAGCATGCCTTGGACGACCATCTTCGTTCCTTTCTTGGGATGCCAAACGCGTGGATCGCGCGCGAAGCGAACGAATTCTTCTTCCGTTCCGATGGGCGCCCAGGGAAAGCCGTGCTGCTGAACGAGGCGCCCATAGTGGGGTGTGATAAGGAAGGTGGGCTCATGACCGCGTGCAGCCATCCCCTCTGCGAGCCACAACAGTGGATTCACATCTCCCTCGCTCCCAAATGGCACAAAGAGAATACGGAGCGGCATGTCTCTTGAATGAGCGTCTCGTGGGCGGCGATCCGGTCAACCGGCGATCTCGGCGATTTCTTCCGGCGTCAAGACCAAATCAGCATGAGGAAAAACGTTTTCATAGAGGAAGAAGAAATCAGGAAGGCGTCATATTTCAACTGCCGCGCAGCCAGATTTCGTTTATGGTGAACATATGCCATCCAATGTTCTCGGCGGAAGTTTGCAATGCTGCTGCACGGATCCAACAACGGGATTCTATCGAGATGGCTACTGCCGTACGGGACCGGGAGACTTCGGTCTTCATACGGTCTGCGCAGTCATGACCTCAGAGTTTCTCGAGTTTTCGGTTTCCCGTGGCAATGATCTTGTCACGCCACGCCCGGAGATGGGATTTCAGGGTCTCGAGCCGGGAGATCGCTGGTGCCTGTGCGTTAGCCGTTGGCAGGAAGCCCTCGATGCAGGAATGGCGCCGCCCGTGATTCTGGAGGCGACCCACGCATCGACGGTGGAATTTGTTTCTCTGGAAGATCTGACGACTCATGCGGCCGATATTTAACAACTTGCCATGAGCAAACGCGTTCTATGCCTGCTGGCTCCCGGATTCGAGGAAATTGAAACAGTCACTCCGATCGACCTCTTGAGACGGGCCGGTGCCGAAGTGGTTGTGGCGTCTCTTAACGGCGAGCCTTCTGTCACGGGGCGAAGCCAGCTCACTCTCCGAGCGGATGCTGCGCTGGCGGACGTGGCGGATGAAGAGTTCGACGTCCTGCTTGTCCCCGGCGGGCCGGGTGTGCACGCTCTCCGGGCAGATGGCCGTCCAGCCAAGCTCGCCAAATCTTTTCATCAGGCCGGGAAAATTGTGGCAGCGATTTGCGCGGGTCCAGCTGTCTTGAAGGATGCGAACCTGCTGGAAAACAGAAAGTTCACCGCGCATTTTTCGGTGTACGAGGAGCTGCCAAATGCTCTTGCCAAGGAGCGGGTCGTGCAGGACGGAACGATCCTCACCGCGCGAGGAGCCGGCACCGCAGTGGACTTCGGACTCGCTGTTGTGCAAACGCTTTTCGGCGCGGATCAGGCGAACGAAATTGCCCGGGCGATCATGGCCTGAGGCACGAGCGCGTTTCGTCATTGAGCTCGGAACCGGTCCCTCAGTTCAACTGAACGCGCCGCGAGGCTTACTCCATGACGCGTTTGCGCCGCTTGTGCGCACCCGGGCGCACTCCTGTCGCGTATTTCCACGATTGGCGGAAGCTCGCAGCGGGGTCGCGAGCCCAATCGCGCAGCGCGGTGGCGTGATGGAACTGACCGGCGGTCTCAAGTTGCGAGGCCAGGTACTCCGCGATCTGCTTTGGATCTTCGTATTCTTCGATCCATTCGCTATGGGACAACTCTGCGAACCCCGCCTCGATCAGCCACTCGTGCAGGTGGAATCCCGCCCGGCTGTTTCCACCGTTGCTTTCGTGAAGATCCCGATAGGCATTAATCGCGCGGCCTAGCGCCATGGGCAACGGGCTGATCTCGAACGCATCCCAGTCAGGACTACACAGCGCAACAAAGCCACCTGGTCGCGTCACGCGATGAAATTCCTTGAGCGCTCTGCCCGGCTCGCTGAGGTGCTCGAGAAGAGCGTGGGAGAAGACCACATTGAAAGAGCTATCCGGGAAGGGTATCTCGTAAGCGGATGCCGCCAAGAATTCGAGATTTACGATCTCGCGGCCCTCGGCGAGACGGCGGCCATGATCAAGCTCCGAGGGTGAAATGTCGAGCGCGGTAACCTTGCCCGGGAACACCGCATCGGCGATGTCCGTACTGATAGTGGCCGGACCGCAGCCGGCATCGAGGACGTCAAACCCTGGTTGCAAGAGCGGTAAGAGGAAAAATCCGTGGCTTTCAAGGTCTCGCGCCGCCATGAAGCTGGACGCGATTGCCGTGTGCCCCGGCGTATAGTTTTCTTTCGATGTGGTGGGGTTCATGGGTTAGTATTATTTGAAACCCTCGTCCAACCTCGGCCGTGAAACAAAAATCCCACGACCTTCGGCGGGCCGTGGGTTTTCATGGGGTGATCTGAATCAGCTCCGCAAAATCGCCACGGCCCCGAGGCCTACAGCCTCGGATACTGCGAAAATTTTAGCGGTTACGAGCCGAGAATTCATTGTTTTTGCCTCCGTACGCTTTTGGATTGAAAAAGGCAAGCCTTTCTTCTGAGAAACTTTCGAATTGAGCGGGAACGAATTTAGGCGGCCTGGGTCTCCTTCAAGCGGGAGTGTTTGAGGCCCAGGCTTTCGAAAATGCGCCGCGTGGCATGGGAGCGATTGAGCGTATAAAAGTGAATGCCGCGCACCTTATGTTCCAGAAGATCGTGGCATTGTTCGGAGGCGTGGTGAATGCCCACGCGCGCGACGCTGTCGGGATCGTCCTGGCAGCGCTGCAAGGAGCGCAGGAGTCTGGCGGGAAACCGCGCTCCCGCGGCGAGTTCGGCCATTCGCTTCATTCCGCCGATCGAGGTAATCGGCATTATTCCGGCAATGATGGGAACGTGGATGCCTGCCAACTCGCATCGGTCGCGAAAATCGAGAAAGTCCCGGTTGTCGAAGAAGAGCTGAGTGACAATATAATCCGCACCGGCATCGACCTTTTGCTTGAGGTAATCCATTTCCAGGAGCCGATTCGGCGTGGCTGGGTGGCCCTCGGGAAATCCCGCAACGCCAATGCCAAATCCGCGCCTGTCCGGGTGAATTTTCGATTCGTTGAATTTTCGAATAAACCTTACAAGATCGGCCGCGTGCTCAAAATCGTCATCTGCCTTGCGGTATTCCAGGCCCTTCGGAGCGTCGCCCCCGAGCGAAAGAATGTTGCTTACGCCTGCGCGGGCGTACCGTTCGAGAATTTCGGCGATCTCTGTTTGCTTGTGGCAGACGCAGGTGAGATGAGGGACAGGATTCAGGGAAGTTGTTCGCTTGATGCGCACGACGAGGTCGTGGGTGAGCTCTCGCGTCGAGCCACCGGCGCCGTAGGTTACACTGACAAAATGCGGCTGATAGGCTTCCAACTCGCGGATGGTCTCGTAGAGAGCTTCTACTGCCTCCGGACTCTTCGGCGGAAAGAATTCAAACGAAAAAGTTGTGCGAGTTGATTGGAAAATGTCTTGAACGTGCATGAAGAGAGCAAGGTGCTGCTGGCCTGCGCGGGACGAGCACAATGAGATTTTTTAACCGGGAAAGTGCGTGCGGCATCGCGCGAAGGTCCTCGTCATAACAAATCGCGGGCCGGCGTCTTCGTCTCATCGCGGGGAGGATAGCCGAAAATTCATGATTCCGCCAACGACGACTTCGCCGAATTTTCACACGGGTCCCGTTCAAGTCCGGGTCACCGCGAGCTGCTCGCGTACCTGGCGGATCTCGCGCAAGAAGTTCGCTTCGTCGCGGGTGAGGCGCGAGCCGGGAAGCGACAACTCCATTTGCCGGCAGATCGGGTAGCTCTTGCGAGTGACTTTCAGGATAAGGTGGCGAATGTTTTTCATAACGCCATTGACTGTGCCAAAATGGATGTGACATATAATGTCCTATGCCAAAAAAAAGATTGCCTGAGTCCGCAAGACGGCCTGGTCACTATTTTGCCGGGTCGCGGGCGACGCGTCCGCCGCTTTTGCGGATGATCAGGATTCACGACCTCCTTTCGGCAAGGCGATATCCGAACTGTTCCCTCCTTGCGCGGGAATTTGAGGTGTCAGCGAAGACGATTCAGCGCGATGTGGACTTCATGAGGGACCAGCTTGTGCTGCCGCTCGAATACGACCGCGCACGGCATGGCTTCGCGTACACACGAGCGGTAGGACAGTTTCCGTTGATCACCGTCAGCGAGGGAGAATTGGTGGCGCTTCTCGTCGCTCAGAAGGCTGTGGAGCAATATCGTGGGACTTCCTTTGAGAAGCCCCTGCAGACGGCCTTTCAGAAACTCGTGTCGAGTCTCGGCGACGAAGCCAGTGTGTCCCTGCATGAATTATCCGACGCGGTTTCCTTTTATTCCGCTGGAGTCCCTCTAGGTCAGATCAATGTCTTCGAATCGCTGACGGAGGCCGTGATGTCCAGCCAGCTGGTGGAGTTTGATTATCTTTCCCTTCGCGCAAGGAAACCGGAGCGTCGGTGCGCGGCGCCGTATCACCTCGCTTGCATCAACAACCAATGGTATTTGATCGCGCGCGACCAGGCGCGACGGGAGCTTCGCACCTTCGCTCTGACACGCATCGATGGCGTGAAGAAGCTGAAGATTTCCTTCGAACGGCCGGCAGATTTTTCCGTCTCCAAAATGCTTTCGGGCAGCTTTGCGGCGTTCGAGGCTGGCAAGACGGAGCGGGTTCGGATTCGTTTTGATAGCTTTGCCGCCCGGCTTGTTTCCGAGCGCCAATGGCACAAGTCCCAAGAGATTCGTCCGAAAGGCCAGGCAGGGATTGAGTTGACGATGCAGGTCGGTGTCGCTCCCGATTTGGAAAGCTGGATCCTCGGCTGGGGGGACCATGCCGAGGTGATCGAGCCAGTGGACTTGCGGGAAAGGATTTCCGAGACCATTCGAAGCATGGCTGCGAAATACTAAAGGACGCGAGCCCATGCGCACATGCCTTCCTCCAAATCTTTTCGCGCGGCATATCCTTTTTCTTGATGCAGGCATGGGAAAACACGACAACCTTCGACCATGACCGTGACCACTGCCGTCCACCCGGCAGCCGCCACCGGGCGGCAGGCCGATAAGGTGACTCCGGAGTTCGAGGCGGAGATTGACGAGATTGTCTCGCACTACCCGGTATCGAAGCGGAGCGCTTCTTTGCCCCTGCTGCACTACTGGCAGAATCATTTTGGCTGCGTGGACGACAGCGGGATTGAATGGATTGCCGCCCGGCTCGACCTTCAGCCGATCAATATTTATGAGCTGGTGACGTTCTATCCGTGGTTTCGTCGTGAGGCTGCCGGGAAGACGATCATTCGAGTTTGCCGCACGCTGGCATGTGCGATGGCGGGCAGTTATGCGGTGAAAGAAAGGTTTTGCGCGGCTGTCGGACTCGATCCTCACCTGGAGCATCACGGTTACGGCAGCGCGCCGCCGACCACTCCGGATGGAAGGTTCAGCGTGGAATTCGTCGAATGCCTCGCCAGTTGCGGCAGCGCCCCGGTTGCCCTGATCAACGACGAGTTGCACGAACGGATCTCTCCGGAGGCTGTTTCCGGCATATTGGAACGATACAAATGAGCGTGAAACTTTTTATCATGCCTGCGCCGCATCCGAAGGAGCGGCGCATCATCTTTGAGAACATTAGCAAGCCGGGCTACGATACCACTATCGAGACGTATCTTGCTCATGGCGGTTATGAATCGCTGCGCAAGGCCGTGACGATGAAGCCGGCGGAGATAGTTGACGCCGTCAAAGCCTCCAATCTGCGCGGCCGCGGCGGGGCGGGATTTCCCTGCGGCGCGAAGTGGGGCTTCATCAAATATGACGACGGCAAGCCGCATTACATCGTCGTCAACGCCGACGAGTCCGAACCGGGAACATTCAAGGACCGCTACATCCTCCACTACGACCCGCATCAACTCATCGAGGGGCTTGCAATTTCCGCTTACGCGACAAATACGCACCTGTGCTACATCTACATCCGCTGTGAGTTTCCCGAAGCCGCGCGCATCGTCTGGAAAGCGATCCAGGAGGCACAGGCGAGGGGATTCGTCGGGAAAAATATGCTGAATTCGGGCTTTGACGTGGATATATATGTCCACCAGGGAGCGGGCGCATACATCTGCGGCGAGGAAACCAGCCTGCTGGAATCGCTCGAGGGAAAGCGCCCGTATCCTCGTATCAAACCGCCCTATTTTCCGGCCGTCCTGGGTCTCTACTTAAAGCCTACCATTGTCAACAACGTGGAGACGATCTGTCATGTGAAGCACATTCTTCGCATGGGAGCTGCGGAATACGCTAAAATGGGAGCGCCCGGCGATGGAGGAACGCGAACCATGTGCGTCAGCGGCGATGTAGTGAAACCGGGCTTCTACGAGCTGCCCGCGGGAGCGGTGACGCTCGGAGAATTGATCTTCGACGTCTGTGGCGGCCTGAGGCCGGGCCGGAAGCTGAAGGCCGTGATTCCCGGAGGCAGTTCCGCAAAGGTGATGCGCGCCGATGAGGTCTACAAGATCAAGGTGAAGAATGCCGAAGGCAAAATGGTGGACAAGGAAATGAAGGTGCTTGATGTCGTGATGGACGCCGCCGGCCTTGCGTCGGTGGGAACGATGGTTGGCAGCGCCGGCGTGATGATCATGGACGATTCGCGCGACATGGTTTGGGCGCTGAACAACCTGAATCAGTTCTATGCCAACGAAAGCTGCGGACAGTGCACGCCGTGCCGCGAGGGAAGCCTCTGGATGTCGAAAATCACCACCCGAATGCTCGATGGGGGAGGGCTGAGCAGCGACCCGAAGGTTCTCAAGAGCGTGGCGGACAACATCGCCGGGCGCACCGTTTGCGCCTTCGGCGAAGCTTGCTCATGGCCGACACAGAGCTTCCTCGCGAAGTTCCCGGAGGAATTCGACGCGGTAGCATCAGGAAACAACGTCGCGCATAAGGAATAGAATTATACCGGCTTCCAGTCGCGCGCGATATGCAGATTCACACCAAACGACTTCAGCCTCTTTGCTTCTTTTGGACTCCGGGGTCCGTCGGTGATCCAATCGTCTAGCTCACTCCATTCCGCAAAGCGAATGATGCTTGGACGCTCCCATTTTGTGCGATCGGCCAGGAGAATCTTTCGTTTCGCTCTCGAGAGAATCGCCTTCGTCATCTCGGCCTCGAAAAGCTGCGTATTTGAGCAGCCTTCTTCAGCGTCCAATCCGGACGCGCCAATGAACGCGAAATCAGCGCGAACGGTGGCGAGAATGCCCAGCGCTTGACCCCCGGTAAGAGCCCCGCTGACTTTTCGGAGTTCTCCGCCAACGCAAAGAAGCTCCGCTTCACCTTGGCGCGCGGCTTCCATTAAAGTCACCGAGTGCGTGATAATGCGTACGTCTTTCCTCCCAAAGAGCGCTTTGCCCGCCTCAAGGCAGGTCGAACCGGCGTCAATGAGCACGCTCGCACCGGGAGGTATCAACCTAGCGGCAAGAGCAGCGATTGCCCTTTTGGCAGGAACATTTCGAAGCATCCGCTCGTCGAATGTGATTTCCGACCTCACGTAGCGGGTATCCATCACGCCGCCATGAACCCGAATGAGTTCGCCGGACTTCTCGAGTTCGCCCAAGTCCCTTCTGATGGTCGCAGGGGACGCTGGAATGACCGCCTGCAGCTCGGCGAAAGTCATGCGACGTCGTTCGCGGACGACTTTTGATATCGCCTTGAGTCGTTCTTGAGCGAACATAAAAAATGGGGGGATCGGCGAAGCAGTGCGGCTCGCCCGTCGCCCTGGGCTTAGTCGCTTCTGCTTCCTAATGGCCGCGGTGCAGCGTCCTAGTATCATATGCCCGCCCGCCACGCAAGCCCTTGTTCTTCGCGCTGCGACGCAATTCCCTTCGCGCCCCCTGAGGGTATGTATGCCTGGCCGAAAGGAGATCGTAGTCTTTGGCTTACCGTGGGTCAAAAGTTCCAATCGCTCCCTCAGCGACAGTGGATGAAGGCGGCCCGTCTTTCCGGAGCGCATGCCATACCAATCGGGCGAGTGCGGCAACCTATCTCTCTGAATATAAACCGGCTGTACAAGAGCCTATTGAATTGGATTGCGCAGTTTTTCCAATGGGATCCAATCGCGAACAACCCCAACTTTTTTCCAAAAAAAGTTTGACGTTCATGATTGAATTGCTTCAAGATGATAACGTTCGATCATTAATACGGTCGTGGAGTCACCAAGAGCTCCCTCCGACATATCCCCCATACTGCATAGCCCCAATAGCGGCCTTCACGCGATTTCCCCCCATACACCCTACCCACAACCCAAGAGAACTATGAAAAGGCATCTCGCATTCCTGTTAGCCATTCTATTCACTGGTCTCAGTGCCATAGCCCAGCAGAAGACGGTGAACATCGTGACGGTCAATAACCCTGACATGATCACGCTCAAGAAGCTGTCCACGAAATTCGAAGCTGCGAACCCGGATATCAAACTGAACTGGCTGGTGCTCGAAGAGAACATCATGCGCCAGCGCATAACGACGGACACGTCCACCGGAGGCGGCCAGTTCGACGTGATTTTCATCGGCCTTTACGAGGCCCCGATCTTTGCCAAGCGTGGCTGGCTCACTGCGATGGAGAATCTTCCGGCTGATTACGACATCGACGATGTTTTTAAGTCGATCCGGGACGGGCTCTCTCATGATGGGAAGTTGTATGCGTTGCCCTTCAACGGAGAGAGTTCGATGTTGATGTATCGAAAGGACCTCTTCGAAGAAAAAGGGCTCAAGATGCCTGAGCAAGCAACTTATGCTGATATCAAGAAGTTTGCTGAAGCCCTCACTGACAAAGGAAAGGGGATCTATGGAATTACCCTGCGCGGCAAGCCAGGCTGGGGCGAAAACATGGCTTATGTCGACACGTTGGTCAACACTTTCGGGGGCGCTTGGTTCGATATGGATTGGAAGGCAACGATCGACACCCCGGAGTGGAAAAACGCGATTACCTACTATGTCGATCTAATGAAAGCATATGGGCCTCCAGGTGCCACATCCAACGGGTTCAACGAGAACCTGACTATCTTTGCCACTGGAAAGGCGGCGATGTGGATCGATGCCACTTCCGGTGCGGGTCCGCTCTTCGATCCGAAGGAATCGCAAGTATCCGACAAGGTGGCGTTTGCCAATGCGCCCATTGAGAAAACGCCGAACGGTTCCCATTGGCTGTGGTCCTGGGCGTTTGCAATCCCCAAGTCCTCAAAGTCTCCGGATGCAGCCAAGAAGTTCGCGCTTTGGGCTACTTCCAAGGAGTACATCAAAATGGTTGCCGAAGAAACCGGGTGGGCAACGGTTCCTCCGGGAACTCGAAAATCAACCTACGAAAACCCCGAATATCAGAAGGCAGCTCCATTTGCTGCTGTGACACTAAATGCGATGCAAACCGCGGATCCCACCAATCCGGCTATCAGACCGGTTCCTTATACGGGTGTTCAGTTTGTGGGTATTCCCGAGTTCCAGTCCTTCGGCACTGTGGTAGGCCAGAATGTCGCGGGAGCGTTGGCGGGGAAGATGACTGTGGATCAGGTTTTGAAGGCAAGCCAGGCGGCCGCGAACAAGGCTGTTAAACAGGCCGGTTTACAAAAGTAACTTCTGCCGGCGCTGGCATCGAAATTCAGTGAGCACCGCACAACAGCCCGCCGCAACCATACCCGCTGCGCCCGAGGAAGAGGCAAAGCCCAGCAAGATTTTGCCTCTGCTTCAGGCGCCCGCGGTGGGCGTTTTGTTGGTGTGGATGATCGTCCCGTTGGGGATGACCATCTATTTCTCGTTTATCCGAAAAAATCTCCTGAATCCTGAGCTCACAGGATTTGCGGGGTTCGAGAACTATAAGTATCTCTGGGAAGACCCTGCGTTTTTTCCGGCAATTGCGAACAGCGTCATTTTGATCGGCGCGGTGCTGATCATCACGGTGGTGCTTGGAACGCTGTTGGCTGTTCTCTTTGATCGAGAGTTCTTTGGAAAGAACATAGCGGCCCTGCTGGTTATCGCTCCGTTCTTTGTGATGCCAACGGTGAGCGCCCTGATCTGGAAGAACATGATGATGCACCCAGTTTATGGGTTTCTCGCTGTGACGATGGGAAAGCTGGGGCTGCCAGCAATTGATTGGTTTAGCACGCATCCCCTGCTTTCAATCATCATCATTGTTTCTTGGGAGTGGCTGCCTTTCGCGTTCCTGATCCTTTTTACCTCGATCAAGTCGCTCGATCAGGAGCAAAAAGAGGCTGCGGCTGTCGACGGCGCGAATCCTGTGCAGTTTTTCTTCTACGTCACGATCGCGCACCTGAACCGTGCGATCGGGGTCGTCGTAATGATCGAAACGATCTTTCTGTTGTCGATTTTCGCCGAGATCTACACAACCACCTCGGGCGGACCGGGAACGGCAACAACGAACCTTGCCTTTCTGGTGTATGCCTTGGGCCTTCAGCAATTTGATGCCGGCATCGCTTCGGCCGGAGGAATTCTGGCGGTGATCCTGGCGAATATCGTGGCGTACTTTATGGTGAAATTGGTGGCGCAAAACCTCCAGTCCCGTTGAT
>JAXIPG010000258.1:0-6597 GCA_045403045.1 Terrimicrobiaceae bacterium
CCCGGGACATCGCCCAAGCCTGCGAAGATGTCAATGTGCCGTGGGGTCACGCTTCCTCAGGTTGCATCTATACCGGATCTCGACTCGATGGCTCCGGATTCATCGAAGACACTCAAGATCAGCCAATGAAGCCCCGGCTGACCATGCAACGTCGCGTTGAAAACACCAAACTCGCGGATTTCGCTCCCTCAGGCCACCCGCGTGCATTCTCTCTGCGCTTCGTGAATGCGTCCAATTGACCTAGAACGCATCGCTTCGCGCGCTGACTGCGCGAGGGCGAAATGGGCGACGGAAAACTGAGGCATGCGATGGAGATCTTCCCTGACGGCCACCCTAGTGCGACGACGGACAGTATGGTGGCCGACATGGATTGGGTGGGGTTTGATCGCTGCGATGCTTGCTGTTCCCGGAGTTTGGTGGTCTCTGGCCGGAGAATCCTTCCTTTCCTCGACGGAGCGGCTGCCGGCGGAAGTCCTGGTGGTGGAAGGATGGATTGGACGCGATGGCATGCGCGCCGCAGCGGCGGAGTTCAAGCAGTGGGGCTATAAGTACCTCGTTGCAAGCGGGGGACCGGTCTCGGATCGCTGGCAAGAGAATCCTTTAAGTTACGCCGAGATGGCAAATCGCGAACTGATTCGATGGGACGTTCCCAAGGATAGAATAATCGTCGCTCCGTCCAGAGATGTTGACAGGGGGCGCACCTACGAATCTGCTGTGGCCGTCTTCCACGCACTTCAAGCTAAGGCCATCCAGCCCAAGGCGCTCAATGTCTTCACTCATGGTCCTCATGCCAGGCGCAGCCGTTTGGTTTTCGCCAAGGTGGAAGGGAACGGAAATAAAGTCGGGGTCGTTGCTTGGACGCCCACCGGCTACGGGTCGGGGCCGTGGTGGCGTTCCTCAGAGCGGGCCAAGGACTTCATTTCTGAAACGGCTGGATACGCTTTCGAGCTCCTCTTGAACTCCGGGCGACTGGCGAACGATCCTGGAAGAAACTGAATGTGGTGCCGCAAAACAGTGGACGGTTGATCATAGATTGTTGGTGGTTGATGCGCTCTACACCCTTCATTTTGGCGATGGAAGCATCCGACACGGCTGTCGATATTAAATTGAATACAAGCCAATTACCCCTTTCCCCGCAGCGTAGCCGGAAACGGGCGGCCGAGTCCTCGGGCTCGCGCCGCCTGGTTGGCTTTCTCGCTTTCGTCTTTCTACTTGCGGTAGCCTTTTTTCGTCCGCTGATCTCTCTGGCCACATATGCGTTGGCAACGGATATCCACTCGCACATTGTGATGATACCCTTCATTTCAGCCTACCTGATCTATGTCCGGCGCAAGGAACTGTCAACGGATTACACATTCGCTCCGGGATGGACGTCGATTTTGCTCGCCGCGGGTATCGCTTCGTTGCTCGCAGCAGGAGGCCTGATCAAGACCAATGCACCCTTAAGCTACAACGATTATCTATCGTTGATCGCATTCTCATTCGCCTGCCTAGTTTCAGCCGGCGGATTTCTTTTCATGGGCCGGAAGTGGATGGCATACGCTGCCTTCCCGTTTGCGTTTTTGATTTTCATGGTCCCACTGCCCGACGGCGTGGTGGATTGGCTCGAGACAGCATCGAAGCTGGCCTCAGCCGAAGCGGCTGCCCTGTTCTTCAGCATCACCGGCACGCCGGTGCTGCGGGACGGGACCGTGTTTCAATTGCCCGGAATCGTCATTGAAGTCGCACAGGAATGCAGTGGAATCCGGTCAAGTTGGGTGCTTTTTATCACGAGCCTGCTGGCATCGTATCTGTTCCTGAAAAGCCCGTTGAGACGCGCAGTTCTGGTCGCACTGGTGATTCCATTGGCAATCCTGCGCAATGGGTTCCGTATTCTGGTGATCGGTCTGCTTTGCGTGCACGTCGGCCCCCAGATGATCCATACCGTCATTCACCACCGGGGCGGTCCGCTGTTTTTTGCGCTTTCCTTGATACCATTGTTCGTGTTGCTCTGGTGGCTGCGAAGAGGCGAGATCGCCGCAAGTTCCTCTAGGGAAACCGGCTAATCCGCAGATGACTCAGATGGAGAAAAACTTTTGGGCATTGAGGAGCCTCAAGTCATCAACTACCTCAAGGCCTCGCGCCTGACAAAGGCCCTGCTCTTGAATTTCGGCACCCCGCGCCATCTGCGTCAATCTGCGTAATCTGCGGATTTTTCGATCGTTGTGACATCAAGTTCCATATTGGCTTTCGCGGCGGCGCTCTCCAGCGGTGCTTTGGCTTTGGCGGCTCTTTTCCGCAAGCGGCGCACGTTCGCGGGTTGGTGTTTTTTTGCCGGAATGGCGACGCTGGCAGTTGAAAGCGCCGTGGGAGCAATCAGCCTGCAAGTCTCGCATCCCGAGAAAGTCGCCTATTGGCAATCTCTCGCTCTTGTGACGAAGTCCTTCTTGCCGGGAATCTGGTTAGCCTTCAGCTTAAGCTATTCGCGCGGAAACTACCGGGAATTCCTGGAGACATGGAAGTTCTTCCTGGGGGCGGCTTTCCTTTTTCCGATCGGTATTTCGCTTGGATTTCGGTCAGAGCTGATTCATCTGCTGCCACCGGCTGACGCCAACCAGGGGTGGAGTCTCAGCTTCGGCGGAGCGGGAAGGACTTTGAACGTTCTGTGTTTGATCTCCGCGGTGATGATCCTTA
Organism: Terrimicrobiaceae bacterium; assembly: GCA_045403045.1. GTDB lineage: Bacteria > Verrucomicrobiota > Verrucomicrobiia > Chthoniobacterales > Terrimicrobiaceae > DASTFP01. The sequence continues at coordinate 2,674 of JAXIPG010000258.1, forward strand.
ACAACCTCGAAAAGACTTTTCGATCAACGGTCGGAACCATGCGATGGCGGATCAAATTCGTAGTCCTGGGTCTTGCCGTGATTTTTGGCGGAAGGATCTACACCTTAAGTCAGGACATGCTCTACTCCGGGTATGACTTGACGCTGATAGATATCGAAACCGGCGCGCTTTTCATTGGATGCGCACTAATAGGGATCGGCTATTTGCGGAATGGAATCTCCGAAATCGATGTTTATCCGTCGCAAAGCGTCCTCCAAGGTACTGTGACAGTCTTGCTGGCCGGCGGGTATCTTTTTGCTATCGGCTTGCTGGCTCAACTCATCGCGTTTTTGGGCGGGGCCGGAAGTTTCAAAACTCAGGCCTTCCTGGTGCTCCTGGGGATTGCGGGCTTGGCTGTTCTGTTGCTGTCTGAGCGGCTTCGACAGAGGATACAGCGCTTCGTGAGCCGTCACTTCAAGAGGCCTCAACATGATTTTCGCAAGGTATGGCTCCTCTTTACTCAGCGGATGTCGGGCGTCCTCGATCGTGACGCTGTGTGCTCCACCGCGGCAAAGCTGATTTCCGAGACCTTCAATGTCTTGTCCGTGACGATATGGCGCGTCGATGAACGAAAGGAAAGGCTCGTTCTCGGAGCGTCCACTGCGCTGATGGCGGACGATAACCTAGAGCTTTCGCTTCGAAGCGCCATGCCACCGCAAGCTCGCAAGAATTCGCAGCCGTTCAATCTGGAGGAGTTGAAGGGGGAATGGGCGGAGAACTTGAAACAGGCCACTGCGGCTCAATTCCGCAAGGGAGGGAGTCGGATTTGCCTCCCGCTATGGGCCGGAGACCGGTGGCTTGGATGTGCGATTCTAGCAGATCGGGTCAACGGGCTGCCCTACACCGTCGAGGAACTGGATCTTCTCAAGTGCATTGGGGATCAGATCGCCGCAGTCCTGTTGAACCTTCGACTGACGGATGAGCTGATGCTAGCGAAAGAACTGGAGGCCTTCCAAACTATGTCGGCGTTTTTCGTGCATGACCTCAAGAATGCCACCTCGACTCTTAGCCTGACGTTGCAGAATCTTCCCTCGCATTTTGGTGATCCCTCCTTCCGCGAGGACGCCCTGCGAGGGATCGCGAACACGGTAAGCCGAATCAATCTTCACATCCGCCGCCTGAGCGTCCTGCGGAATAAGCTCGAACTCAAACCGATCGAATCTGATCTCAACCAACTTGTCATTGAAACCCTCGAAAACCTGAATGGAATGCGCGGAATAGAGCTGGTAAAGGAATTCCACCCCCTGCCAAAAGTCGTCGTCGATCGCGAGCAACTCCAGAACGTCGTAACCAATTTGCTGCTGAATGCTCGGGAGGCGGTGGGCTCGGACGGTCAGATCCGCGTAGAAACAAGCCAGTGCGAAGGCCGGGCCGTTCTCTCGATCGCCGACAACGGTTGCGGAATGAGTCCGGATTTTTTGAGGGATTCTCTCTTTCGGCCATTCCAGACGACGAAGAAAAAGGGTCTGGGGATCGGCATGTTCCAATCGAAAATGATTGTCGAAGCGCACCGGGGAAACATTCAGGTGGAGAGCGAGCCAGGAAAAGGCACGAAGTTCGGGGTCTTTCTGCCTCTCGCAGCTGATGGTTGATGGTTGATTGTTGATAGTTGATGGTGGACCGAGAGAGGGGCGTTCTCCTTGGAGCGGGCTATCAACCATCAACGATCAACCATCAACTCGTCCATCCACCATCAACTCGATTCATCTTCCCATGAAACCGAAATTACTCATCGTTGATGACGACGAGGAGATCCGCACGCAAATGAAGTGGGCTGTCGGCCAAGACTACGACGTCTTCCTGGCCGGGGATCGCGTTGGGGCTCTGGAAACGTTCAATTTACGCCGTCCCGCCGTAACAATTCTCGACTTGGGCCTACCGCCCCGTCCAAACGAACCGGAGGAAGGCTTGGCGGCGTTGTCCAGCTTGCTTGCTTTGGATAGAACCGCCAAGGTCATCATCATCTCCGGACAGGAGGAAAAGGAGAACGCCCTGCGAGCCGTTGGCGCCGGGGCTTATGATTTCTTATGCAAACCTGTTGATATTGAGGAACTGATGCTTCTCCTTCGGCGATGCTTCTATGTCGCAAACCTTGAAAAGGAATACCGCGACCTGCAACGAAGTTCGGGAGAAGAGGCCTTCGAAGGCATTATTGGCACGAGCCCGCAGATGCAGGAGGTGTTCGTCGCGATTCGCAAAGTGGCGACGGCCAGCGCACCGGTCTTATTGCTTGGAGAAAGCGGGACCGGGAAGGAGATGGCGGCGGAGGCGATTCACCGGCGCAGTTTGAGGAAGGACGGACCCTTCATCGCGATCAATTGCAATGCCATCCCAGAGAACCTTCTTGAGAGCGAGCTCTTCGGGCACGAAAAGGGTTCCTTTACCGGCGCTCATGCGCAGCGCAAAGGTCTCATTGAAAGCGCCGCGAAAGGCACCCTGTTTCTCGACGAGATCGGCGAGTTGCCGCTTCCCATCCAGGTGAAACTCCTCCGGTTTCTCCAGGAGCAAACCTTCATGCGCGTGGGTGGCAGACAGGAAATTCAGTCCGACGTGCGAGTCATCGCCGCAACGAATGCCGATCTCCAGCATGCCATAGCCCACGGGAAGTTCCGCGAGGACTTGTACTTTCGGTTGGCCGTCGTGGTCATCGGTTTGCCACCTCTGCGAGACCGGGGAGATGACATCGCCGTCGTGGCGACAGAATTTCTCAACCGCTTCGCCGCACAAAGCGGTAAAACGGGTTTGACCTTCACGCCGGAAACTCTCCGCGCAGCGAGCCGGCATAGTTGGCCCGGCAATGTGCGCGAACTGCAAAACCGGGTTCACCGAGCGGTGATCATGGCGGACGAGAGACGAATAACACCAGGAGACATGGAACTAACCCATGTCGCCGTGGCCGTTCCCGTGAACACTCTCAAGGAAGCGCGGGAAAGTATTGAGCGAGAAATGGTTCTACAAGCGTTAAAACGAAACGCGGGTAAGATTAGCGCAGCCTCAATCGAACTCGGAATCAGCCGCCCCACACTCTACGAATTGATGGAGAAACTTGAGATCGCTAGGGAGTGATTCGCATCCGGCGAGCCGCGTGTCCGCATCGCGCTCGGCAAAAGGGGACTTGGCGGTGATTACCTGCCCGCAGGTGGCAGAGTCTAGCAAACTCAGCGACATTTGTCGTAGTGAATGTATGCGAATGCTGAAACGGATCTATCCTCGCGCCCTGGCAGCCATCCTGGTCGCGGGTTTTGCCATAGGCTGTTCGTCCGAAGCAAAAAAGTCCGGCTTTTTGAAGCGAGCCGACCGCTATTTCGAATCCGGCGAGTATGATAAGGCGAAGATTGAATATTTGAACTTGCTCAGAGCGGATCCTCAAAATGCGACCGCAATCCGTCAATTGGGCGCCATCTGGTACGAACAGGGCGCGCCGCTGAACGCTGCTCCGTTTCTGCTGAAAGCACGGGATTTGGTTCCCGACAACCTCGAAGCCCGGACGAAATTGGCCTTGGTTTTCATGTCGGTGGGACAGTTTGCAGAAGCGAGAAAAGAGGCCCTCGCAATTCTCGACCGATCCCCAGACCACAATGAAGCGATGCTGCTTCTGGCCGAATCATCTCGCAGTCAACGGGAGCTTGATGAGGCCGAACAACGGCTCCGCAGCCTCAACGCAGGCGATAAAGCCGGCTTTCATCTGGCATTGGCCGGTCTTTCTCTTCGGAAACGGGATCCGGCTTCCGCCGAGAGCAAAGCCAAGCACGCGCTTTCCCTCGATCCAAATTCGGTCGCGGCTCATCTCGCGTTGGGAAAGCTCTACTGGTTGAGAAACGACCTGACCGATGCAGACAAGGAATTCAAGGCTGCAGCGGAGCTGGCGCCACTCAGGTCCGCAGC
>JAXIPG010000104.1:0-4219 GCA_045403045.1 Terrimicrobiaceae bacterium
CTTCCGTAGATGGTCCGAGGGCTCCAGCAAGCGCGTTATCGGCGATCAAGTCATCCTCCGAGGGGTTTCAAAGCGGGTAGGAGGCGGAGGTCCTAGTTAGTTCTTTGGCGAGGAGTTTGAGCTTGTCGTTCATAGTCAAACCATCTGAGCGACGAGCGATGAAGTATATTCCCTTCGCGTGAGACACCGAAGGCGGGCATGGAGCCTTGGACGGCTCCGAAATGCGGAGGGGAGTCAGCGAATATAGCGAAGTTCAGCCCATGGATCCCTCCCGGGAAGGGCAAGCGGTTGGCTCACTGGCGAAAAAGCCGCCGGACTAATTGGCGCCGGTCGCTTTGTTGTCTAGAGTACTGAGTTCCTCTTTGAAAATGGCAGGATCTGCGGTGGGAAGATTGCAAACAAATTTTACACACACATAGGCCGTAGTTTTGTTATCGATGGTTTGCACGCTGCCGTAGAACTCGGCGTGCTTGGCGAAGAAGCTTCGGCTGGCCTCGTCTTCGATGAGCGCCCAAACGGCGCCAGGGAGGAATTTTCCCCATAGGCTCTTGAGCATTTGGCGGGTAATGGCCTCGTCTTTCTTTCCCACGATTATGACTTGCTCGGCTCCCGAGAGATAGGTGTCGAGTGCGACGAGACCTATTGGCGTAGCAAGCGGGGCCCGCTGCATTTGCCCGGCGAGTCTCTTCAGGGTGCGTTCGGCCTTTTCGCTCCATGCGGAATCACCGAGCAGATGCGCCAGGCGGAGCAGGTTGAGCGAGGAGATGGTGTTGGGCGACGGTTCGGCGCCATCGTAGTCCTCTTTCATACGGAGAAGGACGCTTGGGTCATCGCCGGTGGAGCTGAAATAGCCGCCGTTTTTGTCGTCCCAGAAGAGCGCGTCCTGCTTGTGCTGCAGGGTGATTGCCCACTCGAGACGCGCGGTGTCGAAGCTCGATTCGTAGAGGTCGATTAATCCGCGAATAAGATACGCATAATCTTCTGCAAAGCCTCCGATGTCCGCGGCGTCTTTGCGCCAGGCACGGATGAGGGTTTGTTTTTTTGTATCGTAGAGGTTTTTGCGGAGGAAATCGGCGGAGCGGTTCGCGGCGTCGAGATACTTTTCGTCGCCGAGCACCTGGTAGCCTTTGGCGAAGGCCGTGATCATGAGGCCGTTCCACGCGGTGATGATTTTGTCGTCGAGGTGCGGATGCGGACGTTTGGCGCGAAGCGCGAAGAGTTTTTCGCGGCTGGCGTCGAGGCGCTTTTTCATTTCCTCCTCGCTCACGTCGAAGTTTTTGGCGGCTTCCGCGACGGTATGACGCCGGATGAGGACGTTCTTGCCCCGGAGTTCACCGTGAGGGTCACCCTCCCCGGAGGTATTCCCTCTTGATTCGACGCCATAGACGTAACCGGATTCCGCCGCACGTGCCTTGCCCAGCGCTTCCTCGATTTCCCTTGCCGTCCAAACGTAGAAAGCGCCTTCGGCCTTTTCATTGAACCCGGCCCGAATGTAGCTGTCGGCGTCCTCTGCGGAGTAGAATCCGCCTTCGGGCAAGGTCATCTCGCGGACGACATAATCGAGGATGCCGCGCGCCGTATCCGCGAATGCTTTCCTACCGGTGATTTGATGAGCGATGAGATACGCTTCGACGAGTTGCGCCTGATCGTAGAGCATTTTCTCGAAATGCGGGACGTGCCATTGGCCGTCGACCGAGTAACGGTGGAAGCCGCCGCCGAGATGGTCATGGATGCCGCCTGCGGCCATCTTCTCGAGCGTGAATGTCGCCATCTCGATGGCGCGCCTGCCATCTTTCGAGTCTCGGCCGACGCGGTAGGCTTCACTGAAAAGGAAGAGGAGTTCGGACGGGCGCGGGAATTTCGGAGCGGGGCCGAAGCCGCCTTCGCGAGAGTCGAAGCGGCCTTTCATTTGCTTCAATCCGTCCGAGAGAATCGAGGCGCTGAGATCCGCATTCGGGCTGGTTCGTGCGCCCGCGAAATTCTGGAGTTGGTCGGTGATCTGCGCGGCCTGGGCACGGATTTGCGGTTCCTCGTCCTTCCAGGCTTCAGCAATGCGCTCGAGCACAGTGAGAAATCCGGGGCGGCCGAACGCGTCCTTGGGCGGGAAATACGTGCCGCCAACGAACGGCTTGAGGTCGGGCGTGAGCCAGACGCTCATTGGCCAGCCGCCTCCGCCCGTGGTGGCCTGCACGAAGGTCATATAGACGCGATCCACGTCAGGGCGCTCCTCGCGGTCCACTTTGATATTCACGAAATGCTCGTTCATGTAGGCGGCGATCTTCGGATCGCTAAAGGATTCGCGCTCCATCACGTGACACCAGTGGCAGGTAGAATAACCGACCGAGAGGAAGATCGGCTTGTTTTCCTTGCGAGCCTTCGCAAACGCTTCCTCACCCCACGCATACCAGTCCACCGGATTATGGGCGTGCTGGAGCAAGTAGGGTGATTTTTCATTCGCGAGGCGGTTCGTGTGTTCGTCGGTGGCGGATTCGGCAGCATAGGCGGAGAACAAGCCTCCCACTTTCTCGAGCATGGAAGTCGGCCGGGTGAGTTTGTTCCCGCCCATCCATTCACTCACGAATAGAACGATGAGAAGAATTCCAAGCGCGTATCGCGCCTGCCAAAGAAGACGGGAAAGTCGAGTGAATGGCCAGGAGGCAATATCGAGAAAGCCGAGGATGCGAGTGATCAATGTTCCCATAAGATTCACAATTCCGCGGAGAGCCGGTTGGCGAGCGCGAGGAGATCGTCTGGCGAAACGTCTCCGACAAGAACGTAGGACCTATCCGCCTGGCTCCAGACGGCGAGATGCTTGCCCTCACATTCGCCGGTGCGAACGGGACTCGCCACATGCCGCTCCGCGTGGTCCAGGCCGCTGAGCGATGCAAGGGACTGCTCCGTCAAATAAAAGGAAAGCCGCTGGCCGTCTTTCTCATAAATGACTTGAGCAATAGGTGCGGCTCGCATGCGGCAAATTCGCACGCCTGCCAATTGAAATCCGTCGGGCGCCTGCTTTGGAATGAGCAGACCGACGTGAAGCCGCTCGGTTAGCCAATCCTGCGCCTGGGCATGATCGCTGGTGGTGAGGTAGTTCTTATCATCCGGCTCATGCGAGACGCTGTGGTTCCGCACGAAATCCATCGCCGCGGGCGGTGACGACTGCTGCCGGAAAAGCAGAGCGGCGCCACCTGCAAGAAGTGCAATGAAGATCGCCGCCGTAGCCAGGCGTTGCCGAAGCCGTGGAACGATCCAAAGCTCGAAGAGGGTTTTCTCGGTACTCTCGAGCACGCTCGCACGCAGGCTCGCGTCGGCGGAAGGTGTGGCTTCCGCCAACCGGCTCAGGCTGCTAGCGAGTGCCTTGTTCCATTGCCAATGACGCCGGCAACGGACGCACGTATCGAGATGGTCCTGCACGGCGAGGCTGGTCACGCCGTCGAGGGCATTGTCGGCAAAGGCGTCCAGCAGGTTTTGGGTTTCTTCGCAGTCAAGCTTGCACATGGCGATCCCCTCCGGTTTTCAATGTTTGAGAGCTGGCGGCATGATGCTCCGCGGCATACGAGGCCAGTTGTTCCCGCAGGCGGGCCTTTGCGCGATGAAGTCGCGACATGACGGTGCCGATCGGACATTCCAACGCCTGGCTGATCTCCTCGTAGTTGAGGCCGCCGAAAGTCTGAAAGAGCAGCGCAAGGCGCATGTCGTCCGGAAGGCTTTGGATGGCGGCGAGAACCTGGTCATCGAGGCACTGTTCCAACCGGCGGCGGCTCTCCTCGTCCATCACGTCGAGCTTCGGAGCGGGCAGCTCGGCGAAATCCTCGATCTCGTCAAAGGGGAGCAACTGCGGATCGCGCGCGGACTTTCGAATGTGGTCGATCCAGACATTGCGCAGAATCCGAAACAGCCATGCCCTGGCATTCGCGTCGTGAGGAAGGTGTGGGAGTGCGCGCTGGGCCCGCAAAAACGCCTCGTGAGCGAGCTCGCGGGCTGCATCGGGATTTCCCATCAGCCGATAGGCGGTCCGGTACAAGGGGTCGAGACATTCTGCGACCAGTCGCTCGAAGCGGCGCTTGGCATCGGTTGTCGGAATGCGTTCCATGAATCAGTTTACGACGGTGACCGGTGTGCCAATCGACACGTTGTCAAAAAAATGGCGCGCCATCTTCGGCGGAAGCCGGACACAGCCATGCGAAGCCGCATAGCCGGGAAGATACCCGGCGTGCAT
>JAXIPG010000061.1:0-11691 GCA_045403045.1 Terrimicrobiaceae bacterium
GACGGAGGGGAATTCGGCTTTGGCGCCGAGATCGGGATCAGCACGGATAAGCTTCATGCGCGTGGACCGATGGGTCTGGAAGAGCTGACCACTTACAAATACGTCATACGCGGCGACGGCCAGATTCGCGAATGAAAGCGACCCGCGTTCTTTACGAAGGTTATGTGCAGGGAGTGGGTTTCCGCTGGATCACAAAACGCATCGCCCAAGGCTACGACGTTAACGGCTGGGTGCGCAACCTCCCCGACGGGCGGGTCGAATTGCAAGTAAGTGGTGAGGACGAAGAGGTCGCGGCATTTTTGCGAGCGATCCGCGAGAGCACGCTGGGCGGCCACATCGCCGCTGAGCGCACTGCCGAAATCGAAATTCCCAGTCCCTTCAAAGGATTTCGTATCGTCTAGCAGCCTGCCGGACTTGGAATGAGCACTACGGCCGTCTCCATTTCTGGACTTACCAAGCTTTATCCCGTTCCCATGCGATGGCAGAAGGTGGTCGCGGTGAGGGACCTCAGTCTTGAGGTTCAGGAAGGCGAGGTCTACGGGTTGCTCGGCCCCAATGGATCCGGAAAGAGCACGACCTTAAAGGTTCTCCTGGGTCTTGCTACCCCGACGCGCGGAGAGAGCAAGATCTTCGGAGAGGACAGCCGCGATTATCGCAGCCATCGCACCGTCGGCTTTCTTCCCGAAAATCCCTACTTCTACAAGTTTCTGACCGCCGAGGAGACTTTGCGATTCTTCGGAAAGATCTGCGCCCTTGGCGGCAGGCAACTCGACGCACGGATCGGAGAGCTTCTGTCCCTCGTCGGACTCGAGGAAGCGAGGCACCGGCGCGTTGGCGGCTATTCAAGGGGAATGCTCCAGCGAATCGGCCTCGCGCAGGCCCTTATTCAGGACCCACGCCTGATTGTCTTGGACGAACCGACAGCGGGCGTGGACCCGGTGGGCTCGCGCCAAATCCGGGACCTGATCCTCGAACTCAAGAAGCGCGGGAAGACCGTTCTGCTGACCTCGCACCTACTGGGACAGGTGCAGGAGGTTTGCGATCGGGTTGGCATCATGTCGCGGGGGTCGATGGTTCGCGAAGGGAGGCTCGCCGACCTTGTCACAGTTGAAGGCCAGACGGAATATCTTATCCAGGATGCACCAGCTGATCTTGCAGAAAAGATCGCCGCGCTTGCGAAGGCCTCCGGCGCGAAGTTAATAGAGACGCGAAAAGCGCAGTTGACGTTAGAGCGCGTATTTCTCGACGCGACCCGGCAGGAAAAATGATGGATTGCCCGCAAAGACAGCCAGGCACTCAGCCGCTCGCACGGTTCTAACGGTGAATTACTTCATCACTGGAACGGACACGGCGGTGGGCAAGACCTACGTCGCGTCATTGCTCACGCGCGCGTTGCGCACGGTGGGATTCGATACAGTCGCGCTAAAACCGATCTGCTGTGGCTCGCGCGATGATGTGGAGGCCCTTTGCGCCGCGTCGGATAATGAGCTCTCGGCCGACGCTTCCAATCCTGTCTGGTTTCAGAATCCGGTGGCTCCCCTCGTCGCGGCGCGCATGGAGAATCGCGATTTGGACCTTGCGGCGCTTGCGACGTGGTTCGCGCATCATCGAAACCGCCGGCGCTCTTTGCTGGTCGAGGGGGCAGGCGGCTGGCTGGTTCCTCTCACGCCGCAAGCCACGGTTGCCGATCTTGCGGCGCTCTTCGCGCTTCCGGTCCTCCTCGTCGTGGCGAATCGTCTTGGCTGTCTGAACCACACCTTGCTGACCATCGAGAGCATCCGCGCACACGGTCTTGATTGTCGTGGAATCGTCCTCAACACACTCCCCGGCAATCCGAATGCTGCGACGGAGACCAATAGGCGGACGCTGGAGGAAATTTGCGATGTGCCGATTCTCTTTGATATCAGCCCGGATCAGCGCAAGATCGAGCTTGCCGTTGCGTGAAGCTGGCACCCCGCACTATGAGTTCAGCAACTCCTCAAGCAGATTCTTGCGCCGTTGATGTTCTTCATCGCTGATTACAGAGACCAGGACCCTGCCTTCGATCTCCGGAAGATCGATCCAGGAACGGCAACCAGCGTATTTCTTTTCGTTTTTCAATCGCAGGGGCGGATTAAGGCGGTAGACGCGCACGAAGGCAACATGGACACCCTCGGTCCCACTGTAATGGTAACGTTCTTCGACGACGCTTTCGCGAAGCACGTGAAACGCCCGCAGACGCGCCACTCGCTCCCAATCCGTAAGAATCCCGCTCCACTCGATGCTCGCTGTGTAGCGCACTTCCAGTTCCTCACCGGGTTCGCCCGGCACGGTGGTATCCGGCGACAAGGTGGTCTTTTCCAATTGCTCGTGAAACCAGGTGGGAAACAACAGGAACTCGTCGTGGCGAAAGGCAAACCCCTTCGTGCCTTCGGCGATGCCACCTTTGCGAATAATCACGCTTTGCAGTCCGGTGCCCAGCGCCTCGCAAATAACGGCCCATTCTTTGAAAGCGGTGTGCATAGAAGTATAGTACACTCTTTAGAGAACCTGTTCGTCAAAACGAAACGGGAATTCCACCATGCTTCATCGATTCGATCTCCACGTCCATTCATACTTTTCAGCGGACGCCGCCAGCGCGCCGGAGGAATTGATCGAGACCGCGAGGGCTCGGGGGTTGAGCGGAATCGCCATCACGGACCATGATACTTGCGAGGCGCATGAATATCTGATTGAGAAGGGTTTGGAGCGGCTTGACGGACAACCTGCGCATGGCTTTCTGGTCGTTCCAGGGGTCGAGGTTTCGACGGCGGATGGTCATCTGCTCTGCGTTGGGACCACGCTTCCGGTCATGCGCGGAGAACCCGCGGCGAAAGTTGTCAAAGCCATCGAAGACCGCGGCGGCGTGGCGATTCCGTCCCATCCCTACGATCACTGGCGCGCCGGAATCCGCGAGGAGATTCTCGATACCCTCGATCTCAAGGCCATCGAGGTGTTCAACGCGGCTGCCAAGAAGGAGTATAATGAACAGGCGCTCGCCTACGCGAACGGAAGAGGCCTTTCGATGACGGCTTCCAGCGACGCCCACCACGCCTCCGCGGTGGCCGTCAGCTCGACAGCCTTCGACTTGGAGGACTTGAGCGTTTCAGACCTGATTGATGCTCTTCGGAAAGGAGGCATTCCCGAGGGCCGCTATCTTTCAATGCGCGAAGCCGTGAAAAAGCAATTCGGAACTTGGTTGCGCCCGGCTAACCGCAAGCCATCCTGAAAGCAGGGTTGCAAACAGGCCTGCGGCTGCTATCGGAAAGAGATGCGTTTGTTCACCGCCCTCCTTTTCCTTTGCCTTGCTTTGGCCGCGTGCAAGAAGAAGCCTCAAGCTGGGGCTTCCGCAGCCCAGGACGCCGCCCAAGCCAGTTCCACACCGCCACCTACGCCCACTCCGGAACCGGTTGATCTTAATTCACAGGTCATCGTGCTTTGCTACCACCGGTTCGAGGACAAGCCGAAGGACAGCCTTGCCATCAAGCCGAGTGATTTCGAGGCCCAAATGCAGACTCTCAAAGATAACGGCGTCACCGTGATTCCCATGGCGGATTTTCTGGCCTGGCGGCGTGGAGAGAAAGGCATTCCGGCGAAATCTGCGATCGTTAGCATCGATGACGGCTACATTTCAGGGTACTCGGTGGGGTGGCCGATCCTGAAAAAATTCGGTTATCCCTTTACGATGTTCATTTACACCGACTACGTGAAGGGAGGCCCGAAGTCTGGAGGACAATCCATCAGTTGGGAACAACTCGCCGAGATGCGCGACGCGGGAGTTGACATTCAAAGCCACACCGTTTCCCACAGCTCCCTCAATGCAAAAAAGGGGAAGAACGATGAGCAATACGGTGCTTGGCTAAAAAACGAAATCGCCGGTTCAAAGGAACTTCTCGAACAAAACCTCGGCATTCAGATCAAGGCAATCGCCTATCCGTACGGACTGCACAACGAGGCCGTCCGGGAGACCGTAAAGCAGGCGGGTTACGAAGCCGCCTTTACGGTGTACGGCCAGCGCATCGGGCATAGTGCTGAGGCGACAATGATCGGACGCTATGCCATCGAATCCTCGAAGCCGAAGGTCTTCGAGGAGGCGGCGAACTTCAAAGGGTCCGTTGAAGGAGGCGGCGCAGGCGCCATGCCCGCTGCGGTAACCATGGTCACTCAGCCGATGGATGGCGAGACCGTGAGCGACCCGAGCCCGGAAATCAAAGCCAACCTTGCCACGCTGGGCGATGTAGACCCGAAAAGTGTGACCATGCGAATCAGCGGTGTCGGGTTGGTTCCAGCCACCTATGATCCGGAGACCAAGCTCGTTTCCTACAGGGTAACGCAGAAGCTTTACACAGGCCAGGTCACGGTGATCGTGGGCGCAACGGTCAACGGAAGGAAGACCGAGGCCCGGTGGTCCTTCAACGTTGGCTCCAAAGAGGCCAAAGAAGCCGACCAGGCCAAAGAGGCTTCCTAAACGGGCTATCCGAACGGGCAGCAGGCGCTCGCCGTCCTCTCAATTCTTGCGGGGTAATTTGCGGAAGTGACGCATTCGAGGCGCTTTTTTCCGCGTCTTGCCGCGCCAGATTTTTTTTGCGTGAATTCTCAAAACGATCTGTGAATGTTCTCCGGTTCAGACCAGTTTATGGAATTGCGTCCTGCCGAGGGTGTCGCCAAACAGCGGAATCGTTCAGGGAGTTGTCCTTCCGGTAACGAGAACATTGCTCGCTCTATTTCTTATTGCGGTCGCGGCCTCCGAGCTCAGGCGGGTTTCAGCCTGATCGAGTTGCTCTCGGTGTCGGCCGTCATGGCGCTGATGGCAGCGCTTTTGTACTCCGCTCTTTCGGGCTTCTCGAGTTCGGCCGGCCGTCGCGGGGCGGTGAACATCTTATTGAACACCCTCGAGCATTCAAGAATCGCGGCCTTGGAGTCCGGTGAGGCTGTCTACGTCGGCTTCGCCGACGGGGACTTCCCCGACGAAGAGATGAGATACGCGTCCTTCCTGGTATTTCGTGAGACATCCGATGAGGAGCGGGCCTCCGGCGCCGGGAAATATGTTGTTCTCAAGAAATGGACAAAGCTTCCCAAGAACGTGGCTTTCAAGAGGGTCGCAAGCAGCCTGATTCCGGACTCCGGTGGACAGACGTTTCCAGGACTGAACGCCGCGCTGCCCGCCGGGCAGCGGGACGAAACATTTCCGTCCCTCGCATTCAATGGTTCGGGAGCCGTTGATGGCGGCAGCAACCCGATTCAGCTGTTTCTTTATGAGGGCTACTACGCCGATCGACAGGACATCCCAACGCGGAAGGGAGGCGATCTTTTCGAAAAGATCAGCCTGTCTCGCTATACCGGACGCGCCCAACTCGATGTCACTGCGACCAATGTTCAATGAGATCGAGCTTGGCCCGGTTACCAGGCGCATTTTCTCTCGTTGAAGCCGCCCTATCCCTGGCGATCATCTCCTTTGCCATCATCGCGATCATGGGGCTGTTTCCCGTAGCCATGCAGACGGCTCGGGAGAGCAATCGTGAGACACGCGCTACACTGATTGCCAGGCGCATCGTCGATGAATTGCAGTCCTTGCCCGGAACCAATACAGCTCTTGTGAGAGGACCCTCCGTGACCAATCCCGGCTGGCGGATTACGGGACTGGATCTCTCAAGTCCATCCGTCCATGTACTCACCTACGATGAACAGGGCGAAGGATTGACGAACGACATTGCGGCGGGCGCGTTCCAGAATCCAATCTCCGCGCCTGCTGCGTATTTTGCAGCCGAGGTCCGCGTGACTCCCGATTTTCCCTACCCGGGAATTTCGCGGGTGCAAGCTACTGTGGAGGCGCCCGCGAGCGCGCTGTCCTCAAGAAGATCTCGATTTGTTTTCGTCACGTTGATGAGACAGCACTAGGGGCCGCAACGGATGTCTAAGTTTCTTAATCGTCGCCAATTTGTTCCGCGCAAAGACAACAAGTCCTCCTGCGAGATATCGGTTCGTAATCGCTTTTCACACGCCTTTACGCTGATCGAAATGCTCGTCTCCATGGTGGTGCTCGCGCTGATCGTCGTCGCGATGATGGCTCTGGTCGATAGCGCAACCAAACTCTGGCGGAACAACGAAGGCAGAACCGACGCCTGCCGAGAAGCACGCGCGGCGCTCGTCGTCATGGCACGCGATCTAAGAAATGCCGTCGCGGGCACAAATGCAGACTTCATCAAATTCAATCTCCAGTCTGGCGCCGCGGGCACCAACTATGGAAACAACGTGTTTTTCCTGGCTTCTCTTCCATCTTCGGCGCAGGACACCAATTCCAAGAGTGACGTGTGCGAGGTCGGCTATTTTCTCGCGCTCGATCGAACTCCCGCCAGCACCAATCGAACATTGAACCTGTATCGCTACTTTCGAAATAGCAACCAGACGTTCTCCAATCTGGCCAGCGCCACTTTGTTCGCGAACATTGCGACAGGCGCAGCGGGCGAGGAGTTGCTCGCTCGCAACGTAGTCGGCATGAGGATCACGCCGGTCAGCGCGAATGCGGGCGAGTGGACCGATTTTGCGCCTTCTTCAAATGCGCCGCTTCCCGTGGTGATCGAGATCACGCTCACTGCGATCGGACAGGAGACAGCGAAAAAGCTGGAGGACTCCGCAGGCTGGACCGATACGAATTCGCGGCTCATGAAGCAGGCCGTGCAGACCCTCACGACACGCATCAACGTGGGACATGGACCATGAGGCGACGGAGAAGCAAGGCCGCTTCGCTCATCACGACGCTGCTAGTCATCGTCATACTCAGCACGATCGTAGTCGCGTTCATGCAAAGCATGTCGATCGATCGCCTGACCACAAAAAGCGCAAGGAATATCCTTCAAGCGGAACTCGCGGCTCGCGCAGGGTTGAACTCGGCCATCGCTCAAATCCTCACCGCCACCGGCACGAACAACGCCTTCGTAACGGGTAGCACAAATTACGCCGTCGATCATGGTCCGCTCGTGGTGATCGGCCGAACCAATCTTGTCGATTCCATGCAGTTGATGCCATTGGTATCCGCGCCGCCGGCTCTCCTGGGCAACTTCCTCCAAGCCGGATGGACAAATTCACTCGCGAGCCTGTTTTCCGATCTAGTTGGAACCAACAGCACGGACATCAACGGGCGGTCGGGGATCATCCAAAGCACCAACGATAATAGGCTTTATCGTGCGCCATGGGTCGTCATTTCCAGTTCATCAGGCGAACGGATCGGACGGTTCGCCTTCCTTGTTCTCGACGAGAATGCAAGGGTGAATCCGCTAATTCACACGGGCTCCGGCAGCATGGCGAATTCCACCAATTGGTACGGCGGCCCAAGCGACATTTCTCTCACGAATGCCTCCGCCCCGATCCTCACGCCAGCCGAGCAGCTGGGAATTCTCGCCGCGAGCAATCGCCTTCTTACACCCGACTCGCTTGCTCAGGCTTTTGCAGCAAAGACAAACTACGATCGCGTGAAACATCTCCTCACTTTGCAAACGAATGCAACGTATGACGTCGTACCCTCGGCTTTTTCGGACGGTGGACGGCCGAAGTATAATATTAACGAATTGGCCACCAATTCCTTGAATGGCGCGACCGCGGAACTTCGCGCCAACCAGATCTCTGAGATCATCTCCTCGAACCTGAGTTCTTTCTCCTCCCGCGATCCGAGCTTGCGAGGCGTCGCGGGAAACGAGATGCGGTATCTTCGACGCCTTGCCGCTGGAGTCGTTGATTACATAGATTCCGACTCGGCGCCGACATCGATGAACGGAGGAGAACCTGCCGGTCGTGATCTCTTCCCGCTTGTTGCGGCGGTTGCCGAACGCTTCCGCCGCACAAGCCTCGATGCGAACGCTGCGACGACCACCATCGAGAGCCAGTGTTTCGTCCAAGTTTGGAATCCTTATACGACCGAAATTTCCCTAAGCAATCAGCCACTTCGATTCGTTGTTCGCAATCGGATGAAAGTGAGCTTTGGCACAGGAATCGTCACACCCTTCGACGACTATGACCAGACCATTGCGGGAAACGCTGTCATTCGGCCGAATGAATTCGTCGTCTTAGAGTTTCCAACCGCAACCCAGACCTGGAACAGCCCTGGTCCGGTTAATGATGTTCCCAGATGGGACGACGGTCCAAGCGGAAACGCCGATGAAACGACGCATTGTCCGTTTGAGTTCTACATCGATGGCCGACTTGTGGATATGAACCGGCGCACTCCCGTCGGACCGGACATCGCGATCAGCGGAATGGTTCGATCTGGATTGGCTTTCACGGACACCAACAACCGTTGGCAATGTTCCTTCATACCCACGCAACATTCAGCTCCGAATTGGCGCTTTGTCGGCGACAGCCGCGCCACCTACCTCTGCAACTATGATTGGCAGACACTCGGAAACTCCAGTTACGCTACGGGGACGCGATGGAAAGGCCGGCAAACAAACACCTCCCCGCGCACCCAGGAGTTCACCACGAATTGGGTTCAGCGAGACTATGTGAGAAATGATCCTTCGATGGGTAACGTTCCCGCGGACATCAATCAGACACCATCGCAAGTTGCGCCGGCCTACGACGGGATCAACGACGCCTCGGCAGCACCGGCACTTCTTGGCAATAGGGCCATGCGGTCCGTGGGAGAGCTCGGGCACATTTTCGATCCCGCACAGGCGGCCGATGATCTCAGCGCGCCAACGTCGAGCGAACTGCCGTACAACAATAAGATTTCCGGAGGTGGAAGGACTCTAAGGATCGGCCAGCCGGAATTCAGGAGCGACACGGCAGATAATTGGAACACGAACGGTCGGCGGGCGATCGAGTTGCTTGACCTCTTCACTGTGAATGGCACGAACATCGGCAGCGAGGGATATCCTGCCGCTATCGGTCGGATTAATCCGAACACTGCTGCACCCGAGATCCTTGCGGCAGTTCTCTCGGGAATTCAAATCAGCTCCGATCGGGGAATCCCGGCTTCGTCCTTAAACGACACCGCCGCCATCGCCGCAAATATTGTCAGCAATCGTCCCTATAGCGTCCTTTCCGATCTGTATAAGGTAATGAACAGTTTCGCAGCAGGGGCAAACTATACGCCGGCGTTTCCCGTTTCCATCGGCGGTGGAACGACGAATCTTCCTGCGATGGATCGCGTGCGCGAAGAGGCCTTTGGCAAACTGGTTCAACATCTTACTGTCCAATCCCGCACGTATCGGGTCATAGCGGTTGGTGAGGCCTTTGATCCCCGCGGAAAATCGCGCGGGCGCGCAACCATCGAGGCGATTGTCTTTCTTCAGAATCAGCCGGGCGGCGGAGTCCGGCCGATCATCACCTTTCAGCGGAGTTTCTAAAGCGGGGAATTTGATGCGCACTGCTTTCGTCTTTTTTAGATTGGCTGTGATTGCGGTCCTGGCGCTTGATTCGCGGGCGCTCGCACAAATTCTCCCCGCCACGACAAGCGTTCAGATCGTCAACGCAACGAGCGTGCCGGCGATCGCCCTCAGAATTAACGGTAGGATCGCCTACGAAAATTTTCCGCAGGGGCTTAAAACCGCCGACTCCCCTGCGAGCTTGCTCAAGGCAGTCTATGAAGCGGAAGACAGGCAAACCGGATCTCGTGCGACGTCCGCCAAAATAGCCTACGAGCCGGGCACAAATCAATCGCTGGTGATCCTCGGCGATTTTTCCACCGATACTCCGCCTGGGGTGCTCCGGCATCCCGGCCGGGCTCTCACGGCGGAAGAGAAGCAATACCCCCCGAATGTTCTCTTCCAAGTCTTTTCCCATGCGGCGAAGGAAGCGCCCGTAAGGCTGCGGATCATAAACGGCATGCCCGGCAAAAGCCTGACCTTTGTTGCGGGTCGCCGGGAGATTGTCGTCAAACCCGGCGAATTCGCGGGCCTCGCCGGCCAGCCGGCGATTGCTCGGTATCTGGCAAAGGTGGATAGTGAGAGCATCTCTTTGCTCATGCGCCAGGAAGGCCTGATTCGAAATGCCATGATCGTCTTCTTCTTGAAGAGCGGAAGGCCAGCGTTTGTGCGCGCCTTTGAGAACAACGCGGACTCGAACCGAAAACGCGAAGAGTTGGACAAGGAGAGAAAATGAAGCTGGATCCGAAGCGAACTGTCGCCGAGTTGAAGGAACTCCGGGCGCTCACTTCCGACGAGAACGGCGCTCAACGCGTCGCGTTCACCCGCACTTGGGCCAAGGCGAGAAATTGGCTGGAAGCAAAGCTCGAGCAGCTTCCCGTGGAAATTCACCGCGACGAAGCCGGAAACGTTTGGACGACCCTCCAAGGTGCGTCCCCACAGGCTCTCCTGATCGGGGGCCACATCGATTCTGTTCCCAACGGTGGCTGGCTCGACGGCTGCCTGAACCTCCTCGCAGGCGTTGAGATCCTGCGCCGGATCAACGCCCAATATGCAGGCAACCCTCCGATTACTGTCCGGCTTGTGGACTGGGCCGACGAGGAAGGCGCCCGTTTCGGTCGAAGTCTTTTTGGCTCTTCGGCGTGCTCGGGCTTTCTCGACGTGGACGAGGTGAGACGTCTAAAGGACAGGGACGGCATCCCTCTGATAGGCGCACTCGCCGAACACGGGATCGATTTCGAACGTGTAAAGGAAAGCGGTAAAGAGCTCCGCAACGCCGCCGCCTACCTCGAGCTCCATATCGAACAGGGGCCCGTCCTCCTCGATAAGGATCTGCCGCTCGGAACTGTGCTTGGCACCTACGGCGTTGAACGCCACGCCGTCACCTTTCGTGGACAGGCCGCACACTCGGGAAGCACCCCAATGAATAAGCGCCGCGACGCTTTTCTCGCCGCCGCGAAGATGAGCCCTGAAATTTACCGCATAGCGGAGCGTCACGCGGGCGTCTGCACCATTGGCTCCTGCAGCACCGCTCCCGGCATCGTAACGAGTGTCGTCGAGGAATGCCGCATCACCCTTGATCAACGCCACCTCGACGGCGAGGCTCTTTCGCGGATGCTGCAGGATGCAAGAGAGGCAAGTGAGCGTTTCGCCGCGGAGGGAAATGTCACCGTCTCCTGGGAACGCCTCCTGCGGATCGATCCCATTCCTTTCAACGACGAGCTTCTTACTCTCTGCGACGAAGCGATCTCCGAAACCTGTGGGATGACGCACCGCATGCCCTCAGGCCCGCTCCACGATGCGGCCGAAGTCGCACACGCGGGAATCCCCACCGTCATGATGTTCGTCCAAAGCCTCCACGGCATCAGTCACAATAAAATTGAGGACACCAAAGAAGAGCACATCGAATTGGCAGTTATCGCCTTCGACAAGCTCTCGGAAAAAGCTATCCGGCGAGTTGCTGCGGGATTGATGGGCGGGCGCGCCTGAGCTGATCTGCCGATGGCGAAGGTGGCGCTACGCAAATCAAAATCAGCCATTCCGATCCAGAAGAGGCCTTTGTGGCTGCCATTGCGAGCTGCCATATGCTCACATTTCTTTACGTGGCCTCGCGGGAGGGATTTCAGGTCGATTCTTATCAAGACGAAGCTGTCGGGACGATGGCGAAAAACGAGAGCGGCGTCCCATGGATCAACCGGGTAAAGCTCAGTCCAAAAATCGAGTATAGTGGAAGCAAGCTGCCGGCACCTTCCGATGAACGCCGCCTGCATCATTTGGCGCACGAGCAATGCTTCATTGCCAACTCGGTGAAGAC
>JAXIPG010000068.1:0-4176 GCA_045403045.1 Terrimicrobiaceae bacterium
TTCAGTAGCTGTAGCGACCGTGTCAGCAACGTGGGCGGAGTTAATCACCCCTTGGCAATTACGATGTCGCCATAGGTGCTCTGAACGATCGCCTCCAATTCAGACTGCTCAGCTGCGGGAACGTTGAATTTAAAAAGTTAAGGGGGCAGCCGTGATCCGCGTCTCGGTGTCAACCGTGCATTGCTGGTCCTCAGCCTTCTGGCGTGAAGCCGAGGACAATGTCGAATCTCGCCGCTAGCTCACCTATGCGGGAATCTTTGACGGGTGCGAAATCCACCGTGACCGCCTCTTGCGCTCTTGCATCGCCGATTGCCCTGTAAATGCCGTCGCGTTGATTGCCCGGATGGCCCTTGATGTAAAGCTGGGTGGTCCATGGCTCGCGTCCCTTCGGTTTGATCATGAAGTGAATATGCGGCGCAGAGCGCCCCGGATAAGTCACCGGCTTGATCGTGCGAAAGTAGTATTCGCCGTTTGATCCCGTCAGAAAGCGGCCAAACCCCTGAAAATTGGCGTCGAAACTGCCGGCCCTCTTGGAGCTTCGCTCCTTCAAGTAGGTGGCTGTGTTGTCCACCTGCCAGATCTCAATGACGGCGTCCTGAATCGGCCCGCCTCCAGCGTCGAGGATGCGCCCGCTCAGGTGCGTAATCTGCCCTACCGCCGGCGTCACCGCGTCATTGACAATGATGAGGTCGTTGTCGGTATCCAGTGGGAGCTTGTCAGGGTAAAGCGGCCCCTCCGTCACCCAAGGCGTCTTGCGCATCAGCTCTTCGGCAAATGCGCCAGGAATAGTGAGGAAGCCGGCGGCCAGGCCGACGCTACGCAGAAAGCGGCGACGCGTGAACTCAGGATCTATATCTTGCATAATGGAATAAACTCCGCGTTCTCCATCTTGTATAGCCCTGGACTTTGCTTCCTTGGCGGCCTTCTGTGAAATCCGATTTTTAGGTCCGCGCAGCCGCTGACGCCTCGGTGTCGTACATACCCCAAAATCGCACGATGCGACCGTCAGACACTGTGAATATATGAACCCATTCGGTCTCGAATACCTTTCCGCTGGATCGCGCTCGCGCACGCTCCCAGCCGAGCACCGTCACATTGTCGCCGGCGGGAATGAACTCTCGTGGCTCGAAGACGAGGATGTCCTCGACTTCGGGGATGCTCGCGAACCACTTGGCGATCTCGTCCTTCGTTCGAAACGTTCCGGTGTAGGGCAGACCTTTGGCGCCGCAGAACTTCCATTCAACGTCGTCGGCGATAAGACTTAGTATCGCGGGCACGTCTCCACGGCCGAATGCGGCATAAGCTGATTGGACGACTTCAACTGTTTGAACGGTTGTACTCATCAGGAACTCCTATACGCGTAAAAAGGGATATCCGACCTCATAAAGCTGCCGCCTTTGGTGAGCGAGCATTTTCACGACTCTTGCTCGAACCATTGACCCGCGTGAGAATTGCTTCTGAACGCCATGGGATGGACAGCCAGCGGCTGCATCTCAGCGGAAAGAGGTCCAAATCGCAAGCTTCAACGGGAAGGCTGCGACTGAACAGGAGGCAGCAAAGAGAGCTAACCGCCGCTTTCCGAGGCCCCGCCTCCAAGATTGTCACAGATTCAATTCCCGGGCTTGATATTCGTATCGGTAGACCACAGCATCGCCGCGTAATCCTTCCCCCCTATGTGCACAGAATGTGATAGTCATTCAGCGGACCGTCCTTCGGATCTTGGGCGCCGGAATTTTCTCAAGCTTGCAGGCGCTGCCGCACTGAGCCTCGGCTTTTCTGGACGATCTCAAGCCGCGGAGATCAACGCCCCTCCCAAACCGGAAAACTTGCTCACACCGAATGCTGCCCTTGAGCGCCTCATGAAAGGGAATGATCGCTACGTGGAAGGAAAAATGAAACGTCACGATTTCATTGCCGAACGTCCCGCACTGGCCCTCGGACAGAATCCGTTCGCCGGCATTTTGGGATGCGCAGATTCGCGCGTCGGACCCGAATACGCCTTCGACATTGGTCGCGGAGATGTCTTTGTCTGCCGCGTTGCCGGCAATTTCGCTGATGTCAATTCGATCGCCAGCTTTGAATACGCTGTCGCCGTGCTCGGCACGCCATTCATCCTGGTTCTCGGCCACAGCAAGTGTGGAGCTGTCGATGCCGCCGTCAAAGCGGTGAGGGATGGCAAGGACTTCTCGGGCCATATTCCCTCGCTCATCAAGGCTCTTCGGCCTGCAGTGAAGGCTGCGCAGGATCAGCCCGGCGACCTGCTCGACAATGCCATCAAGCAGAACGTTGTCCTCAATGTAGGAAAGCTGAAGACAGCCGGCCCGATCCTGAGCGAAGCCGTGCAACGAGGGAAACTGCAGGTGGCGGGGGGAATTTATAGCCTCGACACCGGTCGTGTGACGCTCGTCACATAAATCGAAACTTGCCAGCAGGGATGACTTGCGCCACCCTCAGAAATTCTAGTTTTTTACGGCCATGAGCATTATCGAAAAAATTGAGAGCGAACAGCTCAAGAAGAACGTTCCGGAGTTTCGCGTGGGGGATACCGTGAAGGTCCATACCCGTGTCATCGAAGGCGACAAGGAGCGCATTCAAGTTTACAGCGGAATTGTCATCGGCCGCAAAGGCGCCGGCGTGAATGCGAACTTCACCGTTCGCCGCGTCAGCTACGGCGAAGGCGTCGAACGAGTTTTTCCCGTAAACTCGCCTCGCATTGCCAAAATCGAAATCGAGCGCAAGGGCGAAGTTCGCCGGGCAAAGCTCAACTACCTCCGCAAGCGCAAAGGAAAGTCCGCCACCGCGGTCAAGGAGAAATCGCAAGAAAAGTCCGCCTAAGTTTCTCCTCACCAATGCCCTGCTCATTTGGGCACGAACGCGCTCTCCAGAAGCGGGGCATCATTCTCATCGCTGGCATCGACGAAGCCGGCCGCGGACCGCTCGCTGGTCCTGTCGTCGCTGCCGCCGTTGTTTTCCTTGAGCTTAGGCGGTTCAACGGTCTCGATGATTCCAAGAAGCTGACGCCCGAATTCCGGACGACGCTCTTCGAGCGAATCACCTGTGCGTCCCATGTCCACTGGGCAGTATCCGTTCAGGACGTTGCGACGATTGACTCCATTAACATCCTGCGAGCCACGCACAAGGCCATGCGTGAAGCGCTCAGCGGACTTTCTTCGCAGCCCGATCACGTGTTAGTCGACGGCCTGCCCGTGCGCGACTTTCCCTCTTCGCACACAGCCATCGTTGGAGGCGACGGCAAGAGCCTTTCCATCGCGGCGGCCAGCGTGATTGCGAAGGTTACTCGCGACCGGATCATGGACGAAATGGATGCGATTTATCCGCAGTACGGATTCCGGCGGCACAAAGGCTACGCCACGCCCGAGCACCTTGCGGCATTGCGCGAGCACGGCCCCAGCCCGCTTCATCGATTCAGCTTCTCGCCGGTGGCGCAGCCGGAGCTCTTTTGGCCGGATGCCAGGTTGTAGCCGGGATCGGTGATCCCGGATCGGGATTTCATTCGGACATGGCCGCGGCTGTTGGTTGCCGGCCAATTTCTTGCCTCGCGTAGCCATGATTGACAGGCGAACCTGAATTTGGTCCACTTACCGACGTCGACCTTTCGGCGGGCGAGACAAAAACCGACCACATTCGGCGCTGAGATACGACAGAGCATCAATTCCAATTTCATCGATGAACAAGGCACTCCTCATTGGCATCAATCGTTACAAAATCCCCGGAGCCGACCTCCGCGGCTGCGTCAACGACGTCAACAACCTCAAAGCAGCGCTTCTGAAGCACTTCTCCTTTCAGGAAAAAAACATCAAAATTCTCACCGACCTCAGGGCCACGAAGAAGGCCATGCAGGACGGCATCACACGCCTGGTTAAGGGCGCCAAGCGCGGCGACGTGCTGCTTTTCCACTACTCCGGCCACGGCTCGAACGTGCCCGACGACAACGGCGATGAAGCCGATAGCCGCGACGAGATTCTCTGCCCTACAAATCTCGACTGGAAAGACCCGATGACGGACGACTGGCTACGCACCGCTTTCGACAAGGTCCCCGCGGACGTGAACCTCACAGTGATCATGGACTGTTGCCACTCCGGCACGAACACGCGAGTGCTTGTTTCGCCGGATGCGCCGATCATCGAGCGGTTTCTTCCCTGCCCGTTGGATTTG
>JAXIPG010000006.1:0-6722 GCA_045403045.1 Terrimicrobiaceae bacterium
TCTGCAAGGAGTAGTGGGATCATGATTTTGTTTTGTTTTGGTTTGGTTTGGTTTTCTCCGCCGCCCGCAGTCCAGCCACGGTCCCGGCGGAAAATTCTAATGCTCCTCTTCTTCGTCGTGGGAGGTGGAGAGTTGGATGTATACCGCGCAAAGCAGCGTGAAAACAAACGCCTGGAGCACGCCGACAAGCAATTCAAGAAAGTAAAAGGGAATCGGAAGAAGGATGCTGCTTGCGTAGGCGAGCCATACTGGAAAGCCGAGCGAATTGCCTAGAGTGATCATTGTCGTAAGAAGGGTTTCGCCGGCAAAGATATTGCCGAAAAGTCGCAGGGAGAGGGAGACCGGCCGGAAAAGAATGGAAATGACTTCAATGATGCCCACGAAAAAGAAAATCGGGAAGAGCAACAGAGCCATCAAGCCTTTCAATCCGCCCTTGACGCCAAACGTGTGGTTAAGAAATCCGCCGACACCGATTTCGCTGATCGTCCAATAGAGCCAGAAACACATGAACACGGCCGCCATGCCAAAGGTCATGTTCAGGTCCGCCGTGGTGGGACGGAGCAAGGGAACGGTGACTTCGAAGCCATGACCCTCCGGCCCCGGATGTCCCCAGCCTATCGAGCCCACGCCCGGCAGCAGGCTGAACCAGTTGGCAATAAGTATGAAAATAAAAAGCGTGGCCAGCAGGCTGAAGGAGCGCGCGACCATGTGTTTGCCGACGATTCCTTCAAGCATGTCGTGAAGCGCCTCGACGACCGCCTCAAAGAGATTTTGCGTCGGGCCGGGGACAAGCTCCACGCTTTGTGTTGCCCGACGCGCCCAATAGACAACGGCAGCGACTACAAGAAACGTCGCAACAAGCGAATTGGTCAGCCACTCCAGATATCCGACGCCGAGGGTCTCCTCACTGAAGTGTGGAGCGTTCAGCGTTAGACCGGCGGCAATAAGAGAAAAGGATTCCATGGCAGAGAAACTTCCTTTGCGCGCCCAATAGCATCAATGCCATTACACACTGTCAAGCGCGGTGACGACTATATTTCTGCCGGGGCGAACAAACGCCCCTTTTTACCCTCCGCTTTCCCGCGCGCAAGCCCTATTTGTGAAGCGTTTCACAAGCCAAGGCCGGGCTGCTTTGAGGCCGACAGTTCGGCGAGGTGTCCGACGCTGACGAGGCCGACAATCTGGCCGGAGGCATTGACGACAGGAAGTAGAGGTTCGGAAGACTGTTGCATGAGTTCCAAGGCCTCTTCAAATCCGGTATCCGGGTTAACGGTGGGAAGCCTCCGTGCGATGCAGTTTGCCGGGGCCTGGGCCGGGAGCTCGTGAGCCGCCTTTTCAAGTTCCTTTCGGTTTGCGAATCCGTGGAGGCGGAGTCGTTCGTCCACGAACGGGAAAACCTCTTGTCTACTTCCTGCGAGGCTAGCGGCAATTTCAGCCACTTTCAAGGAAATCGGCAAGGTCCGGAAGCGCGTGATCATTGCCTGTCCCACGCGCAAGCCCTGCGCCGTCTCTCGCAAACGCGCGTATGCCAGTTCCTGTTGTGCGCCCAGGAAAACAAAGGCCGCGATTAAAGCGAGCATTGGTCCGCCCCAAGGGGTCAGACTCGCGACGATGAAGAGCAATGCGATAACTTGCCCCACCCTCGCCGCCAATTGGGTCGCGGCGGCATAGCGCATCTGTGTGGCCAACAGCGCGCGCAGCACGCGTCCCCCATCCATCGGGAAAGCTGGAATCAAGTTGAAGGCCACGAGAAGAACGTTCACAAATAGGAGCTTTACCAGCAGGCTCCCGCTCGCCGTGTCGATCAGTAGAAATTCGTGCAATGGGAGCACTCCTCCGATAATGAGAAACACAAGAACGGCGATCAAGACATTGACCGCGGGTCCCGCGATCGCGATGACCAGCTCCTGCCAGGGATTAGCCGGCATTCTCTCCAGGCGCGCAACGCCGCCGATCGGAAGCAGCGTGATGTCCGGAGTCCGGATCCCAAAGGCCTTTGCCGCGAAAGCATGGCCAAACTCATGGAGCAGCACGCACAGAAAGATCAGCAGTGTGAAAGCCACTCCGTCCACCGCCGCTTTCGGGCCGCCCTCGGTATAATAAATCCAAGCGTAGAAGCCGAGAAGCAGCAGAAACGTGAGGTGGATTCGCACCTGAATACCGGCAACAGTTGCTATGCGATAGGACCATTTCACGCTTTGAGCACGATGGCCGAACAAGCCGGTGAGGCAAGTGTTTTCGGGAACGGGCCTCGTGCGTCCGAGACCAGCCGGAAAGGCGGCGATTGGAAAGGTTGCAGCGGCATCGGGTGCGGCCCCGGGAGCAGATTTTGACATCCTCGATATGTCCGGATATTCTGGCAGGCTCTATGCAAGTCCCGAAGGTTCTAGTCGCTGATCCCGTGTCTCAACGCGGGTTGGACGAAATTGCCATTGGCGGCGAGCTCGAGGTCGTTGTCAAGACGGGTCTGCCCGAGGCAGAGATCATCAAAATCATTCCCGAATTCTCTGCGTTGGTGGTTCGCAGTCAGACGAAGGTCACCGCGGCGGTTCTCGAAGCCGGCAAGAAACTTAAAGTCGTCGGAAGAGCCGGGGTAGGCGTGGACAACGTCGATATTGACGCAGCAACCAGACGCGGGGTCATCGTCATGAATACACCCGGCGGGAACACGATTTCCACCGCGGAGCATGCCTTCTCGCTTCTAGTCTCCATTGCGCGCGCTATACCCCAGGCGGATGCAAGCGTGAAAGCCGGCAAATGGGACCGCAAGAGATACGAGGGCGTCGAGCTCTACAACAAGACCCTCGGCATCCTCGGAATGGGTCGCATTGGAACCGAGATCGCCCGGCGCGCCATCGCCTTCGGATTGCGTGTGCTCGCCTACGACCCCTACCTTTCCGCCAGCAAAGCGCGCAGCCTTCAGGTCGAACTCGTCGAGCGGCTCGATGAGCTTCTGCCGTTGTGCGATTTTCTTTCGATGCATATGCCGCTCACGGATGAGACGCGTCATATGCTCGATGAGCGCCGGCTTGCTCTGTGCAAAAAGGGTGTCCGAATCGTCAACTGCGCACGCGGCGGCCTCATTGACGAAGCCGCGCTTCGAAACGCTTTGGGCACAAGGCATGTCGCCGCCGCCGCGCTCGACGTTTTCGAGGTCGAGCCTCCGCCTGCGGATTTTGCCCTGAGGGATCTGGAGAACATCGTATTTACCCCTCACCTCGGAGCCAGCACGGCCGAGGCGCAGGAAAACGTGGGCATTGAAATTGCGCAGGCCATCCGTGCCGCGCTGCTCGATGGCGAAATTCGTAACGCGGTCAACATGCCAAGCATGGACGCCAAGACCGCAGCCATCGTCAAACCGTACATCACCCTCGGCGACAAGCTTGGCCGCTTTGCCGCGCAGCTCGCGCCAAACCGCAATGATCGTATCGTCATCACGTACGGGGGGAAGGCCGTCGAGCTGCCCTCCGATGATGCCGTCACCCGCTCAATTCTTACCGGTTTCCTTAAGCACACTGGCGGCGAAGAGGTCAATAGTGTCAACGTTCGCTCCGTGGCCGCCGCTCGCGGCATCGCTGTCGAGGAGGTCAAATCCACCGAACAAACCGATTTCAATGAATGGTTGCATGTCGCCGTCTGGAGTGGGGACACAAACGTCTCCATTGGCGGCACCTTTTTCGGCGCAAGGAACGAACCCCGGATTGTTCGCGTCAACAGCAATCCCGTCGAGGCGACGCCCAGCGGGGTGATCCTGCTTCTCGAGAATCACGACGTCCCTGGAATTGTCGGGAAAATCGGCACGATCCTGGGTACGCACAACGTGAACATTGCCAGCATGAGCCTGTCTCGAAACGAAGTGGGAGGCAGGGCTCTCACTTTGCTCAACCTGGACAGCGCGCCGGGCAACGAGCTGCTTTCCAATCTTCTCGAGAGCGGCGATATCTTTTCGGCTCGTGTGATTCAGCTGTAGAATTTTCGCCCCTGAATTGGTCTTGCGTCGGCGACGCGAGGCAGTGCAACTCTTCGACCTTGCAGCCGGGCACAGCCTGAGGCTTAATTGCAGCCGCAATGTCCGAACAACCTCTGACAGGCCACGAATGTCCCGGCGACCCCTGCACCATTGTGATTTTCGGTGCCTCCGGCGACCTCACTAAACGAAAGCTGCTTCCCGCCCTTTACAATCTCAAGGCCCTTAAACTGCTTCCGACAGACTTCGCGGTCATCGGTAACGCCGTGAGCGACGGCAATGACGAGATGTATCGGCAGAAAACTACCGAAGACATCAAGCAATTCGCAACCCGGCAGGTCGACGAGAAGGAATGGAGCGACTTTGCCAATCGCAGCTACTATATCCAGGGCGACTTCAACTCGATCGATACATTCAAACATCTCGCCGCGAAGATCGCCGAAGTGCAAAAGACCTGGAACCTGCCAGGGAACGTCCTGTTCTACCTGGCGGTGGCGCCGAGGTTCTTTGCAAAAGTCGTCGAGCAACTCAACGCGGTGGGCCTCACCGCTCAGGAGACCAATGGCTGGCGTCGGATCATCATCGAGAAGCCGTTTGGCCACGACCTTGCAAGCGCCAGGGAGTTGAACTCTGAGCTCAGCAAGAACGTCAAGGAATCGCAGATTTACCGCATCGATCATTACCTCGGCAAGGAGACCGTGCAGAACATCATGGTCTTTCGCTTTGGAAATTCCACTTTCGAACCCATCTGGAACCGACGCTATATCGAATACGTTCAGATCACGGTCGCTGAAGAGCTCGGGGTCGAATTGCGGGGCGGATACTACGACCACTCCGGCGTTGTTCGCGACATGGTGCAAAACCACATTCTCTCTGTCCTGTCGCTGATCGCCATGGAGCCGCCGAGTTCCATTTCAGGCGATAGCGTGCGCAACGAAAAAGTGAAGGTGCTCGAAGCGATCCGGCCGATGGAACCGGAGGAGGTCATCGCCAACACCGTGCGCGGTCAATACGGGCCCGGCGCCATCGACGGCAAGGGCGTCCCGGCCTACCGCACCGAACCCGATGTCGACCCACAATCGAACACGGAGACTTTCGTTGCCATGAAGCTGGAGGTGGAAAACTGGCGTTGGGCGGAGGTTCCGTTTTTCATTCGCAGCGGCAAACGCCTGGCTGCCCACACCACGCAAATCGTCATCGGCTTCCGCCGCGCGCCCCTTCTTCTCTTCGGCGAAGACATTCAGAGCAACATCACCCCAAACCGCCTCGTTATTCACGTTCAGCCCGACGAAGGGATCACACTCGATATTCACGCCAAACGACCCGGCCCCCACATCTACCTTGCCAACGTGCCGCTAGAGTTCAGCTACTCCGATTTCGGCGAACACACTGCCGCGACAGGCTACGAAACCCTCCTCTATGATTGCGCCGTAGGTGATCCTACTCTTTTCCATCGCTACGACAGCGTGGACGCCTCCTGGCGGATTGTGAACCCGATCCTTGACGTTTGGCAGGCCCTTCCCGCCCGCGATTTTCCCAATTATCCCGCAGGCACCTGGGGTCCTGAGGCGGCGAACCATCTCCTCGAAAAAACAGGCCACAAGTGGCACCATTATCAGCTCAAACGCTAACCGAGGCAGAGTTCTCTGCGCCTGCCAGAGACCGGCTCGATCAGGCTGACTCTGGCCCCCTCCTACCCAGCAAAACTGCATCCCAATGTCCGACCAACCCCAAATCATCCTCGCCGGTGACATCGGCGGCACCAAGAGCAACCTCGCGATACTGTCCGTCAATGACGATACGCTTAAGATCGAACGCAACCATCGATTTCCAAGCGCCGATTATCCCAGCCTCAATGCCATCATCCACGAATTCCTAAAAGATGAGAAAGGTCACCTCCTCGCTGCGTGCTTTGGCGTGCCAGGCCCGGTGAAAGACGGCCGTGCCAAGACGACAAATCTCACGTGGGGTGTGGATGCCGGCGAGATCGAGAAAGAATTTTCGATTCCTCAGGTGAGCATCCTGAACGATCTCGAGGCCAACGCTTATGGAATCAGCGAGCTCAGCCCGCGCGATTTTGCAGTCCTTCAGGAAGGCTCCCCCGAGCCGGAGGGCAACCGCTGTGTCGTTTCTCCCGGGACCGGTTTGGGGGAAGGCGGGTTGTATTGGGACGTTAAGCGCAAGAAATATCGCGTATGGGCATGCGAGGGCGGTCATACCGATTTCGGTCCCCGCAACGAACTTGAGATCGCGCTCCTTGAATACCTCATCAAGGAATATGGACATGTCAGCTATGAGCGCGTGGTCTCCGGCATGGGTATTGAAAATATCTACAAGTTTCTTCGTGACAGCGGTCGCGGACGCGAACTTCCAAACGTCGCGTCGGAAATGGAGACAGGCAACGTGGGCTTGATCATTTCCAAGTATGCGGACTCCGGCGAATGCCAGATGTGCGTGCAAACAATAGAAATTTTTGTCTCCTCGTTTGGCGCAGAGGCAGGCAACATGGCTCTCAAGACGATGGCCACAGGCGGCGTCTATCTGGGGGGCGGCATACCTGCCAAGATTTTTAACGATACCCGGAGCGCCGTTTTTATTCAATCGTTTAGCGACAAGGGCCGTCTTTCCGGACTTATGAAAACGATGCCAGTGAAGATTGTGCTAAACGATCAGGCCGCGCTTCTCGGCGCGGCCAGCTACGCCTTGGATCGAGTGAATGCCTAACCCAAAGGCTAGCAGGAACGGTTTACGGCTC
>JAXIPG010000267.1:0-5577 GCA_045403045.1 Terrimicrobiaceae bacterium
GGGGTCTCCGCCGGGGTGCTGCACGTGCCGTCGATCAAACCCGTCAACAAGGAGGAAATTGTAAGTGCATCCGAGAAGGCCAAGCTGGTGATCACGGTCGAAGAGCATACGATCTATGGCGGGTTGGGCGGCCTGGTTGCCGAGATTCTCTCGGAAGCGTCGCCGCGGAAGGTCGTCCGCTTTGGAATCGAGGACCGGTGGGGGGAGTCGGCGCCGAACGATTATCTCCTCGATCTCTTTCAAATGTCCCCGCCACGCTTAAGCGAGCGGATCAAAAAGCTCGTTGGATAAATGCAAGCAGCAAGCACGATCGGGGTGGCCTTTCTTGGAGTGGGACGCATGGGCCTAACTCACCTGAGAAATTTGGTGGGATTGAGCGGGGTGCGAGTTGTTGCAGTTGCCGACCCGAATGGAGAGGCGGCCGAGCGTGGCAAAGCCCTCGCTAACGCTGAAGTTGCCCTGACGGATATCGAAAAAGCGATTGGCCATCCCGGCGTCGATGCGGTTGTCATCGTTACGCCAACGGAGACGCACGCCCGGCTTATCGAGATTGCGGTTGAGGCCGGCAAGGCCGTATTCAGCGAGAAACCGATTGCGCTGGATTTGACGGAAACGTCTCGAGTAGTACGGCTCGCACAAGAGAAGGGCGCTTCGGTCCAGATTGGGTTCATGCGACGGTTCGATCCCGGATATTCCACAGCCAAAGCCAGGATTGCCGCAGGCGAGCTCGGCAAGCTCGAGACCTTTCGGGCGCTGAGCCGCGACACGTATCCGCCGAGCCTCAACTTTCTGCTGAGCAGTGGCGGTTTGTTTCTGGACATGGCCGTGCACGATCTTGATCTTGCGCGATTTCTCGTCGGCGAGGTCGATGAAGTTCAAGCATGGGGATCGGTATTGATCGACGAGCGCTTCGCTCAAGCCAGTGACGCCGATACGGCGGTAACCCTGTTGCGCTTTAAGAATGGGGTTTTGGGCGTGACGGAAACATCCCGACGATCGAACTGGGGCTACGATATTCGGACCGAAGTCGCGGGATCGATCGGAAAAGTGGTCATCGAGGCGCCTCAGAAAACACCCCTGCTGTTTGCCCGCGATTTCGCGTCGTCATACGATCATTTCGAAAATTTTCCGGAACGGTTTGACAAGGCGTATCGGTTGCAGCTGGAGAGTTTCTTTGGGGATTTGCAGGCGGGACGAAAGCCGTCGCCGGGGCCCGAGGACGCTCTCGAGACTCTTCGTTTGGCGATCGCGGTTACAAAGAGCTGGAGGGAAGGCCGGCCAGTCAAAGTTTCAGAGATCCAATGAGTGAGCCGTAAAATCGTTAAAGGGGTTCCAGAGATGCTGGCTGTGTCAGCCCGCAACACACCATGACGTCACCGAACGTTTCCGACTTTCAGCGCCTCGCGTCTGAGCTCGACGGTGCGCTTCATTTTGATGCGACGACGCGGACGCTCTATGCGACGGACGCATCCGTGTATCGCGAAATGCCCCAGGCGGTCGCGCTGCCCAGGACCGAGGAAGACATTCGCAAACTCGTTCGTTTCGCGCGCGAACACGGCACATCGCTCATACCCAGGACGGCTGGCACGTCGCTTGCCGGACAAGTCGTCGGAGCGGGTATCGTGGTGGATGTGTCGCGGTATTTCACTCGCATTCTAGAGATTGACGGCGCGCAGCGCCGCGTGCGTGTGCAACCCGGGGTTGTGCGCAATGAGCTCAATCTGGCGCTTGCTCCTCACGGAGTTTTCTTTGCACCCGAAACCTCCACTCAGAACCGTTGCATGATCGGAGGTATGGTCGGCAACAATGCCTGCGGCGCCAACTCCGTTGTCTATGGCAGCACGCGCGAGCACTCTATATCGGCGCGAGCCGTGTTGAGTGACGGTTCGATCGCCGAATTTGGCCCGCTGTCGCCGGAGGAATTCGAAGCGAAATGTTCGGGTAGTACGCTCGAGGCTTCGATCTATCGCGAGACCAAAAGGCTGCTCGGAGACGCCGGGAACCGCGCGGAGATCGCGCGCGAGTTCCCGAAGAGATCCATCCACCGTCGTAATACCGGCTATGCAATCGACTTGCTTGCCGATTGCGCCCCTTTCACGCCCGGCGGCCCGCAGTTCAATTTCTGCCGCCTGCTTGCCGGCTCCGAGGGGACGCTGGCGTTCTTGACTGAGATCACCCTGGCGTGCGAACCGCTGCCGCCACGTTCCGCCCTCGTCTGCGTACACTGCACCAGCATTGACGAAGCCCTCCGGGCTAATCTGGTGGCTTTGCGTCACGCGCCGCGCGCGTGCGAGTTGATGGATGACAATATTCTCGAGTGTACGAAAACGAATCTCGAGCAAAGCAAGAACCGCTTTTTTGTCCAGGGAGATCCCGGCGCTATTCTCGCCGTCGAGCTTGCCGCTGGGACGCGCGAGGAGGTTACCGCTGTTTGCGCGCAACTTGAGAGCGAATTGCGCGCCGCCGGCCTTGGCTACCACTATCCCATCGTCTGGGGCGCGGACCAGAATCGCGTATGGAATCTGCGTAAAGCCGCGTTAGGCCTGTTAGCCAACATACCGGGAGACGCAAAACCAGTCGCCGTGATTGAGGATACGGCGATCGACCCGGAGGACATGCCGGCCTACGTGCGTGAGTTCGACCAGATCCTCAGCCGTCACAGTCTAACCGCTGTGCATTACGGACATGCCGCCTCAGGCGAACTCCATCTGCGCCCGATCTTAAATCTTAAGCTTGAAGACCATCGCAGGCTCTTCCGCGTAATTGGAACTGAAATCGCCCATCTTACCAAGCGCTACGGCGGGTCACTTAGCGGCGAACACGGCGACGGTCGTCTGCGCGGTGAATTTCTGCCGCTGATGGTCGGCGAAAAGAACTACGCCTTTTTTCGCGCGATCAAACGCGCGTGGGATCCCCCAGGTATCTTCAATCCGGGCAAGATCACAGACACGCCGCCGATGGACGCAAGCTTGCGCTACGAACCTAACCAAGCTGTGCGTCAATTTAAGACTGTGCTGAGATTCTCGGAAGCTCGGGGTATCTTGCGTGCCGCGGAGCAGTGCAACGGTTCCGGGGACTGCCGCAAGTCCCATCTTATGGGCGGCACAATGTGTCCAAGCTACATGGCCACACGCAACGAGCGGGATACGACGCGTGCGCGCGCAAATATCTTGCGCGAGGTCCTTACCCATTCGACGAAGGCCAATCCTTTCGACAGCGATGAGATCGCCCCCGTCATGGATCTCTGCCTCTCATGCAAGGGTTGCAAGTCCGAGTGCCCGTCCAACGTTGACGTGGCTCGTCTTAAAGCTGAATGGCTCCAGCAACGCTACGACGCTCGAGGTGTGCCAATGCGCGCGCGGCTTATCGGCGGCTTTTCACGCGCCATGGCTTTGGCGTCGATAGCACCCGGCGTGTTTAATTTTATCGTGACAAATACGGCGACATCCACCCTGTTCAAGCGGTTTGCGGGGTTCGCGCCGGGGCGTTCAATGCCTAAGCTAAATAAGATTCCGCTGCGGCGCTGGCACCGGATCCATGCGAATAAGAACGGCCCGTTTCCGAACGGACGCGTCTTTCTCTTCTGCGACGAGTTTACGAACTTCAATGACGCGGAAGCCGGCATCAAATCTGTGCGGCTGCTCAATCGACTGGGCTACGAGGTCGTCATCCCTAGGCATGTGGACAGCGGCCGCGCGCAAATTTCCAAGGGCCTGCTGCGCGACGCGCAAAAATTAGCGATCCGCAATGTCGAACTGCTAAAGGATGTTGTTACCTCTAACACTCCCATGGTGGGAATCGAACCCTCGGCGATCCTGGGCTTTCGGGACGAAATGCCGGATCTCGTCCCTGAGCGTCTGGTTGAGGCAGCAAAAGCGCTGGCAAAGCATGCGCTTCTGATCGACGAGTTCATTGCGCGCGAGGCTGACAGTGGTCGTATTCGTCGCGAAGCGTTCACACAAGAGACTCGCAATATCAAGCTCCACGGCCACTGCCACCAAAAGTCGCTTGCGTCGCTCACGCCGACCGTCAAGGCACTTGAATTGCCTGCTAATTACAAGGTTCAAGTTATTCCATCGGGATGCTGCGGTATGGCCGGTTCGTTCGGTTACGAAAAGGAGCATTTCGACGTATCAATGAAGATTGGCGAGCTCGTCCTTCTGCCTGCGGTGCGCTCGGCTCCGGCCGACACAATTATCGCCGCACCGGGCACGAGCTGCCGGCACCAAATCAAAGACGGCACCGGGCGTATCGCCCAGCACCCGGCCGAGATTCTGCACGACGCCTTGGTGTAATATCCGCCGGCTCGGATGTATCAAGCGCGAAGCGGCCAGGACCTGTAAGCGCCAGACCCACTCCGAAACCCACACCCACTCCAAAGCCAAGCCGACCCAAGAGCCCAAACCGACTCAGAAGCCGAGGCCGACTCCAAAACCGGAGCCAACCCCAAAACCCAAGCCAACCGCCACGGCCGCACGACGCCAACGCCTTCACCCACGCCAAGTCCGACACCGAGCCCGTCTCCATTGCCGACGCCGCAGAATTCGGCTCCCCGGAAGAGGGCCGGCCATCCCTCAGGCCCGCAACATCCAGGTAAACTCGATGATCTGCGTATGGGGAATGAAAAAGTAATCCGGGGCGTAGCTGACATTGCGGCTGAGAAAACCGAACAGGCTCCGCTGCCAGCGCGCCATGCGGTGTCCGACATACTCGACGATTAGTTCCCGCGGCAGGACATAAAACGTATCCGGAGTGTCCTTGTCGATTTTTCCGCCACTGATTTCGTGGGCCCGGCCGAGGGTTCTTGGCGCATGCGGCTCCTGCATGTAGCCGTGCAGGGCGACGATATGCCACAGGTTGGCTCCAAGCCGCTGGACCTCGACGCTGTGCGCCATGTTCACGTCGCTCTCCATGGCATTGACCAGGCTCAGGATGATGACCCGCTCCCGAGACACCCCCTCGCGGCGGATCATCTCCAATGCTCGCGTCAGCGCGTAGCGCGGGTTGCGATTCGAAGTGATCAACACGATCTGTCCAGGCCGCCGGTATGGCAGGCTTTCCAGCTTTCTGGAGACATCCTCCGCCGAGTCCGCGCACGAACCCAGGTGCTGCAGAATGATGGCCCGGCCCTTGTGCCACGTCAGCATCACGGCGAGCAACAAGAGCGCAACAAGCACGGGGAAGAAACCGCCTTCGGGAAACTTCGTCATGCACGCGATGAAGAATGGCACCTCGATCACAAGAAGCCCCGTGATCAGCGCGCCCACTTTCGGCCATGACCATCCCCAGCACCTCAACGCAACCATTCCAATCGCGATCGTCGTGATAAGCATGGTGCCAACGACCGCGAGACCATAAGCTGCGGCAAGATTCTCGCTCGCCCGGAATGTCAGCACCAGCAGCAGACAGGCGAAGCAGAGAAGCCAGTTCGTCGTCGGAACGTAAACCTGCCCGCGTTCGTGCCGGCTCGTGTGTATCACGAGGAACTTCGGGAAAAAATCCAATTGCTGCGCCTGGGCCGTAAGGGAAAATACGCCGGAAATCAGCGCCTGCGAGGCGATCACCGTCGCCATGGTG
>JAXIPG010000031.1:0-9091 GCA_045403045.1 Terrimicrobiaceae bacterium
CGTCTTCGATGACCTCAACAAGCGTTCGCTCCTTGCCCGCATTGTCAAGCTTTACCCCGAAATTCAGAGCATGATCAGCGGCGGCACCGGCGAAAGAGAAGAGACCCTCACGGTTTCGTGGGCCAGCCTCGAAAAGCGTAAAGAGGAGTTCGAGGATCTCGTCAACCGACAAATCCCGCAAAACACAAAGGACATCGCCACGGCTCGTTCCTACGGAGATCTCCGTGAGAACTTTGAGTTTAAGTCCGCCAAGGAACAGCAGCGCGTCCTCATGCGCCGCCGCGCGGAAGCCGAACGCGACCTCTCTCGCGCTCGGGGCACCAACTTTGAAAACCCCGACAAGACCCAGGTCTCCATCGGCACCATCGTGACCCTGCGAGATTCGATGGGCGGCGCCGAAGAAACTTACAGCATTCTCGGCGCATGGGACAGCGCGCCCGAACTGGGGATCATCTCCTACAAGGCTGTTATCGGGCAGGCCCTTCTCGGAAAATCGCTCGGCGAGAGCGCTGAACTGCCCACTGAAACCGGAAGCCGCAGTGTTACCATCACGCGCATCGAACCTTTCACAGATTTGGACAATCTCCGAGAAAAAGTCCATCCGCTTTCCGAACCCGCGCCAGCCTAACAAGCTCACGGCGAGAAATCTGCTTGCAACTGACCGCGCGAAAGAGTTTCTGGAATCCACCACCCAAAACATCTCACTGCCATGTCCGATACCCTCATTACTGCCATTACAGCTCGCCAAATCATTGACTCCCGCGGTAATCCCACCGTAGAAACCGACGTCGAACTTGCCGGCGGCGCCTTGGGTCGCGCCGCCGTTCCCAGCGGAGCCTCCACCGGAGAGCACGAAGCCTGGGAGCTTCGCGATAGCGTCAAGACAGTCTATCTTGGAAAAGGCGTGACCAAAGCTGTCGCCAACGTCCAGAAAATCCTCGCTCCCGAGCTTGTTGGAATGGACGCGCTCGACCAAGTCGCCATCGACAAGGCGATGATCGGGCTTGATGGAACCGAAAATAAGAAAAAGGTGGGCGCAAACGCGATCCTGGCCGTTTCGCTTGCCACTGCCAAGGCCGCGGCAGAGCAGGTCGGCTTGCCCCTCTACAAATACCTCGGCGGGCCTAACGCCAAGGTCCTTCCCTGCCCAATGATGAACATCGTCAATGGTGGCGCGCATAGCGACGCGCCAATCGATTTCCAGGAATTCATGATCATGCCAAAGGATTTCTCCACCTTCTCGGAGGCGCTCCGGGCCGGTGTCGAGATCTTCCACGCGCTCAAGGGCGAGCTGAAAAAGCGCGGCCTTTCGACTGCCATCGGCGATGAAGGCGGATTCGCCCCGGCCCTCGCCTCCGCCGAGGATGCCCTCGACTCGATCGCCAATGCCGTCAAAGCTGCAGGATACAAGTTTGGCAAGCAGATCTTCGTTGCCCTTGATTGCGCCGCAAGCGAATTCTATGAGAAGGAGAAGAAAGCTTACGTCTTCAAGAAGTCCGATGGATCGAGGCGTTCGGCAGAAGAACTCGTGGAATTTTACAAGAAGCTTTGCGCCAAATACCCGATCATTTCCATCGAGGACGGCTGTTCGGAGAACGATTGGGACGGCTGGAAGCTTCTGACCGACGCACTGGGCGACAAGGTGCAACTCGTAGGTGACGATCTCTTTGTCACCAACGTCTCCTTCCTGCGCAAAGGCATCGAAAAGGGCGTCGGCAACTCAATCCTGGTCAAAGTCAACCAGATCGGCTCGCTCACGGAGACGCTTGACGCCATCGAACTCGCCAAGGAAAATAAGTACACTGCGGTTATCAGCCATCGCTCTGGCGAAACCGAGGATACCACGATCTCGGATATCGCTGTCGCAACGAATGCCGGCCAGATCAAGACGGGCTCTTTGTGCCGAACCGATCGCGTCGCCAAATACAACCAGCTCATCCGCATCGAGGAAGCGCTTGGCGCAGACGCTGTTTACGGGGGCAAGATGCGCTAAGGTTTCAGGAAAAGCCTGCGAATTTTCCAAGGATCGTGCTCTAATTTTGGCTTGCGCAACCGGACCGGAAGAATAAATCCGTGCCGTTGGCTGACTCCGTGCTAATATCATCGAATGAGGTCATTCGGAGAAGCGCGACGGACAAGCGATCCCTCCTTCTGGAATGCGCTCAATCGCGTGTTGTTGACCTTGGTCATCGCGGGAGGGATTGCGGGCATCGTGCTGTGGTTCTATCCCGAAGTCGCCCGCAGAGATCAAATGGCCCGCAATCTCCTGGAGGATCAGGAAGAGCTGGTCGCCCAACAATCGCTGCGCAAACAGCGCGAGCGAGAAGTCTATCTCCTGGAAAACGACAAGGAATACATTGAAACCATCGCCCGCGACAAACTTGACATGATGAAGGAAGGCGAAACAATCTTCCGACTCGATCCCACAAAGGCCACCAAGCCGGCGCAAAAAACGCGATGATTGAACAACTCGAAACGATCGACACCTCCGCCATCTCTGCGCGCCTTGCCGAGCTGCGGAGGTTTCTTTGACTTTCCCGCTCTCACCCGGCGCCTCGCCGAAGTCGAGGCTCGAATGGCGACGCCGGAGTTTTGGAACAATAAGGAAACCGCCCAAAGGGACGTCGAACGGGTCTCCGAATTGCGCGGCAAAATCCAGCCCTTTCTGATCCTCGAATCCCGCGCGGCGGATCTTGAAGTCCTCAAGGAACTTGCCGCCGAGGAACCCCCTGGGCGCCAGGCCGCCGCCATCTCCGAAGTCCATTTCGAATACGATTCTCTCCTGCGCGATCTCGAAAAATTCGAGCTCCAGCAATTGCTCTCCGGTGAGTTCGACAAGAACCCGGCATTCGTGACAATCCATGCGGGCGCCGGGGGCACGGAATCCTGCGACTGGGCGGACATGCTCTTGCGCATGTACTCGCGATGGATCGAGCGCTGCGGGCTCCAATCCGAAACGGTAGATATCCAAGTCGGCGACGAGGCGGGCATTAAATCGGCCACATTGCGCATCTCAGGCGGTTACGCCTACGGCTATCTGAAGAATGAAATCGGCGTTCACCGACTCGTCCGAATCTCCCCGTTCGATTCCAACAAACGCCGTCACACGTCGTTCGCCAGTGTGGATGTGGTTCCCGAGATTGAAGACGCTCCGATCGAAATCAATGAAGCCGACCTCAAGCTCGATACCTACCGGTCCGGCGGAAAAGGGGGTCAAAACGTGAATAAAGTCGAGACCGCCGTGCGCATCACCCATGTTCCCACCGGCATCGTTGTCGCATGCCAGGCCGAGCGCAGCCAGGGCCGCAATCGCGACATGGCCATGAAGATGTTGAAGGCTAAGCTCTACCAAATCGAGACGGACAGAAAGCGCGCCGAAGTCGAGCGCCAATACGGCGAAAAGGGCGACATCGCCTGGGGCAACCAGATCCGCTCCTACGTTTTCCAACCCTACCAAATGGTCAAAGACCTCCGAACCGGAGTACAAACCAGCGACATTCAGGGCGTCATGGACGGCGCCATCGACACGTTCATCGAAGGCAAGCTCCGCGGGCTCACTTACAAAAAGGGGGCGCAGGACGACCTGGATGCCGCTTGATAGAAAAACTCACTTCGCGAGCATCCACCCAAGCGACCTGCCGGATTCAAAGAACTGCAAACAGAGGTTGGCGATTCCTTAGCCAAACCTTCGCGCTGGCTTGCCGCGTTCTTCAAGGCGGTGCCGTCCAGTTTTGCGTTGACTCGAACCGCTCAAACGTTCATCCTACCTAACGAGGGATGCTCACCAGCATTCAATGAAGTTGGATTTCCCAAATGCTACTTCCCCTCGGATGACCATCAAAAACCAGAACAACAAGAACCATCAAATCGTTCCATGAAAATCCCCCATACCCTTAAGAACTCTTTTCGCCTTCTCGTGGGAGCAGCCCTAGTTGTGCCGCTTCACGCCGCTGAGAAAGAGCTTAAATCCGCAGCCGTAACCGCCGGTGACCTCGGAAACCCGTTCTTCGTTCAGATCGCTCGGGGCGCTGAGGCAAAGGCGAAGGAGATAAACCCGAATGTCAAGTTCACCTCGCTGTCGAGCAACTACGACGTAAGCAATCAAACCAATCAGGTGGATAATCTGGTTTCGTCTGGCGTTAACCTCCTTCTCCTTGGAGCGGCAGATAGCAAAGGCATCGCGCCCGCCGTGAAGCGGGCCAAGGGGGCTGGAGTCGCGGTAGTCGCAGTCGACGTCGGGGCGGAGGGGGGAGTCGACGCCACAGTGACGTCTAACAATCGCCAAGCCGGTCAACAGGCGGCTCAATACATCGTGGACAAACTGAAAGGTAAAGGACAGATCGTCATTGTAAACGGACCCCCTGTTACCGCGGTTCAGGACCGAGTTGCCGGCGCAATGGACGTTTTCAGTAAGAATCCCGACATCAAGATCTTGTCTCAAGATCAGAACGCCGAAGGCAGCCGGGACGGTGGCCTGCGAGTAATGACCGACCTGCTGACCGCCAATAAGAAGATCGACGCGGTGTTTGCGATCAACGACCCGACAGGCATCGGCTGCGATCTTGCGGCCAAGCAGGCGAACCGTAGCGAGTTCTTTATCGTTGGCGTGGACGGTTCTCCCGATGCAGTCGCGACGCTGAAGAGCAAAGGCAGCTTGTTCGAAGCCACTCCGGCCCAGGATCCTTACGCCATGGCCCAAAAGGCTGTCGAAGTTGGCTACGGCGTCATGAACGGCAAAAAGCCGGAAAGCGACACGATTCTCATCCCTACTCAATTGATCACTCGCGATAATGTCAACGAGTACAAAGGCTGGACCAAGTAATCGCATTGGGCAGCCGCTCCTCACCGTACGCGGGATAACCAAAAGTTTCCCCGGCGTACGTGCGCTCAAGGGCGTGGATCTCACGGTATGGCCGGGGGAGGTCCACGCTTTAGTTGGAGAGAACGGTGCGGGAAAAAGCACGTTGATGAAAATCCTGGCGGGAGCACAACGCCCGGACGGAGGCGAAATCTCGCTGGATGGAAAACCCGTGCATTTCCATACGCCGCACCAAGCTCGAGCGGCAGGCATCGGGATCATCTACCAAGAGCTAACCATCGCCCCAAATTTAACGGTTGCGGGAAACGTGTTCCTCGGATCCGAAGAGCGAAAATTCGGCTTCCTCACCGATACCCCCGCCATGATAAAGCATACTCAGCAAGTGCTTGACCGGCTTGGGGCGAGGTTCAAAGCGGCTCAGCGAGCAGTGCACCTTTCGATCGCCGAGCAGCAGCAAGTGGAAATTGCGCGCGCGCTCTTCTACAAGAGCCGGGTGCTGGTCATGGATGAGCCGACAACCGCGCTCTCCGACCGCGAAACTGACCGTCTCTTTGATATCGTAAGGCAACTGCGTTCGGAGGGGATGGCGATCATCTACATCAGCCATCGCATGGCCGAGATCTATGAACTGGGGGACCGTCTTTCCGTCTTTAGGGATGGCGAATACATTGGTGAGTTAACGCGACCCGAATTCTCCTCGGACCGTATCATCGAGATGATGGTCGGGAGAAAGCTGGAAGAACTTTATCCAGAGAAAGCCCACGCGCCTGGCGACGTCGTCCTCCGAGTGCGAAATATGTCTGATAAGGAGCTTGTCAAGAACGCCAGCTTTGAAATCCGAGCTGGCGAAGTCTTGGGTTTGTCCGGATTGGTCGGTGCGGGCCGGACGGAGTTGGCTCGGTTGATTTTCGGCGCGGACAAGAAGGAAAGCGGCGAGGTCTATCTCAACGGCAAGCTGGTGGAAATCAACCATCCGATCGACGCGGTTCGACAAGGGATCGGCTACCTCCCTGAAGATCGCAAACATGCGGGCGTCTTCCTGCAGATGTCGTGCCGGGACAACATCGCCATGAATATTTTCTCACGAAGCGCAACGGCAGGTGTTATCAACTTCAAGGACGTCAATGAACGCTCAAAGGCTCAGGCAAGGTCCCTTCGTCTACGCGCGGCTTCGCTATGGGTACGCGCCGGCGGGCTTTCCGGGGGCAACCAGCAGAAACTGCTTATTGCGCGATGGCTGGAGATTAATCCGAAGGTGCTCATTCTGGATGAGCCCACGCGAGGAGTGGATATCGGAGCGAAAGCAGAGATCTACTCAGTAATTCAGCAACTCGCCAGCAAAGGTATGGCTGTGCTTTTCATCTCAAGCGAATTGCCCGAGATCGTTGGTGTCTGCAAGCGTGTTATCGTAATGCGCGAAGGAGTCATCACGGGCGAGGTCGGCGGCGATACGGGAATCGACGTCACGCAGCAGGATATCATGAAATTTGCAACCGGCATCTAAGCTAAGTAAACCCTATCAATCATGGCTAGTCCCTCTTCTCCTCAAAACACCCTTAACACTGTAGCGCGGAAAGAGCTCATGCGCAGCCTCGTTCAAGTTGCTGGAATGCTGCCGGTCCTCATCGTCATTTGCATTCTCTTCGCCTTTCTCACCGAGAGCTTTCTCACCACCAATAACTTGATCAATGTGATCCGGCAGGCTTCGATTAACATCGTGCTCGCCGCAGGCATGACCTTTGTAATCCTGACCGGAGGAATCGATCTCGCCGTCGGCTCGATCCTCGGAATGACCGCTGTCCTATCGCTCTTGTTTTCACTCAACCCATCGTTGAGCTGGGCCGCAATACCGTT
Organism: Terrimicrobiaceae bacterium; assembly: GCA_045403045.1. Taxonomy (GTDB): domain Bacteria; phylum Verrucomicrobiota; class Verrucomicrobiia; order Chthoniobacterales; family Terrimicrobiaceae; genus DASTFP01. The sequence goes on from JAXIPG010000031.1 coordinate 6,674, forward strand.
TGCTCTTTTGAGCGGAACCATAGTGGGTGTGATGACAGGGTGTATTGTCCATTATTTCGGGCTGCCTCCCTTTATTGTTACTCTCGGCACGTTTACGGCCCTTCGAGGAGCCGCATACTTATTTGCCGGAGGGACGACGCTCATCAATAACGATCTGTCGTTTGCTTGGATCGGCAATAGCTATTTGGGCCCGATCCCCTGGCTGGTTGTGATAGCATTGGCCGTCATTTTGATCAGCGCTTTCATACTTCATCGAACCGTCCTGGGAGTGCATATTTACGCAGTGGGTGGAAACCCGTTGGCCGCTCGTCTCACCGGCATCCCGGTCGCGACCGTTTTGATCTTTGTTTATGGCACCAGCGGCTTTTTGGCTGGCCTGGGCGGCGTAATGACGGCCAGCCGGCTCTATAGCGCACAAGGACGTTTGGGAGAGGGCTACGAATTGGACGCGATCGCCTCGGTTATTCTCGGTGGCACCAGCTTCTCCGGCGGCGTTGGAACCGTCTTTGGAACCTTGATTGGCGCTCTCATTGTTGCTGTTCTCAATAATGGCTTGACGTTGATGAACGTGTCCTTCTATTGGCAATTGGTCATCAAGGGCGCTGTGATCATCCTGGCGGTGCTGCTCGACAAGTTGCGCACGCGCGGGCAAGCCCACTAAGGCAGGCCTCAGGCGGCTTTTCCAACCCCTTCGTCACCTCAGCGTCTATACGGAACGCGGCTGGCCTGGCTGATTAATTCGAATCTACTGCTCAGGACTCATCAATGCTGCCAGCCGGCATTTGAGCCGGAATAAGAATCGTCCTTTTTCGAATTTGTGGAGGTTCTCCGCTTCGCTTCGCGCGAAATCCTTCTCAAACATTTTCTCCACATTCTTGGCAAATGCCAAATCCTGAACGACGGCTGAAAGTTCGAAATTCAGCATGAACGAACGAAAATCAAGATTCACGGAGCCCACAATCGCCAGGTCGTCATCTGCCAGAAGAACCTTCTGGTGCATGAAGCCTCTCTGATAGCGCCATATTTTCACACCCGCTTCACGCATCGGAGGATAATAGGTATAAGAGGACAGCCACGGCAGCAGGTGATCTGGCCTTTGAGGCAGGATGATGCGCACATCGACTCCCCGCAGCGCCGCATGCCCGATGGCTGTACGAAGCGCAGGATCCGGCACGAAATAAGGACTGGCGATCCACAGTCTCTTGCGAACGTCATGAATTATCTCGTTGTAAATGGCTGCGCTAACATTCCAGGTTTCTGCGGGGCCTGAGGCAAACGCGAGGACGGTTTGGTCGCCGGCCATGCGCGGCTCGAAAGGAATGTCCGGCACCTCCTTGCACGCATAGTGCCAGTCTTCTAAAAACGACACTTGGAGTGCTATAACGGCTGGACCTTCGACCTGAAGATGAGTGTCTCGCCAGGACCCCAGAGCGCCCAGGCCAAGATACTCGTCGCCGGCATTCAAGCCCCCAAAAAAGGCAATCCTCCCATCGACGACTACCAACTTCCGATGATTGCGAAAGTTGATTTGAAAGTTCCGGCCAAACTGACGATTTGTGACAAAAGCCTGGACCGACACACCTGCGTTGCGCAGCTCGCTCAGATAGGCGTCCGTAAGTCCTTTGGATCCCACGGTGTCGTAAAGCAACCAGCACCGCACCCCGCGACGGGAGGCGGCAAGAAGCCTCTCTCTCAGTTCGCTTCCCAATCCGTCGTCGTGGATAATGTAAAACTGTACGATCACATAGCTCCGCGCACCCTGAATCGCCTCGAAAATGGTCCGGAAAGTTTGCTTTCCGTCGATCAGAAGCCGGCACGCGTTTCCCTGGGTTGGCGGCAGCCCTCGCAGACTGATTCCCAATCGCTCCGCGTCGGAGTACTTTTCGAGAAAAGAAGCCCGGAATGGCGCCAAGGCTCGCTGCGCCTGCCTGAGCCCCGCGTCAAGTTCAGCATGTCCCTCTCCTCCTGCAAGCGTGTAACCCGAGAATCGGGATTCGCCGAAGACGAGGAACAACGGGATGGCAATGTATGGGCAGATCACCAGCGCCAGGCCCCACCCGATCGACGCCTGAGGCGTGCGCGAAATCAATACCGCCTGAATGCCAAAGTAGATACCCGCCGCGTGAAGCGTCACCGTCAAAAGAAAAGTCAGTGCGACCAAGATCTCCGTGAACATGACGGCTAGCCTTCCGATCGATACGCCTCAGCTAAGAGGCTGATCGGATGCCGCACCGCGACTCGTGTCGAAAACTTGCGGGCTCCGCTTTCGAGCTGCAAGATGCAGCCAGGGTTTGCCGTGGCAACGATGGAGGCACCGGTTTCCGCGACGTGACGAAGCTTTCGCTCCTGCAGCTTTGCCGCCATTTCCGGCTGCGTGATGTTGTAGATGCCCGCGCTACCGCAGCACCATGTCGATTC
>JAXIPG010000173.1:0-50505 GCA_045403045.1 Terrimicrobiaceae bacterium
TCATCTCGCCGTCGTTTGACCTTCATAGAGGAATCATGCACCACGACATGAATCAGCAGAAGGGCACAGAAGTGCCGCCTTCGATCATCTCGACCCTTCCTCTTCATCCGTCCCATCCCGCGCCCGCTGGTGAGCGGGTGCCAGTCTGGCGCAAAGCAGCGTATGGGTCCGGCGGTCTTACGGACTTCCTCTTTCCAAATATAGTCAACGCCCTTGCGGTGCCGATCTACAGCATAGCGTTGAGGATGGATCCCCTTTTATTGGGCATTGCGCTGGCGCTACCGAGGGTCGTGGGAGCAATCTTGGATCCGCTAGCTGGGACAGTCTCGGATAACGCGCGGACTCGATGGGGAAGACGTCGGCCTTTCATCATGTGCGGTGCAGTGATCGGCGCAATTTTACTTCCTTTGATTTGGATGCCTCCGACTGCCACCCAGATCGGACGTTTCATCTATCTCGTGTTGATGCTTTCGATTTATGCAGCGGCCTTTTCGGTCTTTTCTGTTCCATATGGAGCGCTCGGCATCCAACTCACTACCAATTACGACGAACGCACGCGCGTGATGGCCTGGCGCGGCTACGTGCAAACAGCGGGAACGTTTGGAGCTGCCTGGTTTTATTGGTTTTGTCTGTTACCGGTCTTTGGCAACGAAGCCGTAGGCGCGCGCTGGCTTGGCGTCATAGTTGGTCTTGTCATGCTTGCAGGAGCGGTGGCGACGGTAGTGGCTTGCAGGGAAAACACTGAGACGATCGCAAAGCAACCTAAGATCGACCTGGGCGCCGCGTTGAACTTTACATTACGCAATAGGCCGTTTCTCCTCTTGCAGTCAGTTACGGTCATCCTCGTGCTGGGGTTGGGATGTGAAGGTGTGATTGGCAGTTACGTTCATATCTACTATACCTGTCAGGGCAGTAAAACGTTCGCGTCCTATATTACAGGCATTGGTGGGACGCTGACGATTTTCTCGACCCTCGCAGCCTTGCCTTTTGGCTTATGGCTTTCCACTCACAGCGGCAAGCGGCACGGCGCACTTGTTGGCTTACTGATCGCGTTAATAGGCGTATGTTTAATGCCCTTCTTGCTCGTGCCAGCGCAACCCTACTTGATCATGATCGAATGGGTTATCCTGGCCTTTGGCATACCATGCGCCAACCTGATGTTCAGCTCGATGATGGCTGATATCTGCGATGAGGATGAACTGGTTACTGGTCTGCGCCGCGAAGGCGCCTACGTAGCCGTTGGCGGATTTTTCGGAAAGGCGGCTCAAGTAGCGACGTTGCTGCTCGCGGGCACACTTCCAAGGATGGCGGGATACTTCGACACAAGCGTGCCGCCGGCACTAAGTGAACTAAAAGTGATGCGAGCCATACTGATCGGCATCCAATTCGTAGCGATCCTCATCGCGATAATCATCATCTGGTTTTACCCACTGACACGCTCAAGGTCTGAAGCGACACGACGTTTGTTGGACGAACGCAGACGACAAGAGGCGGATGACTAACGGCCCGTGCTTTTATCGTAATCAGACAGCATGAATTATTCCCACGAGCGGCTATCCATTGACAGCATCCAGCGCAGTTGGAACCGCCGCAGGCTGGTGCGAGACAGGACTTATCTCTCGCTCCCCAGATATCCCGGCGGTTTCCGCTTTTAAGTAGTGACAATGTAACTCTTCTGCAGGCCGGCCGTTCAACGACTCTTGACGGCCATTCCGTGGCAGCCAACAATTGGAGAACGACCATGCCACTCGTTCAACTCCCGACTCCGTGTGCTCTCAGGGATGTTTACGTTGCACTGGGCTTGGACCCCACTACGACCATTGGACAAATAGCGGGTTCGACGAAGCCGCCGACCAATTTCGTCGTGCCAGCCTGCCAGTTCGTTGAAAGGAGGACTGCCGCCGCGTCGCGGCAGGCGTTATATGGCAAAGTGGGTGTGCTCCAACCGGGGCAACGGCCGGGGCGGCTTTCTGCTGAACAGCACGTGCCACAACTGATAGTAACGCGCCGTGCCGACGAAGGGAACAATACCTCCATCTATGTGGCGAAGGGCGTCTATGAGACGAACTACACGTTCGACCAGGCGGGCTACATTGCCGCAAAGAAGGACCCGGATATGGCGCATGCTATCGGCAACGCAGCGAACTGGCTTGCGCGGTGGAAGAATGCGTCGCAACCGAGAGTATACTTCGTCATGCCGAGCACGATCGCCGAGATGAATCGGCAGGCCGAGGCCGAGCACTGCAATGACTTCATCCTAGCCTACCAGCTCACGCTCGGCGCCCTGGAAGTCGCCCTCAATCAGGTTGCCGCGACTCCATTTGGTCCGTTCGCCTCGGCCCAGCTCGCCCGCGCCGCAGTTATCGACCAGCTGCGCAACACCCTCCCCATGGGGCTCAGAGACGTAGCGCAGAACCTTGACCTGTGCGGCCAGAAATACCTGGCCCTCTGTCAAAAGAGCAAGATCAGGGACAGCAAAAACTACCACAACTGGGGACTCGATTATCTCGGGCCGGCTGTCCAGGCGCAGAGCATTCACTACCTGACCGGAAGACAGCGCGCGGAGAGTGGCCGCATCTTCCTGCAATACACACAGGGAGAGGCGGAAGTCGGGAGACACTCGTCAGTGAGCATCATCCAGTTCTGAGTCCGGTTTGTTCAACGGCTGACCGGAGGCCGGACCTTCTGAGGAACACTCCTCTCGATCGGGCAGTCCTTGGCGGCCCACTTGGGGGCGTGGGGTGGGTATCTTTGGTGCCGGCGCTAATACGGCAGCGGCCAGGCGCGCATCCGGATGTGAAGAAAGCGTTTCCGCTCGAAGCTGGTTGAGACTCCGTCGCTACAAACCGCAACCGCAGGCACGAGCCTCGGCATTCGTGCTCGACGTCGAGGTTACAATCGCAGAGTAAGAGGCCGTGGAAGCTCTGTGGTGGTTTCTCACGCTAGGATTGATGCTTGTGGGCCTGATCGGGACGATCGTGCCATTGGTGCCTGGTACCGTCCTCATCCTGTGTGGCGCCGTCTTCAATCATTTTGCGCTGCAATCGATCGGCTGGCCCACCTTGGTCACTCTCACTGTAATGATGATCGCTGCACAGGCGCTGGATATCGTGAGCGGCTCCCTGGGCGCGAAGTGGTTCGGTGCGACACGCTGGGGCGCGATCGGCGGTATTCTTGGAGCTATCGTGGGATTGTTCTTTGGTTTGATCGGAATTTTTGTCGGACCGCTCATTGGCGCTCTTGCCGGAGAATTGCTTGGAGGCAAAGGTCTCCTTCCTGCAGGGCGTTCTTCGTGGGGCACGCTGCTTGGAACAACGGCCGGCATCATCGGAAAATTCAGCATTGGGATTTTGATGATCGTGTGGTTCCTCATCGCGGCGTTTTTGTAAGACAGTATATCGTAGATATTTACCTCGGTATCAGTCACCCCTGATCCCAAATTAAGGGTGAATACCCGTAGCGCTCACGCGTTTAAGTATTAGGTTACAGTATGAATTTACGTGATACAATTTCAGGACGAAGAGTGAAGTGGAAACTCTCCGTGATCATTCTATTGAGTTCCTTTCTCCCGGGCTCTCTCCGAGCCCAAGCTCCACCTGCGCCGCCGCCTCCAGAGACCGCACAGAGCGCTCCGCAAACGCTTCCGCCAGAAGCACTCAATGAGTTGCTGGCTCCCATCGCTCTCTATCCGGATGCTCTCATTGCATTGATCTTGCCCGCCTCGACGGTGCCGTCCGATCTGGTGCTTGCCGCGCGTTATATTTCCGCAAACGGCGATCCGGCGCAGGTCGCGAACCAACCGTGGGACGAGAGTGTCAAGTCGCTCGTCCGTTATCCGGACGTCGTAAAATGGATGGATGAAAATCTTGAGTGGACGACACAAGTCGGGGAGGCCTTTCTTGACCAACCGGCCGACGTGATGAATACCATTCAGCAACTCCGAGCTCAGGCAATAGCCGCGGGCAACCTTATCGATACTCCGCAGCAGAGAATCGTGAAGGAAGAGGACTGCGTTCGCATCGTGCCAGCGGAGCCCGAGATGATCTATGTGCCGCGATACGATCCGGAAGTTGTGTATGTGCAGCCGTATGCGCCGCATCTCGGACCAGCGTTGACTTTTGGAGTCGGATTTGCCGTTGGATCGTGGCTGAATTACGATTGCGACTGGCCACGGCGCAGGGTGTCCGTAGGCGACTGGAATCCGAGATGGAAGCATGACTGGAAGCGGAATCGCGGCGATGGGCGCGATACGATCAATGTCGTAAATATAAACAGGGACAGTGCGCGCGCCTGGCAGCCTAGCGCGAGGATCCAGCGCCAGCACTTGCAACGCCAGCGCAACGCGCCGGCTTTCAATGGGAATGCCCGCGTCCGAAGCGCCAATTGGCGCCGCTCGGATCCCGGTGTGTCAAACTTGGCCCGCAATCTGCCAGGCCCCAATGTCGATCCACAAAGGTCGAGCCGGGGAAAATGGAAGGGGACGGGAAGAGGAAGAGAAGACAGCGGCTATCAATCAAACGCAACGGTTGAACGACAGTCTCTCTCGGTGAGGGAAAGGACTCGGCAAGGGGACAATTACCAAGCTCGCAAATGGCGCGCGGACTCTTCGTCCGTAAAGGCAAACCGTTCTTCGAATGAGGACCAATCTCGACGAAAATTTAAGAAAGCGCGATCGGAATCCTTTCATTCTCAGAGGACGAATTCCAATGTGAACAAGCAGTCGCGGGCTGCTCGGATTGAAAGGGCTAAGGGAGCCTCCCGGGGCGCTGCGGCGTCCTATTCCAAACCGAACAAAAGGCAGCATGAAGGCGCCGGTGGCAAGAAGGGTGGAGGAGGAGGCCATAAGTCAGGCAAGAAAGGCGGCGGCGAGTCCGAAAAGAAAGGGAAGAAAGACAAGGACTAGCAGCTTGTCGGACCGAGGGTGAGGACCGGTTTTAGTTCCGTAAGGGTTTGATGCAGTGTGGTGGCCTCTGCCGGCAAGCTGCTTAATTTGCTCCGCAGTGCGGAGCAACGGGCCCAACGACAGGAAGGAGTTGGCTGTCAACGTGGCAGCCAATCCGAAAGTGCGAACCAAAAAGGCGGCGCTCGTGGAGAGCGGCTTCGTGAGTGGAGCGGCAGCGATTTGGAAAGGCGCGATTTTCCCGAACTGTAGCGGGACTTCGGTACGATAAGAGCGTAACAATTACCTTCACACATACAGACGATGGCTAAAGCATCACAGCTTGATGTGGGAGGAAGGACCGTTAATGTCACGAATCTCGACAAGGTGCTCTATCCTGAGACCGGTTTTACCAAAGGCGACTTGATCAACTACTACATCCGCATTTCGCCGGTCTTGCTCCCCCATTTGAAAGACCGGCCGATCACGTTGAAGCGGTATCCGGATGGCGTTGATGGGTTCTTTTTTTACGAGAAGAAGTGTCCCTCGCATCGCCCCAAATGGGTGAAGACCACAAGAGTCGCGAAGTCGGAAGGCGGAGAAATCAATTATTGCCTGATGAATGACCTTCCTGCCTTGGTGTGGGCAGCCAACCTTGCGGATTTGGAGTTGCATACGTTCTTGCACAGGGCTGCGGCGGTTGGGCGTCCGACGACCCTTGCATTTGATTTGGATCCCGGCCCGCCTGCGGACATTGTCGTGTGTTGCCAGGTCGGCTTGCGGCTGAAAGCCATCTTTGATGCTCTCGGCATGGAGAGTTTCGCCAAGACATCCGGTTCTAAAGGGCTCCAGGTTTACGTGCCTCTCAACACACCGGTAGCATACAAGAGAACCAAGGCGTTTGCTCATGCTCTCGCGCAGTTCCTGGAACGGCAATTCCCTGAAACTGTGGTCTCGAAAATGCAGAAGAGCCTGCGGCGCGGCAAAGTTCTCGTGGATTGGAGCCAGAACGACGACCATAAGACCACGATCAACGTGTATTCGCTGCGGGCGAAAAGTCGCCCCACTGTTTCCACCCCCGTGACGTGGGATGAGGTGTCGGAAACCTTGAAACGAAAGGATTCCGGGGTTCTCGCTTTTGAGTACGACGAGGTCCTTAAGAGAGTGGAGAAGATAGGGGACTTATTTGCTCCGGTTCTCCAACTTAAACAAAAACTGCCTCCGTTGGACGCGCTGAATCGTCTATCGAACTTCGCGGCGAAAGATGCAGTTCGTTGAATGGCTATCTCAGCTTCTTGAACAAGCTTCGATAAAGTTTGGCCAGCGCGGTGCCGGCCAGGATCGGATGACGGCGAGTAGTTGCGTTTGTCCTCAGGTATTTATGCCTGTCTCGCGGCTTGAGCAGAGTCGAAACCAAAAAAATGTCTTACTCGCTTCCTTGCTAAGCTAACGTGTTGTCAATGTGTGATTTGCAGTTGTGTTAGACGCGCTCGCGGAGCAGAGGCTTTCCTGGGGCCACCGAAAACCGAGTACTAGGATTTCAGATTGACGAATCGGCCCGGTGGTGTCATGAGGAGCAACTTTGTTTTTCGTCACCATCCAGCGGGAAATCGCGCCGGCCGCTCGTATTCGGCCGGAAATCGGCGGCCGCATCCCCCGTTTTGCGCCGCGTGGTTTCAGGGGCCGTGCGGCGAGATCCTGGATATCGTCGCCGATCCTGTGCCTTCGACCGGACCAACTTAGGAAGACCCGCCATCTATGAGAAGTATTCGGGACAGGCTGCTAGGACTATTATGCCAACTGAATACACCGCACAGATATTAAAACTTCGTCTGCCTGAGCAGGACGAGCTGAAGAACGATTTGGAACGCTGCTCGGCTGACCCGGCTATGCTGGAGTCCATCGGCCGCTCTCTCGGCCAACAGGTTCGAATCAAACGAAGGGACGATCCTCGTTTCTTTGCCGTTTATACGGCGAAGCAGGCGAACCCGGACGCCGACCCGAGCGATCATTGGGGCGCCAATGTCGTTCGCACCGGCCAAAGTGGCCGGGAGCGGCTCGGCACCACTGCTGAAATGGAAGCAACAGTCCAAGCAAGGGTAGTCGATGCTGCACCCCAGGCTGCAGAGCCTGATGATGTCAGGTTCTTTGAAGTGGCCGATGACGATGGGAAGCAAGCTTACTTCATCGCCATTGCGCCGCATGGCGGGATGATCGAACAACACACCGATGAACAGGCAGCAGAGGCCGCCCGGGAACTGATCGCCGCCGGTTTTCCTGCGTCGTTATGGCTTTGCAAAGGTTACGGTGATGAGGCCAAAGGCCCCTTTGACCGCTGGCACATCACCTCCACCGACATTCATCCAGCGTCCTTCCCACTGCTCCAGAGACTCATTTCGCGGACATTCTGCTACGGGGTCGCCTTTCATGGCTTCCAACGTAGAGAGGACGAAGCCGACGTCTATATTGGTGGAGCAGCTTCGCGCTCACTGAAGGTGGTCATTGAGAGGGCATTGAATGATTTGGATCTGCCCGTCAAAGTCAAAATCAGTACTAACGACGACAACCCCAAATTTCAGGGATTCAGCCCGGACAATCTTATCAATCGGCTAGTCACGAGCGGAATTCACCTCGAACAATCGCTTGAAGCCAGGAAAAAATTTCGTGGGGAAATCGCACGTACAGTAGCCAAAGTGTTCGCCTCGCGCTGGCGGGTTCTGGTTTGCATTTTGATCGAAGATCTCAAAAAGAAACGCGCCGACGCCGAGGCCGCGTGGCGCGCAAAGGACGACGCGCTGGCGGCGAAGATCAAAGCCTCTGAGGAGGTGCGGGCGTTCATTGAAGAGCGTATCGAGGAATAGAGACGACGCAACCGAAAGGCGTGGCCGCCACCGCGACGATTCCGCCGTGTCCGCCGCCGGGTTGTTATTTTTCGCAACACAACAACAGCAAAAAGAAAATGAGGCCTTCGCCGTAAGTCCGGCGAGCTGTTAGTGTCTGCAAATGGCAAGTCGCACAATGTTGGAAATTTCCCGTGAGCTGGCATCGATTGCGCAAGCCGGGATCACATATTCGGCGGATCCCTTTGACAAAGAGCGATTCCATCGGCTGCGTGAGATTGCGAGCGAGGTTCTACGCCATGCGGGTCAAGCAGATTTCGAGTGGCCGGCAGAGATCGGCTACGCCACACCGAAAGTCGATGTTCGCGGCGCAGTGTTTCGGAACGGTGAGGTCCTGCTGATCAAAGAGGCGTCCTCTGGAAAATGGACGTTGCCCGGCGGATGGGCCGATGTAAACCTAACTCCCGCGGAGAATGTCGAGAAGGAGTGCCTCGAGGAAAGTGGATACGAAGTGAAAGCCCGCCTGATCACGGCCATTGTGGATCGCGATCGCGCCGGCTACCCGGCCAACCCACATGCGATCTACAAAATCTTCTTTCTTTGCGATCTCTGCGGCGGCGCGCCGCGCGTGAGCCACGAAACCATGGAGGTCGCCTTTTTCCCCATCGACGCTCTGCCGGAGCTTGATCCTCACCGATCCAGTGCGCTTGAGATCGAGGAGGCGTGGCAGTTCTTTTTGACCCCATCGTTGCCGACGCGCTTCAACTGAACTTGAAATCGTCGCGATAGGTTCGCACGGCGGCGTGGCGACGACAGTCGGATTGTCGGGCCAAGGGGCTGAGCGGCATATTACGGCGCGTTTGGCAAGCCGTCCGTGGAAATAACGGCGCCGCTGGTGGCGACGATTTCGAGGTATCCGAAGTATCGGCCCCCGCGATCATAGCACCAGATCTGCCAAACGGGAGCGGAGTCCGGTCCAGTTTGTTGCAAGATGTAGCTCACGGTATCGAGGTCTCTGCCGTTGGCTGCTGCGAGCTCGTGGGCGATCTCAAAGGCGGTCGGGGAATCGATGGCGATCCTTTCTACGGCGATGGGGCTCGGACTTTTGAAGAGTTCGCCGAGATTGAGAGATGGCTTCTCCTGCACAATCTCGCCGTCGGCAATCGCTATGCTGAAGAGCCCTGCCTCCGGGCTGCCCCTATAGGCGAGAACATACCATTGCGGTGGGTTGGGGTTCCCATTGTCGGCGGATAGCTTGACAACGTAGCCTTGATATTGGGGAGGCAGAATGCTTAGCGCGCCAAGCGCGGAATTCGAGACGGATTGTGCGGGGGCTAATTGCGGAATGCCTGCGTGCAGCGACATGATGGCAATTGGCAGAAGAAGATGTCGGAAAGTCATTGGCAGATTATTACGGCAACCGGAAAGTCTGTCTAGCAGACCGTCGGACTTTGAATCCAAGCGGTGCGTTGGATTGGAAAATTGAACAATTTCTCAAGTCAGGTATCACCCGCGAGCGCGGCGGCTTCTGATTCTCGTTGATCAGTTGCAGTTTTGCGATGGACGCTTAGTATCCTTCATGCAGTTCAAGTGGATCAGTAACGAGGACGCGGCCGCCTCGGCTTCGGCGCAGCAGGTAGCCGCCGAGGTGGACGACACGCTGCTTGACGCCTATTCAGCGGCCTTGGTTCGCGCCGTGGAGGCGGCGAGCCCCGCAGTCGTGCACGTGCATGCGGAGTTTCCCGGACAGAAAGGACATATGGTCGCTTCAGGCAGCGGCTCCGGGTTTGTGCTTTCGCCCGACGGTTTCGTGTTGACCAACAGTCACGTTGTGCACGGCGCAACGCGCATCTTGGTGCAGACCGCGGACGGCCGCCCATCAAAGGCTGATCTCGTGGGCGATGATCCTGACAGCGACCTTGCGGTGCTGAGGATTGACGCCCCTGGACTTCGCAATGTCCGGTTTGCGGATTCCGGCCGGCTGCGGGTCGGCCAGATCGCAGTGGCCATTGGCAACCCGCTGGGCTATGAGAACACGGTTACGGCGGGCATCGTAAGCGCCTTGGGGCGGACATTTCCGTCAAGGACGGGGCGATTGATCGATAACGTCATCCAGACGGATGCGGCACTTAACCCGGGCAATTCCGGTGGTCCGCTCGTAAACAGCCGAGGCGAAGTTATTGGAGTCAATACGGCAATTATTGCCGCGGCACAGGGGATCTGCTTTGCAATTGGGAGCAAAACGGCAGAGTTTGTTGCGAGCTGGCTGATCAAGGACGGGCGCATCCGGCGCGGCCACCTTGGCATTGCCGGACAGGATTCCGCGATTTACGAACCCCTCGCGCGCCGGCACAAGCTGACGCAGCGAACCGGTGTGCGCGTTCACGAAGTTGTAGGGGGTTTTCCTGCCGAAGAGGCTGGGGTGCGCTCCGGAGACATGATCATCTGGTTCAACCATGACACGGTGGCGAGCGTGCACGATCTTCACCGGTTGCTGGTCGGAGAGGGGATCGAGCGCAGGGCCCGGCTGACCGTACTGCGAGACGGGCGTCTGGAACACCTCTGGGTGACGCCGAGGGAGAGGAGTTAGAAGCCGGGCGCACTCGACGATCAAGCAGAATCGTCTGCTTTCTCGGACAACCGGCCTTGCCTTCGGCCAATCGATTAGATAGCCTTATCTCCTATGAGACTCTCACCGCGCCTCGGTATCGCGCTCTGTCTCGCGGGCCTTCTCTCCGGATGCCTGACGAGCCAGCAGCTATTGACGAAGGTCAACAATCTTGCCGCTGGTATTTTCAACAATCTTTCGCTTGGCGCCTATAGGGCAACGCCGCAGCAAATCCGTCTTGCTGACCAGCGCGCTACCGCCACGTTCAACCGATTCGCGCCTCAAGAGAAAAAGACCTTCAAGGAATCCGGCACCCGGTATCTGGCGGTTCGGACCGCCGACCCTACGCCCACGCAACGGGCGGAGATTCGCAGGGAAATGCAAAAACCAGGTTCCATATACGCTGGCCCGAAGAAAGCTCCCAGCAAGATTTATTGCGTAATGATTTGGGACACCCAATCAGGGGAGGTCGTCGGCACCGATTGTTACGCCGTCGCCAGCCTCCCGACCCCAGGAACCGTCGCCCGCTTCGATACATACACAGCCCAATACGTGGGTAGCTTTTAAACGACGTTCAGCGGAAAAACAAGACACAAGCTGCTCGGGTGGAACAACGTGCGATCTTATTGACTGTCTCGCCCTCGCGGATATTGCTCGCTCGACTTGCGCGAGCAATAAACCGCCTCCCAAGAAAGCTTCGTTGACGGCGAAGCGGTCCTTTTCAGAGCCCAAGGCTCGCTCGTGTGCGGTAATCGAGGCGCCCGGTCACTGGCAGGCCGTAGTCGAGCTGATAGCTGCGGATTGCTCGGCTGGTCATGGGTCCGAAGTCGCCATCAATCGGCCCGGGGTAATAGCCGAGCCTGGCGAGGCGTGCCTGAGCACGGGCGAGTATCGGCTGAGCATAGGTCAAATAGGACGGAGCCGGCCGTCCAACATACACGCCTCCAAACACCGGAACGGGCACGACGAAGCGTACACCAAACGCCGGCCCCCAGCCGCCACGCCAATATGGGCCCCAGTAACCACCGCCGTACCATCCACGACCACCGTACCATCCACGACCGCCGCGCCATCGACGACCGCCATCCCAGTCGCCGCGCCATCGACGACCGCCATCCCAGTCGCCGCGCCATCGACGACCGCCATCCCAGTCCCCGCGCCATCGGCGACCACCATCCCAGTCCCCGCCGCGGCGCCATCCACGACCGCCATCCCAGTCCCCGCCGCCGCGCCATCTGCGTCCGTCAGCTTGGCTCACATCAGCAATCGCAAGCGACAAGAGCGCCAAGAGAAGCAATAGTTTTGTCTTCATTATGAGTTCCCTCCTGACGAATCAAAGGTAAATGCAAACCCGTCGATCTTCAAGCCGATCAACCACCGAAAGATGGGAAAAGCGGACGGCCATATTTCATGAAGGGCCAGGGAATGCTCGCAAGAATTAGCAGAGCCGCGATCGAGTAGGCGATCGCGGCCCTGAAAAATTTCCCGCGGTCCGGTCCCGCACGCTTGGACGTCGAGTAACCAACTTGCGCAATGACCACCGCAATCAGCATGCCGGCTAGGTGCTCGACTGCGTAGAATCGGAGCATGCTGTCCTTCATGGCTGCAGCAAAGTTCATCATCGCAGATCGTGTGATCGGGCTGATGCCATAGAGGATGAGGCCAAGAACAAACTGCAGGTTGAGGAGAGACGTGAAGATCAATCCCGCCATCTGGTCTTTTCTCGTCCATTCAGAGCGCCCAAAGAATCCGCTCCAAACGCGAAGCAATGCCCAGAGACAGGCAAGAATGACGATCCAACGAAGTAGACTATGGGTGTCTTTGAGAAAAAGATAAGGCATGGCTCGGTAGAAGGTGGCGAACTAGTCTAAATACCTGGCATTCTTCTTCCCGTCACTCCCCAGTTTTTGGGCGCTTCTATCTTCGATTCCTTTGCGCGCACGCTTGTCACGCAGCTGTTGGCTTCGGCGAAGTGCCTGGCACCTGCGGGGTTTGCAGAGGACCTTGCCAGTGTTTGCCACGCGGGCGCACCTGCTGCGGCAAAAGAAGCGCGGCTCGCGGACGAGTTCGAGCAGCTTGTCCTCGTGCTTTTGAATGTCGCTTTCGACCAGTCGCAGAGGGTTTTTGCCATGCGGCAAGGAACAGAACAATGCCGGGTTGCGCAAGCCAGGTAACGGCCGTAGCGTCAAATCACGACCTAAACCACCATGAGCACAAACACAGCGACCAAGCAGAAATCCAACGCAGTGATCGAAGGCCTCCAGACCGTTCTGGCCGATTCCTATGCCCTGATGGCCCAAACCCATCTGGCCCATTGGAATGTCGAGGGTCCAAATTTCTTTCAGCTTCACACCGCCTTCCAGAAGCAGTACGAGGAGCTTTTCGGCGCGATCGATGAAATCGCCGAGCGACTGCGCGCCTTGGACGTCCTTGCAATTGGCGGACTAAAGACTCTCGCGAAGGGTTCGCGTATCGAAGAATTGGCGGTAGAAACGACGCCTGCCAAGGATTTTGTGGCACATCTCGTTGAGTCCAATGAAATTCTAGTTGGTAATGCGCACGCGCTGCGAGAGGCCGCTGGTTCCGCAGATGACCTGGAAACTCAGGACCTTATCATTGGCCGGATTCAGGTCCATCAAAAGACCCTCTGGATGCTGAAAAGCTTCCTGAAAAATCTCTAGCAGGCTGTCGGACTTGGCGTGTCGAATTCTCGTCGGGAATCCCGCCTCGCAGAGCAGGCCCCGTCGACCGGCAGCTGTCTGACTCAGTCCGCCGCAAGGCCAAACCGCTCTTGCGAATCAGTCTCAGATCTGTATCGTGAGCGCGATGACCACTTGTCCACTCAAAGCAGGGGAGTATCCGTCCGCTCGAAAATCCTGGCGGAACGACGCTGCGCGAATTGTTGAGGATCTGTTTCGTTGCACGCCTGCCGATACGTGGAACATGCTTTTGGATTTGCGGGAGCATTTGCTCGGTGGGGATGACTGGAACGAAACATTGGATCTGTTTCTGTCTTGCCGGGAGCGGCTGGAGTCTGAGCAATATTTGCCCTTTTACCGGCTGCGCCGGCTTCTTGCGGAAAGCTTGAGGCTTGAGGCGGGCCGCAACCAGGCTCACGTGGCTTCGCTTCGGGAGGTGCTCCGCCGCAAGCATCGCTCCCTTGCCGACATTAAGCGCACTGTCACCCGCGAGATTTTCGAGCACGATTTGGGCGACGTGGCGGGTGATCCGATTCAGCTGCGTGTGGTCGAGTGCAAAGCTCAATAGGCCCTGTGGCTTATTGAACGAAAGTGAGTCCCCGTTAAAGGGACGAGCCAAGGGGTCATGCCGAAGAAGCCTTGAACAAGGAGCCAACCTGCAAAGGGAGGAGCCGAAGAGCGAGGTAAAGCCATACGCGTCGAGGGACACTCTATTTCGGCATTTGCTCTACGCGGCTTGTCCTTCCTCTTCCATTGCCTTGAGTTCCTCTGTCGACAGGCGCGTGATGCGGACTCTTCGCAAGCCGGAAGCATGCGTTTGCAGCGCCGTAACTTCATACTCGCCCAATCGGATGCATTCGTCACGCTGCAGTGGATGTCCGGCTTGGCGGGAGACCCAGGCTCCGACGGTTTCGCGCGGTTGAAACTCGAAATTCCATCCGGTTTCCGCACGGAGTTCGCGAATGGGCAGCGATGCGTCAACGACGATTGAATTCTCAGTTTGCTCAAAAATGGGACCTCTCTCGATGTCCAGCTCGTCGCGAATTTCTCCGACAATTTCCTCAAGCACATCCTCAAAAGTGACGATGCCAAGCATGGCTTCGTTTGTATCGATGACGACCGCGAGGTGCCGGCGTGACGAGCGAAAAAGCTCCATCATCGTAGGCAGAGGCGTCTGTTGAAAGAAAGTCAACACGGGACGGACGAGCGGCTGAAACGAGGACTTTTCGCCGAGCGCTTGAATTTGCCAGAGCCATTCCTTGATGAGGACCATGCCAAGCACGTTATCGAGGGACTCCTGGCAGACGGGAAACCGGCTGTGACCACTCTTCTGGGCGATCTTGAGATTCTCGTCGACACTCTTGTCCGCCCAGAGTGCCACGACCTTGGTGCGCGGAAGCATGACCTGCTGGGCTGTGACATCGCGCAGACGCAGGGAGCGGACCATGATCTTGTTGATGAGCGCATCCCCGGGGTGGATGTGCCGAGAATGGCTGAGTACGTACTCGAGCTCGTCGACGGAGAAAGCGTGCTCGCTCTCGGACGCCGGCTCCAGTCCTGCCCAGCGCAGGAACATGTTCGCCGTGCCGTTCAGAACGTAGATGAAAGGGAAGAAGATGTAGTAGAAGACCAGGAGCGGCGCCGCGACCCAAAGGGAGACTCCGCGCGGACGCTGGATGGCCAGTGATTTCGGGGCAAGTTCACCCAGAACAATGTGCAGGAAGGTGATGCAAGTGAATGCGGCAGCGAAGGATAGCGAGTGCTGCGTTGCTTCACTTGAAACACCGAGGAATTCAAACACCGGCACCAGCCAATGAGCAAGAAAGGGTTCTCCAAGCCAGCCGAGACCAAGGCTGGCGAGAGTGATTCCAAGCTGAGTAGCCGAAAGGCAGGCATCGAGGTTGTTGACCGCGCGCAGAGCCATCGGCACGCGCCAATCCGCCGTCTTCAGCAATGGCTTGAGCTGGCTCCCACGGATCTTCACGATCGCAAACTCCGCCGCCACAAAAAAACCGTTCGCGCAGACAAGCAGCAGGATGACTAGAAGCTGCCATCCCAATTCAAATAGCATCATTGGTAGAACCTTTACCGGACTTGGATGATCGTTCGATTTTCATTTCCTCCGCGAGCAATGCAAACACTACTAGCTTTTTTTCGCCACAGGCGAAAAATGTGGATTGGATTTTCCGGTGTCCCACTGATATTTGCGCGCGATCATGCCTGACTTCGGACGAGAAGATGCCATTTCCCTCTATAACGTGGACCGGTGGGGCGGGGGATATTTCACCGTAAACAAGAAGGGAAATGTTGTAGTTCTCCCCAACCGCTCGAGCGATCAGAAGATCGACCTGATGGAGATCGTGGCCGAGGCGAAGGAACGCAAGTTGGACTTTCCTCTCACTGTGCGCTTTCACGACTTGTTGCGCGACCGCGTGGAGACGATCAACAAGGCTTTTGCCGATGCGATCGAAACCATGGGTTACCGCAATGTCTATCGCGGTGTGTTTCCCATTAAAGTCAATCAGCTTCGCGAGGTCGTTGAGGAGATTCTTGACGCTGGAAAACCTTGGCACTTCGGCATCGAGGCAGGAAGCAAGCCGGAACTGATGGCCGCCCTTGCCCTCCACAATGACCCCGAAAGCCTGGTCATTTGCAACGGCTACAAGGACACCGCTTTCGTGCGCAACGCGCTGCTCGGGCGAAAGCTTGGCAAAACCGTCATCCTAGTCGTCGAGAAGCTTGAGGAGTTGACCCATATTCTCGAGGTTTCTTCCCAAATGCAGGTGGAGCCGCATATCGGCCTGCGCGTGCGCCTGCTTTCCAAGGGCGCCGGAAAATGGGCAACGAGCGGAGGCGAAAACGCGAAATTTGGCCTTTCGACCGCCGAACTCGTCGCGGCCAGCGATCTGCTGACGCGTTCGGGCCTAGCCCACGCGCTCAAACTCGTTCATTTTCATGTCGGCTCTCAGGTGCCAGACATCGGCACGATCAAGCGCGCAACGAAGGAGGCCGCGCGCTTCTATTCCAAACTCCAAAAAATGGGACACGAACTTGGCTATCTCGACGTCGGCGGCGGACTTGGGGTGGACTATGACGGTTCGCGGACGACGTTCGACAGCTCCACGAACTACTCGCTCAATGAATATGCTCGCGACATCGTATACAGCATCATGGAAGTCTGCGATGCCGAGGGCGTCCCGCATCCCACCATCGTGAGCGAAAGCGGCCGGGCTATTGTCGCGCATCATTCGATTCTGATTGTTGAGGCATTCGGCTCGATCGAAAAAAGTCGCAACGGCGAGAAAGTGGAGGCGGCAGCGGATGATCCTCAGATTGTGCACGACATTATCGAAATTTGCGACAATCTCGGCCGAAAAAACCGCCTCGAAAACCTCCATGATGCTCACGAAATCCGCGAGCGTGCGCAGGCGATGTTCGATCTCGGCCTGCTCGATCTTCGGGCCAAGGCCCGGATTGAAACGGTCTATTGGCAGATCGCAGGGGCTGTTGTCGCGATGTTTCAGGGAATGCGGTATGTGCCGGAAGAAGTGAAGGAGATGGAGGTGGCCCTTGGAGACCAGTTCCTTTGCAATTTTTCGGTGTTCCAATCCCTCCTCGACCATTGGGCGCTCGGGCAGTTGTTTCCCGTGCTGCCAATCCACAGGCTGAACGAGCTTCCCGATCGCAACGCCACCCTCGTCGATATCACGTGCGACTCGGACGGAAAGGTCAGCAAGTTTGTGGATCTGCAGGACGTGAAGGAGACGCTTCCCTTGCACCGTTGGGAACCGGGCGATCCTTACTATATCGGCTTCTTCCTCGTGGGAGCCTACCAGGACATCATGGGCGACATGCATAACCTCTTTGGTCGCGTCAACGAAATGCATATCTACCTCGATGAGGATGAGGATTGCGGTTACTATGTTGAAGAAGTTCTGCCTGGCAGCACCATCGCCCAGGTCCTCTCGTTGACCCAGTGGGACACCAATGAAATTGCCCGCCGGATGAAGGCTCAGGTGGACGCCGCGATCAAGAGCGACCGGCTCAAACCAAGTGAAGCTATGCGTTTGCTCGATGACTACGAAAAGAGTCTCGCCGCCTACACCTATTTGAATTTCGACGACCAGAGAAAGAAACCATGAGCCGGCGCGCAGGGCGTTCCTGACTGGACTTTGCGGCCTGCTGTTGCCTCATTTTGGATAACACAATTGGCGAGCATGCAGCTCATCCCCCGACACCTCGGGAAAAATCGTGCTTTTCAAGAGTCCGCTAGCCTTCCGGAAGAGGTGATCGGTGCGGCGAGCGACCAAATTCGGTGCGCGCCCCATTCCTGTATGGACTTCTGTGAGAGTCTGCTAGTTTCCGCAAAATTGTGAGAACGCCACTTTACGACCGTCATCTTGCCGCCGGAGGAAGGATGGTGGATTTTGCCGGCTGGGAAATGCCTGTGCAATATACAGGAATCCTCGATGAACATCGGGCGGTGCGGGAGGATTGCGGAGTATTCGATATCTCGCACATGGGCGAGTTCTTTGTCCGGGGCCCGAAGGCATATCAACGGCTCGACTCGCTGCTTACGAATCGGGTGCCCGCCCTCGATATCGGCGACGCACAGTATTCGCTGATGCTTAACGAACGAGGCGGGGTGATCGACGATCTCATCCTCTACCGGACCGGTGCGCAGGAGTTTCTGCTCGTTGTCAACGCAGCGAAGATCGATGAAGATTTTGCGTGGTTGAACGGACACCGCGAGCCGCTTTCCGAGCAACTTCTTGAGCTCATCAACTGCAGCGACGCTTACGCAGCCCTTGCTGTTCAGGGTCCCCGGTCGCCGGAGGTTTTCTCAAAGGTGTTCTCTTCAGGATGGGAGGACCGGAAAAACCACATCATCGAACTCGCGGGCAAGAGTCCGGCTCCCGTGCAAAGCTCGCTATCCGACAATTGCGGGTCGCGCGTCTTTGCTGCGACGACAGGCTACACCGGAGAACTGGGATTCGAGGCCATCGTTCCCGCCAGCGAAGCCGGACATTTCTGGGAGCTCTTTCTTGCCGCCGGCGCCAAGCCTTGCGGCTTGGGAGCGCGAGACACGCTGCGACTTGAAATGTGCTATCCGCTCAATGGTTCGGATCTCTCACCAGATCACACGCCGCTCGAGGCGGGGCTTGGCCCCTTTGTTGATCTCGGCAAGGACAACTTCATGGGCCGCGATGCGCTCATGGAGCAAAAAACCAATGGCGTGCCAAACAAGCTTTCGGCGATCCGCGTTCAGGAAAAATCGCCTCCGATTCGATCGCACTACGCGGTATTTGCCGACGGAAGAAGCGTGGCAGAAACCACCAGTGGCGCACTGTCGCCAAGCCTCGGCTGTGGCATTGCGTTGGCCTATCTTCCATTCCCGCTTGCCAAGGCAGGGCAGGATTTGGAGATTGAAGTCCGCGGCCGCCGCTATCGAGCCGCCGTCGTCAAAAAGCCATTTTACAAGCCAGAATCATGAATGTTCCTGAGGATTTGAAGTTCGCCGAAACGCACGAATGGATCCGTGTCAACGGTGACATCGGCACCGTCGGCATCACGGACCATGCGCAGGCGGAACTAACGGACATCGTTTTCGCCGAACCTCCGAAAGTTGGCGCTAAGTTTTCCGCAAAGGATCCATCCGCGGTTGTCGAATCGGTCAAGGCAGCGAGTGATATCTACGCGCCGGTGTCCGGCGAAATCGTAGAGGCCAACGCGGCTCTCGCGGATAATCCCTCACTCCTTAATACGGACCCCTACGGAGCAGGATGGATCTTTAAGATCAAGATCGCCGATCCTTCAGAACTTGATAGCCTGCAGGATGCTGCGGCCTATCGCGCGCAGATCGCTAAATGAGCGCGGCGCCATTCGCCCGCAGGCATATCGGACCGTCGCCTGAGGACATCGAAAAGATGGCCCGCATTGTGGGCGCGGAGTCGCTCGACGACCTCATCGATCAGACGGTTCCTGAGAGCATCCGGCTGCGAACCTCGCTGAATCTGCCCGCGGCGCGTTCCGAGGAAGCTGCACTTCGCGATCTGCGTGAGATGATGGAGCGAAACGAATTGCGCCAGTCCTTGATCGGGATGGGCTACGCCAATTGCCACACGCCGGCGGTGATTCGCCGGAACATCCTGGAAAATCCGGGCTGGTACACCGCTTACACTCCGTATCAGGCGGAGATTGCGCAGGGACGTATGGAGGCCCTTCTAAACTTCCAGACCATGGTTTGCGATCTGACCGGAATGGAAATCTCGAATGCCTCGCTGCTGGATGAATCCACGGCCGCTGCGGAAGCAATGACTATGGCGCACGCGATCAAAGGCGGCGGGGCGTTCTTTGTCGCCGACGATTGCCATCCGCAGACCATCGCACTGCTCCGCACGCGAGCCGAGCCACTTGGAATCCGGCTGATCATCGGACCAGTTTGGGATTTCACGTCGGAGTCCGTTTTCGGCGCCTTGATACAGTACCCCGCGACGGACGGCGTCATACACGGTCTCGGCCCGATCATTCAACGTGTGCATGCGGAAGGCGCCCTGGCCATTGTGGCTGTCGATCTCCTCGCGCTGACCTTGATCAAGCCTCCGGGTGAGTACGGAAGCGACATTGTCGTGGGCTCATCCCAGCGATTCGGCGTGTCCCTCGGCTACGGCGGCCCACATGCGGCCTTCCTCGCAACGCGCGATGAGCACAAGCGCAGGATGCCGGGACGGCTAGTCGGCGTTTCGCACGACGCGGAGGGACGTTCTGCCTTGCGCCTGACCCTGCAAACCCGTGAGCAACATATCCGCCGCGAAAAGGCGACAAGCAATATCTGCACGGCTCAGGTGCTCCTCGCCGTAATGGCGTCGATGTACGCTGTCTATCACGGTCCTCAAGGGCTGAAGTCCATTGCGGAGGGAATCCATCGGATGACTTGCCGGCTTGCTGGCGCGCTCAAGGAACGGGATTGGGCGGTGCATCCTGGACCGTTTTTCGACACCATCCGTGTGTGGCTGGCGGGAGACCGCGCGGATCACTTGCTCGAACGCGCAAACGCGCATGGCGTAAACCTTCGCAAACTGGATGACCACGCGATCAGCCTTACTCTTGATGAAACGACGCAGGACATCGCGTCGCTTCTGCCGGTTTTCGATCTTGAACCTGCGGCGCTTGCACTCGAGCCGATCGAAGTAATCGGGAGCGGTCTAAGGCGAGAATCTGAGTTCCTTCGCCATCCCATTTTCAACCGTTTTCACACTGAGACCGAGCTCTTGCGTTACATCAAGCGTCTCGAGTCCCGCGATTTGTCGTTGACCACTTCCATGATCCCGCTCGGTTCCTGCACGATGAAGCTCAACGCAGCGGCGGAGATGTTGCCGGTGACTTGGGAGAAGGTTGCCGGCATTCACCCCTTCGCGCCCGTTCATCAGGCGAGGGGATACCAGGAGCTCTTTGCGCAGCTCGAGCGATGGTTCGCCGCGATCACGGGCTTCGCGGCCGTTTCCTTGCAACCTAACGCGGGCTCCCAAGGCGAATATGCGGGCCTCCTGGTCATCCGCGCGTATCATCTTTCGCGAGGGCAAGGGGGGCGGGAGGTTTGTCTGATTCCGACATCCGCGCACGGCACGAATCCGGCGAGCGCCATGATGGCCGGGATGCAGGTTGTTCCCGTCGCGTGCGATTCCTCAGGAAACATCGATCGTGGTGATCTGGACAGAAAAATCGAGACACATCGGGAAACTCTCGCCGCTTTGATGGTGACCTATCCGTCCACGCACGGAGTCTTCGAGGAATTCATCGAGGAGATTTGCGCAAAGGTTCACGCTGCAGGGGGTATGGTTTACATGGACGGCGCCAACATGAACGCGCAGGTCGGTCTTTGCCGGCCTGCGGACGTCGGAGCCGACGTTTGCCATCTTAATCTCCACAAAACCTTTTGCATTCCGCACGGTGGAGGAGGGCCCGGCGTCGGCCCGATTTGTGTCGTCCAATCTCTCGCGCCATTCCTGCCCGGTCATTCCGTCGTTAACATAGGCAAACCCCAATCTATCGGGGAAATATCTGAGGCTCCCTGGGGCAGTGCGAGCATTCTGGTGATCTCGTGGATGTTCATTGCGATGATGGGAGCGGATGGACTCTTGGAAGCAACGAAAGTGGCGATCTTGAACGCGAACTATATTGCCGCACGTCTTTCCTCTTATTTTCCAGTTCTTTACAAGGGTCGCAACGGACGAGTCGCACACGAATGCATTCTCGACATCCGCGAGTGGAAGCAGCGTGCGGGCATCGAGGTGGAGGATATCGCCAAACGGCTCATGGACTACGGATTCCATGCGCCAACAATGAGTTGGCCGGTTCCTGGGACACTTATGATTGAGCCAACTGAGAGCGAATCGAAAGGAGAACTCGATCGTTTCTGCGAGGCAATGATCGCCATCCACGGCGAATTGTGCACCATTGAACGAGGTGAGCTTTCGCGCACGGACAATACCCTGAAGAATGCGCCCCACACCGCCGCGGGGGTGACGTCCGATTCCTGGGCGCATGCCTACGGTCGGGAGTTGGCGGCGTATCCTGCGCCGTGGTTGAAGGAGCATAAGTTTTGGCCCGCCGTGGCGCGCATCGACAATGTCTATGGTGACAGGAATGTCTTTTGTACCTGTCCGCCAGTTGAGGGTTTAGCGAGCTGATCAGTTCGGAACCAATGACTGCGTTTCCGTGAGCTTCTTGAACTCCGGATCGTTTTTCCATGACGAGAATGTCGGATCGGCAACGAAAGCTTTGCGAAGAGAGGGACCGCCGAGCTTGATCGCCTGATTTGCCGCCTCATAGAATTCCCTCTTCCTGTTCTGCACAAAGCAAGCACGTGCCAGCAGGAGATAATTCTGAACATTGGAAGTTTCGACCAGGGTGAGGCGCCTGGCGGCGTCAAGGGTCTTCGGAAGTTCATCGTGTTGCTCGTAGTACTTGATGATGAACCTCAGCATGTCGGCATCGTCCGGAAAATTGTTTAGCGCCTGATCAATCAAAGGCCCGGCTTTGTTCGTCTCGCCGACGCTTGAATACAACTCGATCAGCCGGCGAACGGTTTCCCGGCTTTTGGATTGATAAGCCAGCTTGCCGAGCAGCCCACGGATTTCCCCCTCAGTCTCCTTACGCTTTTCAGCGAAAGACCGGAGGCGCCAGAGATCGACGCTATTTGGATCATCGTCAAGAGCCCTGTCGCAAATTTCGATGGCCCCATCAAATTCTCCTCGATCCCAAAGATAAGACATGAGGGCAGCGATCGCTTCCGCATTGCCAGGCCATAGAGCGAGCGCCTCTCGATAGGCGCGCTCTGCCTCCGTAGACATTCCGCGATGTCTGTAGATGTTTGCGGTGGTTTGGCGCAATTTCGAGAATGAACGCTGGGCATCGAAGTCCTTCTTGAAATTAGGGTCGCCGAGCAGGCGCGTTGAATAATGCTTCCAATAAGCGGAGTCTTTTTCGACGACGTCCATTGGGAGAGCTTCAAGTTTAGTCTTGTTGAGCTTGTAGATCAGCCCGTGGGGTATGGCGTAGTCGTACGTCCAGCGAATTGGGAAGCTCTCTTCAATGAAGAACTCATGTTCATCACGATTCTTTTCCCAGAGCCACCTTAGAATCACGCTAAAGAATTCGACGCCTTCTCTGTCTGCTGAACTTCCGCTCTCTTGCTCCTTGATTTTGGCCATATTGACCAATTCCTGCACCGTATCGAATTCGGTCGGCAAGATTAGAGGTTTCGAAGGGTATGTGTTCTCGCGGCCAAGCCATCGCTCAAAAGCATTCGAGGGCTTCTGGCGCGCTGCGGTGTAATGATCCCGCAGGTATTTCATGTAGTTCCTTTCACCCAGTGCATTCTGCGTGATGATGTAAAGATCGCGTCGGTCGAAGGACGGATCGCGCTTGTTTTTGAATGGTTGCGGGCTCTCGCCGAAGATCATGTAAGTCGGCACGAAGCGTCCGGGATCGGTGCCTCCGATCATGACGCTTCCAGGTGGCAAATCCTTCAGTATGTCATGTCCAAACATCCATCCGAACCAATGATTCCTCTGACTGCAGGAGGCCTCGCTTCCACTGAAGGTGAAGATGGGCAGGACGAGCAACGCCGGGGCCAGCCAGAACGCGTAGGCGCGCCTCTCCATCAATCTATAAATCAGGAGGCCGGCGCCGAGTCCCGAGAGCGTGGCGAAAATGAGGTTGGTGTAGGTATGAAACGGCATCTGCGTCCACCAGTCGGCGTTGTCGATCTTTGAATTCGCCGTCAGCGGCTGGAGAAAGGCCGCAAGCACAAACGCGAGGTGCAAAAAATAGATCCAGACTCTCTTGGGGAGCGGGAATCTGAACAGAAAAAGGAACGAGGCAAAATATCCGATCAATCCCACAATCGAGAAGGCCTTGACGAGCTGCCGCCAGAAGAAGCCGATCCAAAGCTGGGTCCCCCGAAGCCCGCTTGGTCCGATCGTCGCCCGGCTTTCTTCTATCACGGCTTTGGATTGCGAAGTTCCCATGAGACGGCCGAGCGACTTCACGGTGACGTCGGAAAGGCTCCCTGGATATTGAGAGCGGTTGATCGCAAAGAAAAATCCCTCGGCATCCCGCGTATAAGCCCAATTCATCGGAGGATTTGTAGCAGAGGCAAAGGGCATGTAAGCGTAGGGGAGAAGTCCCGCCGCGACAGCTATGGGAAGATAGGCGATCAACCTCCAGCGAACGCGGAATTTTCGCAGCCAAACAAAAAGGCCGAATGCGAGAGCAACGCAATAGAAAAACCTGATGGCAATCTTGAGAACAGCGAAGTCCTTCGACAAGATGGCAAACCCCAGATAGCCGAGGAGAAGGGTCAACATGCCAGCAAAAAACCAGTCAAGAAACATCCGGCGCCGAAGCAAAAGAATAAGGAGATACGGGAGAGGCGCGAGTGCCATGGTCAACTGGTGATTGCTGAACGAGAGCGCGAGAGCAAAAAAAGCTCCGAGCATCAGTCCATCACTCGCGGGACGATGCACCCATGAATAGCACAGAATGAGAAACCCCGCGATCAGAAGAGCATGCAGTGCGTAAACTTCCGCGATGACGGCCTGCGACCACATTGATTGGCTGAATGCCAGCATCAGCGAAAAGGCGACGGCAACAATCTGCGGCAAGAACCTCGCCATGCCCGCTAGCCGCTCCCCGTAACACCATCTCTGGATATTGGAGAGCAATGCGGCGCAGAGACCGACCGCCGCCGCGGCACACAGGCCGCTGAAGATCGCAACCTCCCATGCGGAGTTGCCGAGGGGAAGGAAAAGAAAGAGCCAGTTTAGCAAGGTCCACAAGGGATATCCGGTGGGATGCGGCACTCCAAAATGCTGCGCGGCAACAAGGAATTCCCCTGAATCCAGCAATGTGACATTCGGCGCGGCAGACCATGCGTAAACCGCAAAGCCAACGAGCGCGGAGACCAACCCTGTCGTCCAATCCCATTTTTGCCAGGTGTGAGGGCGGACGCGCCTGCTGTGGGAACCAAGATATTCAGTGATCGTTCGGGTCATCAACAAAATCGGCATGCCTGAAAATGGCGCGAAGGCCAATCTCCGGAAAAGGGCCTGACGAACACCGACTTGGATTCATTCAATCTCATTTCTTGAAGATCGCAAGTTGGAGGACACGCCAGACAGCTTCAACAGCAATTCCGAGGGTCATCTTTGTCTGCCCTGCCCGGCGCTCCGTGAAAACGATCGGCACCTCAACCAGTCTGGCGCCCGATTTCCAAAGAAAGAAGTGAAGTTCCACCTGAAAACCGTAGCCTTCGGTGATGAAGCGGTTCCAGTCCAGGCCATGCAATGCAGCGCAGCGTATCGCCTTGAAGCCGCTCGTGACGTCCGTGAGAGGCAGACCAGTTAAGACACGGACCAATCTCGACGCGCCGAGACTGAGAAAAAGCCTATCCTGCGGCCAATTCATGACCCGCACTCCTCCCGAGTAGCGCGAGCCAATTGCCACGTCAGCCCCGTTCTCAAGCGCCTCAATCAGCCGCGGAATGTCGGCAGGATCGTGGGAGAGATCAGCATCGATCTGGATGCAGGTATCGAACCCTCGCGCCATGGCCCAGCGAAAGCCCTCCTTGTATGCGCTACCAAGCCCGAGCTTGCCCTTACGCTTTACAAGATGCACGCGGCGCTTGAATGCGGGGTGAGATTGAACGGCCTCTGCTGTTTGGTCCGGCGAGTTGTCGTCAACGACTACGATTTCCAATGAGGGATTCGCGATGAGCGTTTTGTCCAGAATACTCCCAATGCCAGAGGCTTCGTTATAAGTGGGAATGATCACGAGGACCTTCCCTGAAGGAGATTTGCGTAAGTCACTCGGATCGGGTGCGAAGTTCTCGGGAGACGGGGCGGCGTGCAGCAAGAACGTCTGCCAGCCCTCCGGCAGAAGCGAGAGCTTCTTGGCACTCAGGAGGGCAATCACGGCAAGCCAGCCCGTAAGGCTTGTCCATACACAGGCGGAATACCACCATGGTGGATGGAAGGACAAGAGGATCGCGCCCGCCGTGCCATCGAGCCGGATTGCAACGAAAGCGCCGTAGGCCCCTGCGATTTGAAGAACGCGCCTTGCTTGCGTCGCCTTCCAATCCGGATGAAGGGCCTCGGGGATGACTAGCCAGCCTGTTTCCGCAGGCGGATCGGCGAGAATCTCCTGGACACTCCTGCGCTCGACGGCATCCGCAGGGACCTTCCGCATGCGGTGCACGGAAGCGAGATTGTCATTCAATCTCACCAGACCTTCGTCGTCGCCAAAGGTTGTTCGTTGGCTTACTGCGAGAAGTCCCTGTCCTGCCGCCCTGAGGGAGCTGCTGGCGACCTCCGTCCCCTGCTCGTCGATGGCGACAAAATTCTTTGCGAAGGCGGCGGGATAAAAGTTGTCCGGGTTCTCCAGAACGACGAAATGGTCGTTTTCAAAAACGGGCGACATCAGCGATCTGAGCGTATCTTGGAGGTCGCCTGGCGTGTCCGGATCTTTCTTGTCGATGAGCAGACGCGAGACGCCGGCGACATCCAGAAAGGTCGCGAAGTCTTCCCTCGATAAGAAGGACGCCTGCTGCAATTTGGCAACGCCGCGCAGCATGAATTGGCCACCGAATGCTTCTGTCACGAGTCCTCGTCCTGAAAGAAGCGGGGTAAGCAGATAAAAATAGCGGCCTGAATAGGGAGCGATTCGCCCTGGGAGGCTGTCCGTCTTGAGAAACTTCTGGACGGCTAGAAAGTCGTCGAACGTTTGCCTGTCCATCGGGCCTTTAAAAAAGGAGGTCACTGCGCTCGCAGAGTCCGTGGAAGCCAACCCGAGTAGAGCCGCTGCTGTCGCAAGCCGAGCGCCGCGCCGCGGCATTTCGCGGATGAGAATGTCCGCTGCAAGGCCTGCCGCGACGGAAAAGCAAAATACGCCGCCCATTGCAAAAAAATCATGCGGCGCACGGATGTCACCGTAGAGCGGCAGCTGTTCGATCAATCGGAAACCCGGAACGCAAAAATATACCAAAATTGCGAGGGCGACCAGCCAAGGGCGGGCCGGGAGAGACTCGGGGATGATGACCCAGATTGCCACTCCCTGCAGCACGAGCAGTCCCCAGGAAATCGCTATCGCCGGATCCCAGGCGGAACCCGCATGGGAAAGAAAAGCGAACTGACCGGACAAAGCCGTGTTGACGCCGAGACCGAGCCAATGCGCAAGAAATGTCAGCGCCATGAAAAGCCGGAACACCGCCGCCTCCGAAGTCTGCCATGCCGCCCGTCTGCGAAAAAAAAACAATCCGCTTGCGCATGCAAGGCCGGCGATTCCAAGGTAGGAAGCATTCGTCCGAACTTCGCTTTGTGCCGAGACTCGCGCTCCGGTCAAGCGGCTTTCGCGGTCCATCCAAGAGAGCACCGACTCGGCAGAGTAACTTTTCTGCCATCCGGCGAACGGACCGAAGTCAAACTTGGCGATGAAGCGGGTCTCTCGAAGAGATGGAAGGTTTGGAGATCCGCCCAGTATTAGAAAAATGGCAAGGCAGAGAAAAACATTTCGTCCCGACGGTGGGGTGAAATGCGCACGGGCTATCCAAACCCATAAGGCGAATGCAGCAAGCAGCGGCAAGATGAGAACGGCGATTTTTGCATAGGCCAGGACGAGCAAGGAATTTGCCGTCGCGCAGAGAATCGCACTCCAAGCGTTCCTTCGTTCGAGGAAAACCAGGATGCTCCGGAATGCAACGGGGATCATGGCAAAGGCTAGGACATTGGCGACGTGCTCGACATGCCCAAGCCGGAGAAGGATTGCCGGGGCGAAAAGGTAAGCAGCCCCGCAGGAAAATGCCGTCCAATTGGAACCCGGACACAAACGCCGGATGAAGGCGAACATCGTTAGCGGACAAAGAAAGAGAAATGCGAGTGCGGCAAGTTTAACTCCGGAGTATGGGCCGGCCACGAGCGCGCCCGTGACGAGAGCGAGGTTCGTAAGAGCTCCGAGGGAAGCAAACGCCAGCGAACAACCTTGAAGATAGTTGGGTGCCCACCATGGCAAGCCGTGAACCGACGCCGCGGCATTGGTGTAGTCGGCAGCTTTTGCGTAGTTGGCGAGAAGCTCCTGGTTCGAAGGAGGCTGTTGCAGCCAGAAAAAACCGAGGACACCAACGAAAAGACAAGTAATGGCGAAGAGAGCCAGGGCGGGGCGCGACATGAAGAGCTTTACATGGGCACTATCCTCGATGGCAAAGTTGCCTTTGTCGGCAGTGAGCGAGCGCACGACGGCATCTTCAACGTCGGCCACGACGCGGTTGACGACTTCCACCGCGCGAGCCACCCGCTCGCTCAACGCGATCTCGCGCCTCCTGGACAATGGGCGCGGCGACCTGCTGCCACGAGAAGCGTCGGCTAAAGTCCTCTTCTGGCAGATATTTCTTCCGCGCACGGCCAAACTGGATCACGGCGTTTGCAAAGTCTTCGTCATCCACGGCCAGATGAATGCCGGGGCGCCCTTCAAATTCTAGGCGGAGCGTTTCGAGCGGAAAGGCGACAATCGGCAGGCCCAAGCAGCGGTATTCGAGAAACTTGAAAGTATAGGTCATGTTGGTGGAGCGAACCGCCGGATACGGAATCACGCCGACATCGGCCGCCAATGCGTGACGAATAAGCGGCTCCACGCTCATGAAATCAAGCAGATGCACGCGCTGTTGACCCGCAAGAGGACTGCGAAGAAGGCTGGGTCGACATGGGCCACCTCCAATAATCAAAGCGTGAAAGTCCGAAGTTCTTTCAAGCAATAACGAGAAAATTCGAATAATTTCGCGCATGCCATGATGAAGCTCCAGCGTTCCGTAAAAGAGTGCCAGAGGCGCCTCACCGCAAATCGACCTCCGGATTTCCCTGGCCGCTGAGAAATCTGCATCCCTCAGCGAAAGAAAGCGTTCGTGGATCCCTTCCCGAATCACACAGATTTTCGACCGGGCCTCTTCTCCTACGTGCCTGGTGATCTCCTCTGCCATGGCGGGGGTCACCACAAAGATCCTATCGTGGAGCGCCGCGAGGCGGCACTCGAACGATTGTAACAGACGATGCCAGAGCGGCGGGCGTGTCGGCTTACTCCAAAAATAAAAGCTCAGAAAATCAGCTAGAGCGATCACGGTGGGAACACGAGTGAGCTTTGCTGCAATATAAACGGGCAGGGCGAGGACGGAGTTGCGGCAGATGAGCAGTCCGGGCTTCATACGCCGGATGCTTCGTAGCAAGGCGAAAAGATACAGAAAGCTGAAAAGCGCGTATCGAAGCGTTCGGAGCGGCGCGCCTCTATGCATCTGAAACGGGCGGAACGGATCCAAACGCACCCCGATGGCGCGCCGGGCGTCCCGGAAAGAGGCATTGTAGGGCATTACGGCGACCGGTTCCAGGCCGGCCGCCTTCAATTCGTGTAGGATGGCAAGATTGCCGCTTGTGCCGCCTCCGCTCAGGGGCCAGACCGGCTCATGACAACAGAAGAAAATCGGACGTGCCTTTGGGCGCCTTCCCGAATGCGACGCATTGAAGGAGACCATTGAACTCGCTGTGGAGGAGGCAGGCACGCGGCTTAATAATTCTGAAAACTCGACCGACCGAGCGGCCGAATCCCTGCGCGCGTCAGCGAGCGGTGTATAATGCTTATCCACGGAGGCGGCCTCGTATTTGTCCAGCTGCGTTGTGAAGACACCTTCATTGTCGCGAAGCCTACTCATATCCTCCTCCGGGTAAAGCGCAACCGCGACCGCGCGCGCGGCAGACGAATAACGAGCGATTATCCTCACGATTGGTCGCAGGGAATCGCCGTCCTCGCCCATCATCGCTTCGATCTTGCACGAAGGTCCGAAGTCAGTGCAAAAATTTCGGGTTTTGAAGGATCAGGTAGTACTTACCCGACCAGACAACAGGCCACTGTTCACCGCTGATTTTTTCCACGAGCTTTGTCACATTGGGTCGGCCAAGCATCCACACTTGATCGATATCACCAACGACGACATATTTTGCAGTTTCCAAATCCGCGGGGTAACGGAAACGCTCCCGGCTAATGCCATTTGCAAAGTATTCGGTTGGGTATCCCTGCCAGAGAGTCGCTTGAAGAAAATCGGCGGTTCTTGCCTTGAGCAACCAAGCAATGTTGACATTGGCAATGACCAGATCGTTCGGCGAAGTGCGGTCATTCAACCACGAGGCCGCGTGCTCCACTTCAGGGATGCTTTGCGTGACCCATCTTTGGTTGCGTGGAATCAATCTGCCCTGGACCACCGTCGGCAGTTGAATGGCCGTCAGAGTAATGGGTAGCAAGAAGGCAACTCCGAGAAACGCTAAATCCAAGCGTCTCTTGCGAAGCCGACGTCGCAACATGCGGGAAAGTACCGAGAAACCGCCAGCCCATGCCATGGCGAAGATCGGAACGAGCACAATAGCTTGATAGTAGAACATGGTGAGATTCTGCCGGTTTCGCAGTAGCAAGCCGGAAATCACAAAGGCGCAGATCGCGATCGGGTAGAATTTTCGACGGCAGCAAAGCAGCGAGCAAGCCACTGTTCCCAGATGAAAGAAGTCATGGGAGTAAAAGCGGATGAAATTTGCAACGGAGTTTGTGCCAGCGCCGTCGGAGGCGCCGTAGTATCTCGAGAGCTGGTAAAGATCTTCGATCAGCCATTGCTTTGGCCAGTATGTCCAGATCACGTAATTGAAGATCGCTGCAATCGCCAGCGCAGGGGGTATTGCCAGAGGAAGCCAAGCACGCGGCTTTTTTATGCGGCACAGGAATGCGGCGATTGCACCGTGACTGAAGAGTGGGTGCGCTAGGGCCGCGATGGCTAGGCCGAGGCCCGCTCGCCAGTTGTTCGCAGGGCGGCTCGGGCGAAGCAGGCAAAGCAGGGTCAGCGCGAACCCGAGAGCCACGGCGTTGTGCGGATAAACCCAACGAAAGTGAATGACGCTCTGGCTGTAGGACAAAAATACTAAGGCGCCAAACCACGCGGGAATCACCCCAAAGCGCTGTCGACCCCAAAAGCAAATGAGCGTCGCGATCGCAAGGGCGATCAGCGCGTTCAGGAATCGCGCTCCGAGGATGTCACCGCTTGTGATGAAGGCGAAGAAGCCGGCGAGCCATGCGTATCCGGGTTGATACGGAAAATAGGGATGCCAGAAGGTCAGCCAAATGGAACCTACTGCGCTTTGACCCCGAACTAGTTCTCGGCCGATCAGCAGCGTGCCAGTCTCATCGCCATACCAGGCGGGCGAATCGCGGAGATGCGGCAGATATAAGAGCTCCCAAACCAAAAGGAGTGAACCAAGCGGCCACCAAAGCAGGGGCGCTTTGATTCCGCGAAGAGAGCGGCGCTCGTCATGCAAGGGAAAAGCCGTCACTAGACGGAATATTCAAAGAGAGGGCTGCAGTCTGGCGCATCAAATTGCGAGTGCCTGAGAAGCGAGGCGCCGCTTCCATCCCTCAGCGATCTCTTCAATGATGCTTCGTAGAGAGATGCTGATCTTCCAGTTGGGGTAGTGCGCTTTGACCTTTCTTAGGTCACTATAGTAGCAGATGTGGTCTCCGATGCGGTTTTCCTCGAGCACAACATAGGATTGGTCTCTGCCCGAAATTTCCTTGGCAAGCGCAAATGCCTCCAAGACCGAACACGAATTTTCCTTGCCGCCCCCAAGGTTGTAGACCTCCGCCATTCGGGGCTTCGTGAAGAATTCCCACATGAAATGCGCAACGTCCCTCGAATGGATGTTGTCGCGAACCTGTTTTCCCTTGTAGCCATAGACCTTGTATTCGCGGCCCTCGATGTTGCACCGGATCAAATAGCTGAGAAAGCCATGCAACTCCACGCCCGCGTGGCTCGGACCGGTGAGACATCCGCAGCGCAGGCAACATGTCGGGATGCCGAATCGACGGCCGTATTCCTGGACGAAAATGTCAGCGGCCAGTTTGGAGGCGCCGAAGAGAGAGTGTGTGGATTGATCGATGGGGAAATCCTCGGGTATTCCGTGTTGGAAGCGGGGGTCGGCGTAATCCCAGCGCAGCTCCGATTCCACCAACAGGACCGTGTTCGGACGATCACCATAGACCTTGTTCGTTGAAAGATAAATGAAGGGAGCGTCCGGGGAAAACCGGCGTGCGGATTCGAGGAGGTTCATCGTGCCGGCGGCATTGA
Source organism: Terrimicrobiaceae bacterium (assembly GCA_045403045.1). Lineage (GTDB taxonomy): Bacteria > Verrucomicrobiota > Verrucomicrobiia > Chthoniobacterales > Terrimicrobiaceae > DASTFP01. Next base: position 31,730 of record JAXIPG010000173.1, read on the forward strand.
TGTCAAAATCATCGAAAGGAATGGCAGCCGAACGATCATGCGATGGTTGAGCGGCGCAATGGATGATTGCAGAAGGGCGTAGCTGCTCGACCAGCTGAACGACACCCTGGCGGTCTCTAATGTCGAGTTCGTGATGGACGAAGCCCGCAATCTCCTGAACCAGACGTCGCTGATTCAATCGCGTATCGCCCTCGGGCCCAAAAAAAACCTCCCGCTGATTATTGTCGATACCATGGATCGCGCACCCTTTGCGGGCGAAGTGCAAGCAGGCTTCGGAGCCAATGAGGCCTGAAGAGCCGGTAACGAGGATGGTTTTCAAGAGTGAGATAGTTTGGCTCGAATTTGGCAGCCGGCCACTTTTCCTTGATGCTAGCAGGCTGTCGGACTTGGAAGTTCGAGTGAAATTTCTCCTCGAAAACCCGCCGTGCAAAGAGGGCCGACCGCCCGACATCCTGCTAAAATCGGCACTTCGTGCCGAAAAAAGACCCAAAATCCGTGTGTAGTGGGGCGGGTGGAGAGAGCCAAAGGATGAGCTATTTTTTTCGCGCCACCACGAAACCGTTCAACATCAGGTAGCGCAGCGGTGTGGCGTTGAGCAGAAAATCGAGAGGCTGGAAAACGTAACGGTCAGTGCAAGCGACGTGCACGATCTCGCAGCCGTTGCGCTCGAGGAAAAATGCAATTTCGAGCCCGTTGGTGGCGATAGTGGCGTCATCGTCCGGCTCGAATGGCTCTTTGAAGATTGGGGTCATGCGATCAAAGCGCACCCGCTCGGGCGTTGCCAACATCGCAAGCCGTTTCTCGCACAGGCGTCGCCAATTTCGCCATTTGCTCCGCAACCCCCGCATATGCGGGTGATAGTCGCGAAACCCTACGACCCGCATAAAGTTCGGGCTGGAGAGAACGATCTTCCCACCAGGTTCAACGACCCGCACGATCTCCTGAAGGAAGGCCTCGGCCTGTTCGACATGTTCGAGGACATTCAGGGCCCCTGCGGAAGTAAAGTGCGCATCAGGATACGGGAGCCGCCTGCCGTCATACACCTGGCAGCGAGGACAGAATTTCTGAGCCCGGGCGATGCTTGGTTCGGATACATCCACCCCATGTGCTTCATAGCCGGCATCCACCAGGCGGGCCACAACCTGTCCCACGCCACAACCGGCGTCGAGCACGCGCGCGCCGAGACGGGCCGGTTTGAGCGCATCGGCGTATTTGGCGTAGAAATTCGCGTCCCAGTTTGCCAGGAACTCGGCGTATTCCTCGTTGCGCGTGTAAGTGTCCTGGTGGCTCATCCGTGCAAACTAACTTCGGCATGTGCCCGATGGCGGATCTTTGCGGCGAAGACGACGGCTCGTGGAGACGGGTGTGCCAACAGCCAATGAATCCGAGTGTCGCCACGACTCAAATGGATGCGCGATTCGGCTCACCACGGATCTCGGACTCGATTCTTCTTCGTTCCAAGGCACTTACGCGGTCAATAAAGAGGATTCCCTGCAGATGATCATGTTCGTGCTGAATGGCTCGCGCAAGGAGGCCACCGGCCTCAAACTCTAGGATATTTCCGTCCAGCGTTTGGGCTCTTACCCGAACGCCATCCGGACGAGTAACATCGGTGCGAACGCCCGGAAAGCTCAAGCACCCTTCAACGCCTGTCTGAGGTTTTCCGAAGGTTTCTACTTCAGGGTTGATCAGGACGAGCGGCATGTGAGCCTCGATTTCAACAGGATTTCCGGCGATAGCAAGAACGCTCGGCCGGTCCTTGACCCCTGTCACGTCAATCACGCAAAGCTGAACGGGCATGCCGACCTGTTGGGCGGCGAGACCGACGCCCTCTGCGTCATGCATCGTCTCCAGCATGTCGTGCGCAAGGGCCCGAATTCGGGCGTCGATTTTCTCGATCCGCCTTCCCTTGGCGCGCAAGGCGGGATGGCCATATTGGACAATTTCCAGGATCATGACGTAACCCATTATATTACGGTGCAAGGCGCCGCCTGATCAACCTTCAACCAGATGCTATTTATTCTCCTCGGGCTGGGTAAAGGCTGGGATATTCTTGATGCCGGCGTCTCTTAGGGCATCCAACGCCTTGACAACCACGCCAAAGGGAGCTTCCCGATCTGCCTGCATCGCGACGGGACGGGCGGGAGCCTGCGTGCGCAAGGTCTTGAGCGCATCCGCGAGGGATTCGAGCGTAACGGGTTTTTCGTCGAGCGTGATCTGCTCGGCGCTCTTGATGCGCAAAACCAGGGGTTGGCTATTTTCGGCTGGAGCTTGCTCAGCAGTCTTGGACTCTGGAAGATTGATTTGAAGTTGCGGCTGGTTCTTCTGAAATGTCGTGGTGACGATGAAAAAAATCAGCAGAATGGCGAGGATGTCGATCAAGGAGACAATAATGATCGATGGAGCCCGCCGCTTGCGGATGAAAAACCTCATAAAACCGTTTCCACCACAGGTGTGGCCCCCGGCGGGTAGCATTTTACAATCAGGTCTGCGACCAGCGATTCCATTTCGACGGCCATCACCTCGATGCGGCGCTGAAAATAGTTAAACGTGATGAGGCTCGGCACGGCAACGGCAAGGCCGACGATGGTGGTGTTGAGCGCCTGTGCAATCCCGCGCGCGACGGCAACGGGGTCGGTGCCAACGGCCGCAAAAATCCCGACCAGGCCGGACAACGTACCGAGCAAGCCAAGAAGAGGAGCGATTCCAGTAGTAATTTCGAGAACCACCAAACCGCTTTCCAGTCGAGCGACCTCATGGCGCGCGCGAGTCTGGACAGCTTCAACCGCTTCGGCCCGGGACCACGTGAGATGCTGCAGCAAGGTGTTTAAGACTCGGGCGAGAGCGGAGGGATGTCGCGAAATAAGCCGTTCGAGCTTGTCAAGATCGTCTCCCGGCTGAAGTCGTTCGACCTCTTCGGCAAGGGCCGGCGGGAGGATTGACCTCTCCCGAAGCGCCGCGCTGCGCAGAATGATCACGGTTCCAGCCGCGATGGAAACGACGAGCAGGATTGCCATAAAAAAGCCCCCCTGTACGAAAAAATCGAGGGCGCCCTGAATGATCGAGGCGAAGAACAATTCCATTAATTTGACAGTATGGTGAACGAGTATTCGATTTCGATGCGGCTGCTTTCTAGCATGGGTACGAGTTCCTTCGGAATTGGAGGAATTTCAGCTTCCATGATGGCCCGCACAGTGCAAGCCGCAAAGCTCTCGTTCGAGCTGTTGCGCAGGACCTGCATCCGCTCGACCTTGCCGCTCTCCCGAACCACGAACCGGACCTCAACTGTTCCGACATTAAGCAGACCCATCTGATCGCTTACGTAGTAGTACCATCGTGAGCCGATGGCGTCGGAAAGCATCTTCTTGTAACGCCCGAGGGGGGTTGCGGTGGCGCTCACGGCGGAACGCCCACGGTTGGAGATGTTGCCCCGGATGCGAGTGATGCGGGTTTGCGGCTGATATCCTGGAGGCTGCGGAACCTGAGACTGTTGTTTCTGCTGCTCAACGGCTTTCGCAGATTGCGGCCGAGGAGTGGTTTGCGGCTTCGGCGGTTCGAGGAGCGCCAGTTGTGCACTCGGTCTCGGCGTGAACTTTGGCTCTGCTTTCGGTTCGGCCTCTGGCTCGGGAGTAGTTTCCTGGCGGGGCTGTACCGCCGGAGTTGACGGACGCGCCTGCGGCCCCGCCGTGTACTCCTTGTTCTCAAAGCTGAGCGCCGGGCTCTCCGTGCCATCCTGGCTGGGGACTGGAGCCTCGCCTGTTGCTGGCACGGCGGACGCGGCTCGAGTGTCCTTGTCGGACTCGAACGGTGCGTCTTCAGGAGGCTTATCCGCGTGCTGAGATTCGCTGGTCTCGACGTAGGACGGTTTTTGTTTCGGCCGCGATTCCGGCGCAACGATCGTCAGTTCTACGGGCGCCTCGTCGGCTTGCCGAACGAAGACAGGCGGACGAAAGGCAAGAGCCAGCGTGACGAGCAGGATGATGAGAAAGTGAATGACAACGGAAGCGATCAACGCTCCAACGGTTTTCCGGCGGCGCTCTTCACGCCACGTGGTCAGCGTCATCGTGCTCATGCGGGCAGTGTCTTGCTCATCCGCGCGTGATGAAACAAGTATTGCTGAATGTAACCGGCGTAGGAGCCAAACCGGTGGTTGGAGAACTGCTCCAGTTCGAGAAGCGAGGAGGTTTTTTTGTGCATGCTACGAAGGATCCGCGCAATCCACACATCCACGGGAACGGCGTCGAGTCGCTCGTAGGCAAAAAGCAACACGCAGTTCGCCACTTTGCGCCCCACACCAGGCAGCAGGCAAAGCTGCTTGCGCGCCTCGGCGGTCGGCTTGTCCGCTAGCGAGCCGAGGTCGATTTCTCCGGAAGCGATGACGTTCGCAGCGCCCAGGAGGCTTTTTGCGCGAAAGCCCAGCCGGCATTTTCGCAATTCCTTCTCCGTTGTCTGAGCGAGCCGATGTGCGGTGGGATACGCATTGACACGCGAGCCAGGGATCTTCTCGCCATAGAGTGCGCGCAGGTGAAGGGAGATTTGCCGGATATGGGCGACCTGCTTCATCGGCGAGGTGATAAACGTAGCGAGACACTCCCACTGCGGCTGCCTGAGAATGCGGAGACCCCGGCATGTCGCGAGCGCCGCGCGGCTGAAAGGATCGGAAGGAAACGCCGCGTATATGGCTTCCAGAGGGTGATCGAGCGAGAAATATTTTCGAGCTAGACTCTCATGGTTGGCGGGCACGCGCAGCATGATGCCGCGCTGCTCGGCGTAAAGCGGCGTGCGATCAACCAGAATCTGCCAGCCATCTCCTTCGGACATCGCATGAAATACCTGGCCGCTTTCCAGCGTGCGCCGCAGGTCAAATTCCGGCGTGGGAAGCTCCACAAACTTGTCGCGCGCCTTCATCGAATGAAATAGCTCACGGCGTCGCGATCAAGACTCCAGCAAAACCGGATCGCCATAGAGCGTCGACGGCGAGGCGGAGGCTATGCGGACATCAAAAATCTGGCCGACATGGCGCGGAGCACCTTCAAACACGACGATTTTGTTCGTGCGAGTCCGACCGGTGAGACGGTTCGGGTTGTTCTTGCTGGGACCCTCGCAGAGAATCTGGACTCTCTGCCCGACGTAAGCATCGAGCTTTGCCCGCGCATGACGATTGATAACTGCCAAAAGGTCTTGGTTGCGGAATTCCTTCACTTCCTCAGCGACTTGTTGCTCCATCGCGGCGGCGGGCGTGTCGCGGCGCGGCGAATATCGGAAGACGAAGGCATTGTCGAATCCAACGGTGTCCGCCAGTTTGCGGGTCTCCTTGTAATCCTCGTCCGTCTCTCCTGGGAAGCCAACGATGATGTCGGTTGTGATGGCAATCCCGGGACGCGCTTGGCGCAGCCTCTCAACAAGACGAAGGTAGGTTTCAGATGTGTATCCGCGCCGCATCACTTTGAGAATGCGGTCCGAACCGCTTTGCAAAGGCAGATGAACGTGCTCGACGAGTTTGTCCAGGCGGGCGAAGGCGCGAAGAAGGTCATCACGGAAGCCGATGGGATGCGGAGAGGTGAAGCGCACCCGAGCGATTCCATCGACGGCACAGATGGCATCAATCAGCTGGACGAAAGGACTCAGCCCATCTCGCTTCTCGAATTCGTGGCGTCCGTAAAGATTGACGATCTGACCGAGCAGGGTGATCTCCTTCACGCCTCTCGCGGAGAGCCCGCGAACTTCATCTGTAATTTCGGCAATTGGGCGGCCCCGTTCCGCGCCACGCGTCTGCGGCACAATGCAGAATGCGCAGTGCATGTTGCATCCTTGCATTATGGAAACGAACGCAGTGGCCTGTGCCCGCGAGAGGATGTGATCGCGAATCGCCGACTGCGAGCCTCTCTCTTCCTCGACGTCCACGATCGGCAGTCGCTCGTCGTCTATACGGTCGTGGAATTTGCGACGCACAAGCTCATCGACGTAATCTGCCACGCGATGAAATTTTTGAGTCCCGACAACCAGATCGACCTGAGATGAGGAATTCAGGAGTTCCTCGCCACGGCTCTGCGCCATGCAACCCAGGTAGCCGAGCACGAGATGAGGGCGCTTCTCACGAAGCCGCTGGAGCATGCCCATCTTTCCGATAGCCTTTTGCTCGGCCATGTCGCGCACGCTACATGTATTCAACAGGATCACGTCAGCCTCCGTCTCATCCCCTACGAGGCGGTAGCCGCGCATCAAGAGCGAGCGGGCGACCTGCTCGGAATCCCGTTCGTTCATCTGGCAGCCATAGGTCTTGATATAAACGCTGGGCATGAGTCGGAAACGAAACGTAATGCCCGCACAAAAAATTTCCAGTCCGCACAATCAGCGCCCCCGGATGACAAAAAACCTCTTGTTATTTCCAGCAGATCGCGGGGATGCTTTAGGTGTAATGGCTAGATCCAGCCCCGCCAAAGAAGGCTACTCCATGCCCGCCGAATGGGAGCGTCATGAGGCGACCTGGGTTTCGTGGCCTCATCCGGATGGAGCAAGCTTTCCATCGGCCTACCATCGCGTGGTCCCGGTCTTTGTTGAAATGGTAAAAGCCCTCGTGGAGTCCGAAATCGTGCGCATTAACGTGAGAGATGCTGAGCAGGAGGCCGAGGTGCGTGCGTTGCTTGGCAATGGCCCAGCCGGGCGTGTCGAATTCTTTGATGTCCCGACCAACGAGCCATGGTGCCGAGACCACGGACCGATCTTCCTTAAACGCAAAGAAAGACCCAGACTTGCCGCGGTGAATTTTGGTTTCAATGCCTGGGGCTATAAACTTTCCCCATTCGAGGAGGACGACGCTGCGGCGACGCTCATGGCGGAGAAAATTGGCGTGCCGGTATTCGATTTCGGAGAGTTTGTCCTCGAGGGGGGGTCAATCGACGTGAATGGGCAAGGCACGGTGCTTACAACCGAATCATGCCTGTTGAATCCAAACCGCAACCCTGATCTGTCCCGAGAGCAAATCGAAGCAAATCTCCGCGAATCTCTCGGCGTCACCCAGGTTCTCTGGCTTGGCGATGGAATCGAGGGCGACGACACCGACGGACATGTGGACGACATTACACGATTTGTCAGCCCAAACACCGTTGTGACAGTTGTCGAGGAGGACGAGGACGATCTCAACTACGAACCCCTTGAGCTCAACTTCCGGCGGCTACGCACGATGCAGCTCTCGAATGGTTCGCCCCTGCGCGTCTTGAAACTCCCGATGCCTTCCCGCATCGCACGCAAAGGCCAGCGTTTGCCGGCCAGCTATGCAAATTTCTACGTCGGCAACACGGTGGTGCTCCTGCCGGTCTATCACGACGCCAACGACGCCTGGGCGGCCTCCGTCTTGAAGGAAGCCTTTCCCGGCAGGAAAATTGTTTCCATCGATTGCCGCGAACTGATCTGGGGCCTCGGCGCCTTTCATTGCCTGACCCAGCAACAGCCGGCCGCATAAAACCGCTTGCCTTGGACTGAGGAAGCTGTAACGTCTTCGCCTCTCTCTATGGCAAAAAAATCATGGCACGAGCGCGATAAGCGCAAACGCAAGACGGTGGGAAAGTATGCTGAGCTTCGTGCGGAGCTAAAGGCAAAGAAAGACTATGCCTCGCTTTCCCAACTGCCTCGCGACGCAAGCCCCACCAGGCTCGTCAATCGCTGCCAGGTAAGCGGACGCCGGCGCGCATTCATGCGCCGGTTCAAGATTTCCCGCATCACATTCCGCGAGCTTGCCTCCGCTGGCATGATTCCCGGGGTGACAAAGTCGAGCTGGTAATTTTCCGCAACACGCGGGAAATTAGTGGCGTGCCGATCTACGAATACGAGGTTGCGGACGGGGATTGCAGGGTCTGCGGAGGACGCTTTGAGTTGCGCCGACCTGTTGACCGCCCGCCGCTCATTCAATGCCCGCTTTGCAAAAAGGCGGTCCGCAAACTGATTTCGAACGCGAGCACCCCGAAATTTGCCAAGCCTCTTAGCGTGACGGACGCAAAGCGGGCCGGATTTTCAATTTTTGAGAAGCGGGATAAGGGAGTCTACGAGAAATTGTAGATTTCGAGGCATGCGATTGCGGTGTTGACGTGGACGTCGACCACTCTTTGCACATCGGGCGCATAGCCGCCCGCGAGCACCCAGGCCACCGGCAGGCAATTGGTTTGTGCAAATGTGAATACTTTTTTGTCCCGCAGGAAGAGGTCCCCCTGATCCAGACTGAGGGGCGAATAAGGGTCATCACGCAGGGGGTCTGCACCGGCTTGGAAGAGCAGGAGGTCTGGGCGCGATCCTTCAATAAGCCAGGGGAGATGCTGTTCGAGAAGGCGCTGCAGGCACTCACCGTCGTTTTCGGAGGGGGATATCGGCACCGAGAAATGGTTTTCGCCATCCGTATGACGGCGCACACTCACGTCACGATAGGGAACATTGTTCGCATAGTCGTTGCCGTATATCGATAGCGCTTTGATCCATGGGCGGGATGCTGCCAGGGAGGCGGTTCCATTGCCGTAATGCAAATCCAAGTCGAGAATCGCTGCGGACCGGATGCGGCCCTCTGCCCGGAGAGCCTCTAAGGCGACGACCAACCCGTTAAAGGTGCAAAATCCTTCTCCATGATCTGCGAAAGCATGATGAAAACCGCTGGCCAACGCCCCGGAAATGCCTTCGTCAAGGGCGGTCCTGGCGGCGGCGAGAACACCGCCGTTGGTCAGGAGAACACTGGGATACAAAGCGGGCGACCACGGAAACTTCTGAGATTCGGCGAGTTCGCGAGGTGTTCCGGTCTTGACGGCCGAGACGTATTCGCAGGTGTGGACGCGAAGGAGATCGCTCTCGGAGACAGATTGTGGAGAGCAAATCTTGACGTCGGATTTCCGGCGCAATTTCTCAGCGACGAGTGCGAACTTTCGTATCGGCATCACATGATCGCCAATGGGCGCGGCAAAGCCGGGATCGTGGTAGAGGCGCAAGTTCATGGACGCCCGGAACGCACCCGAATCCTGAGAACCGTCATCTATGGAAGTTAGCCGTCGGCGGCAGCAGGTCGATGACTTCGTCCGGCGCCGGATACCCCTGGAGGCTCGCAATGAGCGGGGCCATATCGTGCCGCCGGAAAGTCGCCCCATACATTCGATAAAGCGCCTCAGCGATATTGAGGGTTTCAGCGCCAGAGATGGCCAGTTCCTTCTCCCGCCCCACGCGGCGAACGATGAGAGCGAGGGAAAGGGGCTTCGGGCCGCCGCCGACATCGATTTCGTCCGGCGCTCGAAAGTCGGGCTGCAAATAGTTAATCTTTTGCGGGTCGATCATGAGAAAGCCCACCTTTTCATAGGCCTTCAAGCGGACGAACGTCGAGGGATCGTTGCGATCCAGAAATTTCATTTCACCGACGAGTGTGATTGGGGAATTGGCCGGGCGTTGTTGCACCGCAAGGCAATCGCGGGCGGTTTGTATTGGCAAGGCGCGCAGCCATCCAGCGAGCCCGGTACGCCGCCACTCCGGAGCGACAAGATTGTGAGAAAGATGAACGATCGCCCCTTCAATTCGCTCCCGCACGATCGCCGTGTGATCGCGAACGGCAGCAAATTTTCCGCCCATTTTAAGCAACGTCAGACGGTAGCGAAGGGCGCAGCCCCCGACAAGTTGGTCGCCATTCCACAGCAGGCGTCTTGAGAGGATCGTCGGCTGCTCGACTTCGCTGTTCGCGCCGAACTCCGCCCAAAGGGCGCCGAACGCAGCGTCAAAAGCAGGGTCCTCAGGGGACGCAATGCATTGAAGTTCGATCCCCGACCAGTCGCGTTGAAGACTTTTCAGGTCCCCTGGGGCAAGGTCGGCGGGAATCATCCAATCTTGTAACATGAGATCAAAGACAAGAACATTCGACGGTCGTAGGACATTCGGCCTAACGCTCCTTGCAGCACGTGAGTCATTGCCGCGCAAGGTACTAATCCAGCCGCAAGTCGCACGTCAAATCGCTCTTCCGGCCCCCGCGACAAGGGCGCCCCGCAAGTCTCATGGTTTCACTTTTCGCAACAGGTCGAAATGCCATCTCGTTCGGTCCCATTTCAAACTGCGCCGCGGTGCGTCCGGATTCACGATTAACAAGCGTGAGGAAAAGGGGGAGTTGCGTTGGGATGCCTGGATGCATTGATGGGTAAAGATTCGTTCGCCGATACCGGAGGCCAGAAAGGAAAGTGTCGTTAGACCCCTGCCGCAATGCCAGCGGACGGCCGCTCACGTAGATCCGATACCGCGCATCGAAGGCGGAATTCCCGCAGAATTCGAGTCGCTGCAGGGAAGTGTCTACGAAACGGCTTGTCGTGCCACCCTCGACGGGAGTCTCGCAGAGTAGTGGCCAACTCTCTAACGCCTTGCGTACGGTGAGGCGGACGCCGCTCTTTCTCCAATCGAGAACGGTGGGGAATCGCCAGTTCCAGATGTCGCGATAAATCCGGCGGTGCACCTTGAATCCGTCCTTCTCGAGGTCGGCGAGAATCGCTTCGAGATCGCGCCACAGCCGCTCTGGCAGCAAATATTCGTCGTGCAATTTCGTGCCAAAGCGCTTGAGGTTTCGGGGAACTTTGGCCTCGAGCAGATGGGCTGCAAGGCAAGTCCAAAGCAGGGCAACACTGCCCATCCAATCGGCGCGAGGCAGGGATTCGATGGCGCGGAATTCGATGAGCCCCAGAGCGCCAGCCGGCCAAGCCGTATTCCAAAACTTGTCGAAACTCATTTCGCTACGGTGCGAATTGCCGGTGACGTCAGTTTGAAGATGGCGGAGCGTTTCGTTGATGAGTTCGCGGTGATCGCCTGGCGGAAGCGATTCCAGGAACGTGTAGGCCATATCGATGTCGTAGAGATCGCGCGCCGATTCGTCCGGGCGCGGTGCTTGCGAGGATGCGCCCACGTAGCAACCTGTGAACAGATAAGCGAGCGTAGGATGGTGCTGCCAAAATCGGAGAATCGCAGCGAGCCAGCCGGGTCGCGTGAAAAACGGGTTGGCCTCAAGCCTTGGGCCACCCCAAAGAAGATGGTTCCCGCCTCCCGTGCCTTGGGGATAGTCCCGGGACGACTCCTTCAAGGGTCGCAAACCTGCCGCCTCGCAACTGGATGTGACCGTTTCGATCCAGTCGGCATATTCGCGCCAACTCGAACATGCGGGAAGATTGACTTCGAGCACGCCAGGATCGGCAGCCAAGCCGAGTGAGGTCCAGCTTCCGGCTTCATCCGCAGGCGTGTAACCCTGAAGCGCAACCTGCGCGATACCGTTCCTTGAGGCCGAATCCTCGATGGCAGAGAGCAATTCGAGGAACGGTTTTTGCAGCAGCGGCGGGATGAAAATGGCTATAGCGTCTCCGTTCCTTTCGATGGAGAGAGCTCGGCGAGGCACCGAGGGAGGCAGCCGGTTGAGCGGGAGGCGCAATCCGGATGGGCCTTCGGCTTCCGAGAGGACACGGGCATCCTTGAGAAGCGACCAGCGTGATGAACGCCAACCGGCGTCATCATAATCGATGGGCATCGCAAGAATCTCTGCACTCGGATCGCTCGGATCCAGAAACTGAAGCCAATGTGCGGAAACGCCAAGAAACCTACGGATCCCATCGGCAAGCAGCCGGACTGCGTCCTGTTTGAGCGGTTCCGTGCGCTTTGGCAGCCGAAAGAGGGGCGTGCCGTCGCGGTTGGCAAGGATGCGCAGGATCCATCGCGGATTGACTTCGCCCGGATATGTTTTGCCCGGGCAGAAGAATACCGCAGAGCCTGCCATACGACTTTGCAGAAGGTTCTCCGCGACTTTCCATGCATAGCCAAGTTTGGTGGGACCGACCGCGGCGTAGTTCCACTCCGCAGCCTCGGGATTGACCGGTACGAATGTCGGCTCGCCACCGAGCGTCAGTTGCACGCCATGTTTCTCGAAAATCGCTTCCGCGCGGGAAGCAGCCTGATCCATCCAGTCAGCAATCATTTTACGATTTCAGAATGGTTAGCCCAGTTTGCAGGGTGCTGGCGATGGTCTTCTTTCCGTAGTAGCGCCCTAGGATGGGTGCGATATCACGCGCGGTGAGACCCACGGCCGCCGCGAGGAAATGATGGTCGCAAAAGATTCCGTTGGTGGGGTCCAGTCCAACCCAGCCTGCTCCCGGTAAATACGTTTCAACCCAGGCGTGAAATGCGTCGGCGGCGTATTCGGGACCGTGCTCCGAATTATCCTCCCACAAATAGCCGCTTGTAAGCCGAGCAGCGAGGCCGTGACGCCGAAGGACCTCTGCCAAAAGCACCGCGAAATCCCGGCAGGAGCCCTTTTGCCTGTCGAGCGTGTCTTTCGGAGCGAAAGGATCTCCTTCTTCGCGGCGCTCGTATTCAATGTTTTCATGCAACCAATTGTTCAAGGCAACAATCGCTTCGACGGTCGGCCGCGGCGAAACCGGGCTCAATGGCGCAGGCAGATCGCCGGTTCTATACGTGGAACGCTGGAAGGGCGCCAGCACGGCGGCTTCTTCCGGGAGATACTCGAAAGGCAAGCGCAAGGCGTGGGAATCCAGCAGAAAATGAAACGGATCCCATGCCTGGAGAACAGCGTCGAATTCGAGCTCAAAATCCAGACGGTCCAGGGAAGCCGGATAAAGGCAAGTTGCCATTACGTTGTCGAATAGATCATGCCGGTATTGAACGTCTGCGGAAGCGTCTGTGGAAAATGAAATCCGTTCAATATGAACGAACAGATCGTGACGCGGGAAGAGGCGTACGCGATGCGGCGAAAAACTGGCCTTTTGCACGTATTGATAACGTGCCGAGTAGCGAACGGTTATCCTCACGGCTTGCAGCCCATCCGTTTCATCGTCACTCGCACCTTCATATTCTGGGCTTCGGAACCCTTGAACGTGCCGCGTAGCGGCGTCGCATCCACTGAGTCGCGCCCGTAAGCCATCGTTACGTGCCGCTGGCCGCACCATTGGTTGTTGGTGGGATCGATGGCAAACCAGTGCATGCCCGGTGTGAGCGCCTCGACCCAGGCGTGCGTAGCAAGCGATCCGACCAGCTTCGGAGCGCCAGGGGTCGGCCTGATCGGATCGGACTCAATGTAGCCGCACACATAGCGCGAAGGGATGCCCGCCGTACGAAGAACACCGAGCATCACATGCGTAAAATCCTGGCAGACGCCTGCTCGCTGCTTCCACACAGTCTCGAGCGGAGTCGAGTTGTTGGTCGAGCCGGGCTCGTAGCGAAACTTTTCGTGGATGGCGCGGTTCAGGCGTTCCAAAGCTTCGCCAAGCGGTGCGCCACCGGTAAAAAACTTCCGCGCCCACTCCATCGAGGGGGCTCCTGTGGGAACTGCCGGCGTGGGCTGAAGATAATCGAAAACGTCAGTGAGCTTCGATGCAAAGAGCTGGCGTGCCTCAGCGACGGTGACGTCAAGAGCGCCGGACATAGGGGAAACCTCTTTCGTGCGCACGGTCAGCCTGTTAATAACTGTGAGACGCTCGTGCCGCAGCGTCATGGAGTAAAAGGTAACCTGGTTGCCGAAGTAGTCGTGATACGTGGAAACCGCCGTGGGCGGCAGAAACTCGATGGCATGCGCAAGTATCTCCTGACTCGGAAGCATAGGAGGAGTAAGGCGGGCTTCGATATAAGCCTCCCTTGCCGCTTGGCCATAGCGGTAATCGGTGCGGTGCGTGATTTCAAAGAGCATTTTTGAGACCAAAAAGCGTCGGTTGCGTATCCGGACCCATGTGAATTTGATGATTCAGGAAACCGTCGGCAATCAGGTGATGAATGTCGAGCGTCGCATTCAGCAAGGAGAACCCATGGTCGAGCAGAGCGCTGGATTTCGCCGAGGAGGCCGACTCTGCATCGTCTACCAGTTTGTCCCAATCGGTCAGGCGGATTTCGTGGAGAAGTTGCTCAATGCCTGCCAGCGTGCGCATTGTTGCCGGAGATGCTTGCTCGCGCGTGCCGCGCAGACGTTCGCGACACACCCCGAGACAGCGTGCAACCGACCGTGGGGCAACCGGATTTTTCCAGAGGAGATCAAGCATGGGAGCCGCTTCAATTCGAAGTTGGTAGACACGGCGATAGACATCGCGACTGTTGATCAAACGCAGAAATGCGGAAAGCCGGATCTCCGATTCGTGCTCGGAGGGCGCATTTCGGCGAGGCATTGGACGCATGATTGAGCAAACGGCGTTTCCCGTAATGGTGGCGCGCTCGAGCAACTGGCCAATCTCACAAAATGCCCAGCCGCCGTCGGCAATCATGGTTCCCTGCGCCGTGCCGAAAAACTCCGGCACGGCCTTCACGACATAGTCACAATAGCGCCGGGTGAAGGAGGTAAGATCATCCTGCGACGCCTGCGGACGGAATCGCGCGCGTTGAAAACGCGACCTCAACATGGTGAGCACGCCCCAAGCCTCGAGGCTCAAACACTCGAGGATCGACTCGGAATTGGCGGCAGCGCGCAGGATGGCCCGCACGACCGAGTCCGGTTCTTCAAGATCGAGCGTCAGTCGGTACCGGCCGGTGGGGCTCGAGATATTGCGTCTGGAGACCGAACCGGGGTTCTCCAACGGGGGAAGAATTCTGTTCCAGACGGGACGATAGAGAGTACGCTCGGTGGGGTTGAGTTCCTCCAGTTCCAGCGACTCGATGACGCCGATCATCACCGCCAGATTGTGTGCGCGCTCAAGGTAGCGTCCCGTCCAATAAAATGCCTCCGCAACGCGGCTGCTGACGTGCTGCGAGGGCAGGAGTGCCTCCCGAAGACGCGTGCGGTCGGGAGGAGGTTCTTCAAAGTCCGGCGGCGCCTGAACCCATGTATCCTTACTGCCGCCGCCGAGCTCGTTTGCCGTGAAAGGAGAGTCCTCCGTAGAGACGCGCGTTAGTGCTCCCGGAAAGACGTCGTATTCGCCTTCGGACTTGCGCAGGGCAAAAAGAATATGGTCCTGCCGTCGTATGACTTTGCGTCCGTCATGATAGGAAACTGTTAGCGCATCACAATCCTGCGGCTGCGCGATGTGTTGCCCAGCGTTGCGCAGGACGATCTGCCGGGCATTGTCGATCTCTTCCGCCGAGGGCACTCGGCCATTGCCCCCAAGCACAATCTTTTCACCGGAGAGCGGACGGATCGTGAATTTCTCAATGTCGGAAAGCACCATCTCGCGCTGGTCAATATCGCCAAGCCAGTATGTCGGCAGACTGCGCAATAGCGGACGCTCGCCGAGATAAAAGCGGATCATCTGCGCGGCAAGTGGCAGAAGGGCCCGGTCATCGGAAAGCTGCGAGCCAATGGAATTGACCACCGCGACGGTCCCTTTTCGTATGCAATGGACCAGCCCCGCCACACCGAGCAGCGAATCGCGGCGAAAGACCATCGGATCGAGCCATTGATCGGAGATGCGGTTATAGATGACTTCGATCTTTTCGAGGCCGGACACGGTTTTGAGAAAAACCGCGTCGCGAAGTACCAGCAGATCGCCACCCTGCACCAGCGGAATTCCCATTCGACGCGCAAGAAAGCTATGCTCGGAATAAACCGCGCTGCCGGGGCCAGATGACAGCAAGACTACTGTCGGATCGGGATGGTCGGACAGCGACCTGAGCAACTCGAGGAAATCCACAGGCGCATCCGCAATCGAGCGGATGGAAAAATCCTGAAAGCTTTGAGGAATCACGCGGGCAAGCGCCCGCCTGTTCTGAATCATGTAGGAGATCCCGGAGGCGTTGCTGAAGTAATGTTGCTTCACGACAAACTCCCCGCTCGGAACACGGCAAAGACTTAGTCCGCTGAGATGCAGATAGGCGCCGCCAGGCGGCGTGAGACTGGCCGCCGCACGCTGGTAGGCTGTACTCCCCAGAATGGGCTGGATCGGAAGAAGGTTGGCCCGCAGAATTTCTTTCTTTCCGTAAATATCGCACAGAAATAATTCGAACGCCCGCAGTCTCTGGCGAATACCTGTTTCCAAAGGCTCCCATTCCTCAGGGGTGAAAATCTGCGGCAATACATCGCAAAACCAGGGACGCCGTCCCCACGGCCTCTCGCGCGCAATGTCGAATGTCACCCCCATCTCCCTCATGGTCGCTTCGAGTCGCTCGTCAAGAGCGCGGACCTGACCGCGCGGCAACGCATCGAGCCGTTGAAAGAGAGGACGATAGACCATGCGCGCTTCGCCGGAAGACTCATGCGTCTCCCTCCAGTGCGAAAATTGCCCCGACTCTCCGTTACGCTGCACGGCGCTAGAGGCTTGGCGGATCGGATATGCCGGTCAAGGTTTTTCCGGTCGAAGACATACTGATCCTGATTGGGTTTGACACGGGACAAGAACTATCACATGATTTTCGATTCTCTCAACGACTCCATGAAGACATTCTCAGCAAAGGCTGCCGACGTACAACGCGATTGGTGGATCATCGATGCGGCGGACAAGCATCTTGGCCATGTGGCCGTGCAAGCAGCCAACCTGCTTCGCGGCAAACGCAAGGCGATTTTCACTCCGCACGTGGACACTGGTGATTTTGTGATCGTCATCAATGCTGAAAAGGTGCGCGTTGGCGGCAAGAAGGACATTCAAAAGTCGTACATGAGCTTCTCCGGCTATGTAGGCGGCCATAAGTCTGAGAGTTTCGCCGCCCGCCGGGAACGGCATCCCGAACTTCTCGTCGAGCGGGCTGTCCGCGGCATGATTCCTCATAACCGCTTGGGCAGTTCGACGTATCGCAAACTCAAAGTGTATCGCGGCAGTCAGCATCCGCACGCCGCTCAGAATCCCAAGCCTGCCTGATCTTTCCCATGTCCGAAATTATAGCCACCGGTCGCCGCAAAACCTCCGTCGCCCAGATCCGCCTGCGCGATGGAAGCGGAACTTTCAAAATCAATGGGAAGGATTTCACGGACTACTTTCCGAGCCTCTCCATGCAGAACACAATCCTTCGTCCGCTGGAGATTGCGAACGCCGTCCACCGGTTCGATGTGGAAGCCAAGGCATCAGGCGGCGGTATCGCTGGACAGGCCGGCGCCTTGCGCCTCGCGATAAGCCGGGCACTCCTGCGAAACGACGAAACCCTGCGCGGCTCGCTGCGCGAAGAGGGACTTCTTACGCGCGATCCGCGAATGAAGGAGCGAAAGAAATCGGGCCAGCCCGGGGCGCGCAAGCGGTTTCAATTTTCAAAGCGTTAGTCGCGCGCGTCCTTCATGGCGCTGCCGCTCTCACGGGATTCTCGGTGGATATTCATCGGGGATAGCATTACGGACTGCGGTCGCCGGCAATGTCCCGAGGCCGTCGGCTCCGGCTACGTGCGAGATGTACGCGACTGGCTGCGGGCCTCAATTCCCGCCCTCGCTCCTCAAATTCTCAACAAGGGAATTTCGGGAAATACCATCTCAGACTTGCAGCGCCGCTGGGAGTCGGACGTCGTAGCCTACGAGCCGCAATTGGTTTCCATAAAGATTGGAATCAACGACGTCTGGCATGGGTTGACGGGCGCCGGCGAAGGAACCTCCATTGAGAAATTTCGCGAGATCTATGCGGACATCCTCGGGCGGCTGAAGACCGCGTGCCCAGAAGCAACGATCGTTCTTTGTGAGCCGAGCGCCATTTGGCCGCCGGCGCCGGCGGAAGGGAACGAAATGCTTAAGCCTTACGTTGCAGCTGTTCAAGAAGCCGCCATCGACTTCGGCGTGCGAGGCGTTGTTCCGCTTCATGGCATTTTCGAAAAGGCCGGGTCGGAGAGACCGGACATCGAATGGGCGCCCGATGGTGTGCATCCCTCCTCCTCGGGTCACATGCTGATCGCCCGGTCTTGGCTTGCTTGTCTGGGACTGTTATAAGGTTCTCTATGCACCCTCTCCGTCTCCTTCTGTTTTCGCTCGCCTTCGCACCAGCGGTGAATGCTGCGGACCCGACGGAGTTTACGGTCGGCAGCTTCGTCTTCGCTCGCCCCGAAACCTGGGGCTGGGTCGTTCCAACTTCGAGAATGCGGAAGGCGCAGTTATCCTTGCCCGCCGTGGACGCAAGTGCCCCTGCCGAAGTGACGTTTTTTCATTTTGGGGCGGGGCAGGGGGGGAGTGTCCAAGCGAATGTCGATCGTTGGTTCAAACAGTTTTCGGATGGCTATACCGACGCCAAGACCGAGCGCGTGAGGAACACAACGGTTACGTTTGTAAAAGCCTTCGGTACGTTCTCGAGCGGCATGCCTGGCGGTCCCACGACGCCTTTGAAAGAGTATGCCCTGCGTGGGGCCATTCTTGAAAGTCCGACGGGCGACGTCTACGTGAAGATGACTGGCCCCCAGGCTGCGGTGAAACTCGCGGAGCCGGCACTTGAGAAAATGATTCGTGAGGCCGCCTCACGGTAGATTGTCATTTGCGAAGCTCCCATTTTTACATTCTTTTATCACCTCTCCTTTCGCCAGCGTAGCACAGAGGTAGTGCAATCGATTCGTAATCGATAGGTCACGGGTTCGAATCCCGTCGCTGGCTGTATTGATAATCAGCGACTTACTACGAATATCGAGAACTCGATGAAAAAATGGTTTGCCACTTGCTTGCCACTTCTGCGGCGAAAGCTCGCCAGCATCCACCTTGCGGCCAGCCTATCGGACACACTGATGGTCGCCTGTCGCCCTGCGCGCTCACACGACCCGCTTTTCGCTATGGAATCCCCTCCTCGCCCCGCATAGGTGGTTCAAAATGCGAGCGGCGGCGTGAAAATCGTGAAGATCGGCCGGTTTGAAAATCGATGTCGTAGAGAGTGAAGAGGAAGGGAAGCGCGATGGGGAGTTTTCAGGTC
>JAXIPG010000007.1:0-21501 GCA_045403045.1 Terrimicrobiaceae bacterium
GGGGCCCACTCTTCGACACCAACCAGGCCGGATAAGGCCGGGTGAGCTCGAAAGTCCGCTTCTTGCACGCCATCACCACACTCAAAATCTCCGCAACTCCCCGAACGAAATCGAGTGTGAGCAATGCGGGCTAAAGCCCAGCAGGCTGTCGATTTCGGGTCCGACAGGTTGTTACTCTGGAATTGTCTCGCCTTTCACGAGGTCGGCATGAGTCTGCCGCTTGCGCACGACGTGCGCTTTACCCCCCTCGACAAGAATCTCCGGCAATAGCGGCCGGGAATTGTAGGTGGATGACATGACGAAACCGTAGGCGCCGGCGCTCATCAGGGCGATTCGGTCTCCCTGTTCGAGCGGCGCCACCTCGCGATCCTGAGCGAAAAAATCGCCGCTCTCGCAAACCGGACCGACGACGTCCATCACGAGAAATTCGGCGTCAGACCTTTCACGAAGCGGGACGATTTCATGATAGCCTTCGTAAAGTGCGGGACGAATGAGATCATTCATCGCAGCATCCACTACAGTGAAGGTCTTGCCGGGCGTCTTTTTGACATACTGAACGGTGCTGAGGAGGACGCCCGCGTTTCCAACCATGAATCGGCCGGGCTCGAAAAGAATCCGCATCCCGAGAGGTTTCAAGATCGGCACGATTGCCGCCGCATAGTCCTCCGGGGTGATGCGTTTGCGGTGATCGGAGGAGTTCCACCATTCAGGATTACCGCTTTCGAGGGCCGGATCGTAGACGATGCCCACGCCGCCGCCTATGCTGAAAAAGCCGATGCCATATTGGTCGCGCAAGGACTCGACGAGCGGAACGAGCTTTGCCGCGGCCTCGGCGAATGGCTCAGGTTCGAGAATTTGTGAGCCGATATGGGTTTGGACACCTTGCAAGTCAAGATGGGGAAGTTCGGCCGCACGAGCGTAAACATCCCGCGCGCGGTCGAGCCCGATGCCAAATTTGTTCCGGCTTCTTCCGGTTGAGATGTATTTGTGCGTCCTTGCATCCACGTCTGGATTCACTCGAATGGCCACCGGCGCCTTCGCATTCAACCGTCCGGCAATTTCGTTGATGCGTTCGAGCTCGGGTTCGCTCTCGACGTTGAAGCAATGGATTCCCTCGCGGAGGGCAAGGGTGATTTCCTCCTCCGTCTTTCCGACGCCCGCAAACGTGCAGGAGCCCGCACGGCCTCTGGCTTTTAGGACCCTGAAGAGCTCACCACCGGAGACAATGTCGAAGGCGGCCCCTTCCCTGGCCAGCAGGTTCAGGATGGCTAGGTTCGAACAGGCCTTCACAGCGTAGCAGATCATGTGATCAAGAGTCTGCAAGGCCGCGTCGAGCCGGCGAAAGTTGCTGCGGATCGTTTCAGCCGAATAGACGTACACCGGCGTGCCGGTCCGGTCCGCCAGTTCTTCAAGACTCACGTCCTCGCAGTGGAGGATGCCATTGCGATACGAAAACGAATGCATGCTTCAAATTCCGGCTTCATTCCAAAGTCCGACAGGCTGCTAGAGCAAATGCCGAAATAAATTTCCGAAATGGTGGCAGCGCCGAGGGGTCCCTGGCAAGGCGCGGAGGTAGGCCCAACCCCATAGGGGGTGGCCGACCCCCGGGACACAGCCCGAGACCCCCCGCCGCGCCAGCCCTTTCCCAAGCAATTCTGAAAGAATGGCTTGGGAGGCGGCCCGGGCGTAATGGCCTTTCTGCGGTGTCATCGGCACAAGGCCAAGGTCTATGGACATTGGCCTTTGCCACTTCCTGGCAGACAGGCCATTTCGCCTCGGCCATTTGGAAATTTCTTTCGGCATTTGCTCTAGAGAATGCGAGCGCGCGAATGACGTGTCAATCAGAGCGCAGGCTTTGAATTCGCGGGCCGGGAAGAGTCCGGCGAAGCGATCATTCGTCCATCCAATGGCAATAGGTTTCCGTGATGGCGTCGGCGATATCGATGAGACTGAGCTGTGTCTGGTCGAGGAACTGGTGAAGTCCGGTCTCAAAGATTGCGCCGATGGTCGTGTAATTCAGGTTCGAACGAAGCATTCCGCACAGTCGCTCGGCTTCGTTGCTGAAGTATCCTGCTTCGCAGCCCGAAACGCTGTAGAGAGCGTTGCTGAGCTGATTGGCGCAAAAACGGATGGAACGTGGAAACTCTCCATGAAGGATCAGGAACTCGGCCACCTGCCAGCCCGTGACCTCTCCGACATTCGTCTTGAGGTAGGCTTCAAGAGCGCTGCATGAGCGCAAGACCGCCATCCATTGCGTGATGTCCACATGTCCGCCAACCTGCTCACCGCGTGGAAGAAGGATGTGGTATTTGATGTCGAGGACCCGCGAGGTGGAGTCGGCGCGTTCGAGGTATTTGCCAAGTTGCAGGAAATCCCACCCTTCGCCGTGGATCATGGTCGCGTCGGAGGTTCCTTGGAAGGCGTGCAACTTGTCGACGAGCCCGCGGTAGAAGTCGATGGGACTATCCTGGAAGTCTGCGCGCGCCATGCCATCGCGCAGGTAGAGGAACGTGCGGTTGAGCTGCTCCCACATTTCGCTCGAAATTTGCTCGCGCACGGTGCGAGCATTTTCTCTTGCGGCGCCGATGCAAGAGATGATGGCGCCAGGGTTCTTCTTTGCGAAGGTGACGAACTCCATCACGGCTTCCGGCGTGATCTTTTCGTGGTATTTGCTGAAGAGTTCCTGATCCTCCAGGGTGGCAAGCACCGGCTGCCAGTGCTGTTGGAGCATGTTGGGGTTCTGATCCTCGAAGTCGAGCATGAGCTGCATGTTGACGTCGAGGATGCGCGCATTTGTCTCCGCGCGCTCGATATAACGACTTAGCCAAAAGCAGGAATCCGCGACCCTTGAAAGCATGCTATTGGACCTGGGTCTGAGTCTGGGACTGTGGCTCGTCCTCTTCGTCGAGGACCCAGGTATCCTTGCTGCCGCCGCCCTGGCTGGAATTGACGACGAGCGAGCCCTTGCGCAGGGCCACACGAGTGAGACCGCCCGGAATAATGCTCGTTTTCTCGCCGCAAAGAATGTACGGGCGCAAGTCGATGTGGCGGCCCTCGGCAGTGCCGTCGCAGTACGAGGGTGAACGTGACAGGAGTATGACGGGCTGGGCAATGTAGCCGCGCGGATCGGCCAATATGGCGGCGCGGAATTCTTCGATCTGCTCGGTCGTGGCATGCGGGCCGATGAGCATCCCATAGCCCCCGCTCTCGTTTGCGGCTTTCACCACGAGCTTTTCCAAGTTCTCAAGGATGAACTTCCGGTCATTGTCGTCTGCGGAAAGATAGGTTTCGACATTCGGAAGAATCGCTTCCTCGCCCAGGTAGAATTTGATCATTTTGGGAACATAGTAGTAGGTCACCTTGTCATCTGCGACGCCAGTGCCGATGGCATTTGCGAGGTTCACATTCCCCTTGCGGTAAGCTTCGATGATGCCCGGAACGCCGAGCACGGAATCCTTCCGGAAAACCGTGGGATCGATGAAGTCATCGTCGATGCGGCGATAGATGACATCGACCTGCCTGAGTCCCTTGGTCGTCTTCATGAAGACCCGCGAATCCTTCACGAGAAGATCGCTGCCGGTGACAATTTCGATCCCCATCGAACGGGCGAGAAAGGAATGTTCAAAATATGCGGAATTGTAGATTCCCGGCGTGAGGACCACTACCGTGGGATCGGGGTTTTCATGCGGAGCGACGTGACGCAAGACCGCAAGTAAATCCTGCGCGTAGCGATCGACGGGGCGAACTTGGTACTTGGCAAAGAGCTTGGGAAAAACGCGCTTCATTGCCTGACGGTTTTCCAGCACGTAGGAAACGCCGGACGGACATCGGCCGTTGTCTTCAAGTACGGTATAGACTCCGTCACGGTCGCGAATGAGGTCCGTGCCGCAGATATGGATGTAAATGTTCTTCGGGACGTCGAAACCCATGAACTCGGGCCGAAAGTGCTTCGCGCTTCGGACAATCCCCTCTGGAACGACCTTCTCCTTGATGATCCGTTGCTCGTGATAGACGTCGTGCAGGAACAAATTCAAAGCGATGAGGCGCTGGATGAGGCCGCGTTCAATGTGCTCCCACTCCTTCGCCGGTATAATGCGCGGGATCAGATCAAATGGGAAAATGCGCTCTGTGCCCTCGTCGCCGCTGTAAACGGTGAAGGTAATTCCCTGATTGAGATATGATTTTTCGGCCAGGAGCCTCTTGCGATCGAACTCGCCATCCTCCATTTCCGAAAAGCGCCGCGCGAGGCGCTGGTAGTGCGAGCGCACCATCCCGCGCGCCGAAAACATCTCGTCGAAAAAATCTCCGATCTCGTATTCCTTGAACAACCTGTTCATTTTATTTCCCTTCCGTGCCACAGCAGCTCATTCCTGCGAGCTGCAATAGCATCACGCAGCTAGCTTTTGCGCAACCTCAAAATCAGGCGACCATCGTCCGCTGGAGCCTCCAAATTTTGGATATACAAAGCGTGCCGCGGCCGTCTTGTCACGGGCAACGCCGTAAGCGCGTGCAAGCCCCGCATCACGCAGCGCGGCTAGCGAAGCTTTCAAAAGGACAGTGCCAAGTCCTCTGCCGCGGTATTCCTGCAGGACGCAGGGACCGGTCGTTAGGTGGTTTTCCGCGCTGACGCTGGGGTTGACGATCGACACCCCGATGATCCGGCTGCCGTGCTGGACAACCAGGCAATCTGGAGGATCCTTTTCGAAACCGGCCCGGACGTTTCTTAGTATTGTCTCCGCGAAGATCTTTTGGATGTCGCTCCAACCTGTATCCATGCTGAAGGCGTTGGTTGCGACCTTCTGCACGGCATCATGATCGTCTTTCTCCGCACGGCTTAGGATAAACGGTGAAGGGACCTTCAAGTCGTCAGTCGGAATTTCTTTCAGATCCCACTCAAATCTAAGCCAGGAAATGGTTATCATGCGATCGATCCAAGCTAGCGGCCTGTCGGACTTGGAAGTCCCCTTCGATCCGGCAGCTGCCGGACGAGAACGGCACTGCATGCCGAAAAGAGGCGGGATTTTTCCCTGTTTTTCCGCCGAAGGCGGAAGTCAAGCAGCCTGTCAGGCAGGGAAACCTCGCTTCTCAACCGCGATTGATCCATAAGATGGGGGTTCGATTTCAAGTCCGACAGGCTTCTAGGGCGCATCAGAGTCATTCCGGCAAACCCACCAGATGCCTCCAATGAGAGCGCCGGACAAAACCACAAAGGCCGTAAATGTGAACATGAGAGACGGGCGGAGAATCTGCAATTCGCGAGGCAAGTCAACAGAATTTCCTCGATTCCGAGTCGCGTGGCTCAATCCCGAAAAAATCTCGGAAGACGCGGGCGTAGACGTCGCGTTTCATGCCACCGATCCAACTGAGGTCATAAGAGGCGGGTGGCAGCCAGCGGGCGGCGCGGAATTCGTGAGAGCCTTCAAAGCGGATGACGGCTTGCGGGTTTATTAGCTCCGCGAGAAAATAGTGCTGCTCCTGGCCGTCAAATCCGTCCTTTTTTCGTCCATTCATGAAAAGATACCGATAAGGACCCTTGCTCGAAAGAATGCGGTAATCGGAAGGCTTGAGACCGAGCTCTTCCTCGACCTCACGGTGCAGGGCATCGAGCAGTGTCTCGCCCTTTTTTACTCCTCCTTGTGGAAACTGCCAGCAACCCCACCAGTCACTGCGCTCGCAGACGAGGATTTTCCCCGTGGAATTCCTTAAAATCATCGCGGCATTCGGGCGATACGCAGGCATATTGAGTTTATGCATCAGGAATCGTGCGTTGCACCAGCGCAGTTTTGCGGATGCGCAGTATCCCGCCAAAGCGCTTATGGTTTGTTGTCGCCGCAGGAAATCGGTCGTCCGCCCTCGAAGACGCGACGGCCCTCGTCCGGCGCGTCAAGTCGCTCCCGCATGACTTCCGGTTTGCGTGCCAGCGGAAAAGCTGGAACCTTGGATTTGAAAGCTTGTTGCCGTGAGCCCGAGCGAAATCGCTATTGACCCAATATGGATGCCTTGAAGGTGTTGAGACTAGCAGCGATTGCGATTGGCATGCCCCTGGCCAGCGTGGCGGCCCAGGAGGTGTCGCCGACACCCGATCAGCTTCGCCGGGGCATCTGGCGGGCCGAGTTGCCGGGCGGTGAATACATTGTGCGCTTGTCTGCCATCACCTCGGTGAGCCTGCATGAATACATCGTCGATGGTGCCGCGCGCGTCGCAGAGGTCAACATCGCCACGTCCGGCTCCGAGCTGGCGAGATTTTACTTTCTCGAGCCCTACCCTCCCAAGCCGCCCGTGGCGGCGGCTCAAAAAGCATTGAACGCAATCGAGAACAAGGCGAAAGAAGCGAGCGCTCGCTTCGAAACCGGTGATCTCCGGGTAAAGGTCGTCAAGAGTTATCCAACAACCACACATGCACACACCGTCGAGTACCGGCTCTCCGACAGGGAATCGCTGAGCAAGCTCTTCAAGAGTATTGAAGATGCCTGGCTTAACGGACGTGCCGGTTCATTCAAGCCTTGAAACGTGGCGTGAACGCTCCATTTTCCCGCTCTCGTCCAAGGACCAAGCCCTTGCGCCAGAAATTCAAACCCACTCACGAATGCGGCGTCTTCGCCATCTTCGGCCATCCTGACGCCGCGAGTATCGTGTACTATGGCCTTTTTGCGTTGCAGCATCGTGGCCAGGAAAGCGCGGGCATTGTTTCCGCCAAGGGCTCGGAGGGTCCGTTTGCGGTTCACAAGGGAATGGGTCTCGTTTCCCAGGTTTTTACGTCGGAGGCCCTCGAGCGCTTGTCCGGCACTCGTGCGATCGGCCACGTGAGATATTCGACGACGGGATCGAGCACGATCAAGAACGCGCAACCCTTTGTCGTCGATACAGGCCGCGGCCAGATTGCGGTCGGCCACAACGGCAACCTCGTCAATGCCGCGCAGCTCCGAGAGGAACTCGAAGCCAAGGGCTCCATCTTCCAAACCACCGTCGATAGCGAGATCATCCTTCACCTTCTCGCGCAGCCGCGAGGCTCAGGAGGCGTGCTTTCGGCATTGCGCCGCATCGAGGGGGCGTTCTCGATCGTGCTCATGGGCGAACGCGAGATCCTCGGCTTTCGCGATCCTTACGGATTCCGGCCCCTCTGCATCGGCAGGAAGGACGGCGCGTACGTCCTCTCCTCGGAGAGTTGCGCCCTGGACCTTATCGAGGCCGAATATGTCCGCGAAGTGGAGCCTGGCGAAGTGGTGATCATCGACAATTCCGGCATCCGCTCCGAATGGCCGTTTCCTTCTACACGCAGCGCGTTCTGCATTTTCGAGTATGTCTATTTTGCCCGGCCGGACAGCACCATTTCCGGCGTCAATGTCAGCAAGGCGCGCGTCGAGATGGGACGCGAGCTCGCGCGTCAGCATCCTGTCGATGCGGACCTTGTGATTCCTGTGCCGGACTCGGGCATCTATGCCGCGCTGGGCTTTTCCGAGGAACTCGGCATTCCGTATTATCCCGCATTCGTGCGCAATCATTACATCGGCCGCACCTTCATTCTGCCCACCCAGCGCATCCGCGACTTCAATGTCCGCGTGAAGCTCAATCTCATCTTGGAGGCCGTGAAGGATAAGCGTGTTGTTGTCGTGGACGACTCCATCGTGCGTGGCACGACGGCCCGCTCTCGCGTCGTCAACCTGCGCGAAGCCGGCGCGAAGGAGGTGCACATGCGCATCAGTTGTCCGCCGCACAAATTTGCCTGCTATTACGGCATCGACTTTCCTGATCCCGAGAAGCTCCTGGCCAACCAGTGCACGATGGATGAAATCCGCGGATACCTAGGCGCCGATTCCATTGGCTACCTTGATTTCAAGGGAATGATCGGCGCCACCGGTCGGCCTGCAGAGACGTTTTGCACCGCATGTTTCAGCGGCGACTATCCCGTACCCTACGACGCGGCTTTCGATAAATTGATCATGGAGAAGCGTCTCGGCCGCATCCGCCTGCTCGAAAAAGAGGAACCGCGTTTGCTATGAGGACGAACCCGATCAAAGCCTATGCTCGGGCCGGTGTGGACGTCGAACTTGGCAACACTCTCAAGCGCGGAATCCAATCAATTGTCCGCTCAACCCACGGCCCGGAAGTGCTTGGCAAAATTGGCGGCTTCAGCGGGCTTTTCAGGGTCAATTTTAAAGGGATGAAGGACCCCGTGCTCGTGTCCAGCGTGGACGGTGTGGGCACGAAACTAAAAGTCGCCGTTGCCATGGACCGTCATGACACGATCGGCCAGGACCTCGTCAACCACTGCATCAACGACATTGCCGTGCTGGGAGCGCGCCCGCTTTTCTTTCTTGATTACATTGCGGCCGGCAAGCTCGAACCCGCCGTCTTCAGGCAGCTTCTCGGCGGTTTGGCGAAAGCGTGCAAGGCTGCCGGCTGCGCGATAATCGGGGGCGAGACCGCCCAGATGCCCGGCATGTACCGGGAAGGGGAATACGACGTGGCCGGCACCATCGTCGGCGTTGTGGACCGCCCGAAGATGCTCGATGGCTCCCTGGTCCGGCCCGGCGACGTCCTCGTCGGCCTCCCTTCGGACGGATTGCATACCAACGGGTTTTCGTTGGCGAGAAGGGTCCTATTCGAGGACATGGGCTTGAAGACTTCCTCCCGCCTGCCGGAACTTCGCCTGACGCTCGGCGAGGAGCTGCTTCGCGTGCACAGAAACTACCAGCCGCTCATTGCATCGCTTCCGGCGGGCCTGGTCCATGCCGCGGCGCACATTACCGGGGGAGGTCTGATAGACAATCTCCCGCGTGTCCTGCCCAAGGGCTGCCAGGCCAATATCCGGCGAGACTCCTGGCGGGTTTCGCCAATTTTTCAAATCATCCAGCGGGCTGCTTCCGTAGATCCGGTCGAAATGTATAACGTTTTCAACATGGGCATTGGCATGGTGTTGATCGTGCCGAAGAAGCGTGAAACGGAGGCCGTGCGCCAAACCCGCGGGCGTGTCATTGGAGAAATCGTTGAAGGTTCACAGACCGTGGCATTGGTTTAGTATTGGCCTAGCAGCCTGTCGGACTTCGAAAGAAGCCGAAGTTTTGAAGCATGAGAAATCGTCGAAAAAATGAACCCGCCCTTTCAGACAGGCTGCTGGAACTCCGCTTCGCGGAGAAAAACACGGATTTTGGGTCTTTTTTCGGCACGAAGTGCCGATTTTAGCAGGATGTCGGGCGGTTGGCCCTCTTTGCACGGTGGGTTTTCGAGGAGAAATTCCACTCGGACTTCCAAGTCCGACAGCCTGCTAAGGGAAGCAAGGAAACCTCAGCGGGCGCCGTTTCGCCCCTTTTCCGCGCGACAAAGAGTGTTGTATTGTTATCGCCGTTTTCATGGTATAAGCGAAGCGTGTTGAATCTTTGGAAACGCAAGCCGGCGCTTGGAATCGGCATCGGTGTCGGCCTCGTCGGCGCGGTGGCTCTGGCTGCCCGCTATGGGTTTCGCCGTGCCCCGAGGGAGCGAATTCCCGATGACATTTCGCCGGCGATCTTCGCCACGCGGGTCACAGAGACCACGTTTGGAGAGATGGTTTATCATATCTCCGGAGCCGGCGATCCCGTCGTGTTTCTGCATGGAATCTATATCGGGGCGTCTTCGTATGAATGGTCCAAGGTCTATCCGCACTTCACAATGGGAAGGGAAGTCATTGTCCCTGACTTGATCGGTTTCGGAGAGTCCGAACGGCCGGGCGTGACGATGGACGCGACTGATTATGCCGAGAGTGTTGTCGAGTTTCTGCGGAGCACCTGCGGCGACCGCTCTCCGGTCCTCATTGCGAGCGGTCTGGCTGCGGGCATCGCCCTGCTGATGGCCTCGCGCCATCCGGAGCGTGTCGAACGGCTCATTCTGCTCCTGCCTACGGGACTAAAGGAATCAGGCAAATGGAGCGCTGCGGGCATGGTCACGCTGGTCGGATTACCCGGACTCAACCGCTTTGTTTATCGCAATTATCTTTCTCGCGCCCCGTTCATCAGGGGCTGGTTGACCAAGTTTGCGCTGGGCGATCCCTCGCGGGTGAACGAGGAAATGGTGCGCGCATTGACGACCTGCGCTCAGCAGTCCGGCGCGGAACATGCCATCTTCGGATTTCTTCGCGGCCAGCTCGCCTTCGACATCGAATCGCGTCTGGATAGCGTGCCGCATCCTGTGAGCGTCCTTTGGCCTGACCGCGCTTCGGGCTTTCCTCGCTCGGCCGGAGAAGAGATTTCACGGAAGCTGAAGCGCGCGAGGCTCGTACCCGTGCCGGACTGCGGGATTCTCGCGGCGTTGGAGGCGCCGGCCGTAATGACCTCGATCATTGCGGCGGAACTCGGCGACGACTTTCGCCTTGAGGGCGCAGCTTGAATTGCTATTCCGGCACCTTCCGTCATCAACGTGAACGTTTCCGACCTGCGCGAAATCCTCCAATACGTTCCCCGTTTCCGGGAGCGTGTGTTTGTCATTGCCGTCGACGGAGAGGTGATCGCTTCGGACAATTTTCCCAACATTCTGCTGGACCTTGCGGTGTTGCGCTCCCTGAGCGTCAAAGTCGTTCTCGTGCATGGAGCGGGCCATCAAATTCTTAGGCTGGCGAAGGAACGGGGCGTCAAGCTGACAAACTCGGACGGAACAGGCGTCACCGATGAGATCACGCTGCAGGTCAGCATCGACGCGGCAATCCGGCTGACGAATCAAATCATGGAGGGGCTCTCCGCTGTGGACTTGCGGGCGGCCTATATCAACGCAATCATCGCCCATCCCGCTGGAATTCTCGGCGGGATGGATCACCAATTCACCGGACGGGTCGAACGCGTGGACGTTAAGGCCCTGCGTCTGTTGCTTGATGAGGGCATCGTGCCCGTGATTCCGCCGCTGGGCTTCGACGGCGAAGGCCGCACTTACCGGGTCAATTCGGATGCAGCGGCCGTCGAGATCGGTGAGGAGCTCTCCGCGGCAAAGATCATTTACCTGGCGCCAAGCTCGGCGCTCGCCGGACGCCCAGGCCTGTCGCGGCAGCTCTCCGTGTCGGAAACGCTGGAATTGGTGAGAAAGCAGCGCGAGGATTTTTCGCAGAGTGTGGTATCCAAGCTCGAGTGCGCCGCGCGGGCTTGCGTGCAGGGTGTGCCGCGGGTGCATCTTCTGGACGGCGGGGTCAATGAGGCGCTGCTGACCGAGATTTTCAGCTACGACGGTTTTGGCACGATGGTGTATTCGAACGAATACCAGCAGATCCGGCGCATCTTCAAGAAGGACGTTCGCGCTGTGATGTCGCTCATCCGTCAATCTGTGCGAAACGAGGAACTCGTGCGTCGTACGCGTGCGGAAATCCTCGAGCGGCTGGAGGATTATTGGCTTCTCGAAGTTGACCGCACGCCCGTCGCGTGCGTGGCCCTGCATGTCTATCCCAAAGATGCGGCGGGTGAGCTTGCCTGCCTCTACGTAAGCAAGGCGCACGAGAACCAGGGATATGGCCGCAAGCTCATGGCCTTCGTGGAAAATCTGGCACGTGAGAAGGGCCTCAAATGGCTCTTCGCGCTCTCTACCCAGGCCTTCAGCTATCTAGAGCAAAAGGGCGGCTTTATCGAGACATCTCCCGAAACACTCCCTGCGGCACGCCGCCTCAAATACGAAGCCAGCGGACGCAATGCGAAGATCCTCCTCAAGCCGATCGCAGCGGGCAACTGAGGCAACGACTTGGCATGGCATCAAATTCGATAGCCGGCCTGTTAATTGACGGGTCCATTGTCTTTCTTTACTTCGCCGTGATCATCGCCGTTGGGCTCTACAAAGGCCGTGGAAGTAGGAGCCTCGAGAGCTTTGCGGTCGGCGATCGCAACATTCCCTGGTGGGCGGTCCTGGCCTCGATCCTCGCCGCCGAGATCAGCGCGGCGACATTTCTTGGTGCTCCGGGTGAAGGCTACGAAAAGCGCAATTTCACTTACGCACAGCTTGCGCTCGGGACCATCCTCGCGCGCGTCATCATCGCTTACGTATTCATCAAGCCTTATTACGACTTCCGAGTCGTCTCGATTTACGAGTACCTTCTGCTTCGCTTTGGGAGAAGGACGAAGGATACCGCTTCGGCGATCTTCCTGATCACCCGCGCTCTAGCGAGCGGAACACGCCTCTACGTTGCGGCCATCGTCTTCGTGATGGGCTATGAGATGGTAACCGGAGAGACCCTCAATATTTGGCAGCAGGTCTGGATCTACATTCTCGCGCTCACTGCGATCACGGCTCTGACGGCCCTCTACACCGCCGTTGGCGGTATCAAGGCGGTCGTTTGGACCGATGTTATCCAGGCTTGTATCATGTTTGGATCTCTAGGATTTGCCATCTGGTCGTTGCTGCATGCAATTCCAGGCGGCTGGCAGAGCGTGACCGAAACGCTTAATCAGCCGGGAGATTGGCAGTTCTTCTCAAGCGGCTTGGAGCCTCGGAGAAGCTTTTGGGACAACGTGCGCAGCATCCTCGAAAGCGAATACACCATCTGGGCGGCGCTCATCGGCTCGACGTTCACCACGCTCGCCACGCACGGCACGGACCAAGATATGGTGCAGCGCATGCTCACAGCAAAGAATCATCATCGCAGTCGCCTTTCGCTGATTCTTTCCGGCTTCGCGGACCTCCCGCTCGTCATGGCGTTTCTCTTTGTCGGAATCTTGCTTTGGGCCTTCTACCAGCAGCCGGGCAAGAATGCTCCGTTTGCCTATTACATCGTCTATGAGCTTCCACCTGGTCTGCGCGGAGTGCTCATTGCAGGCATCTTCGCCACCGCAATGGGTTCGCTCAGCACCGCGCTGAACGCGCTCGCCACCAGTTTCACAGAGGATTGGTACCGCCCGTACATCCGAAACAACGCCTCTCAAGCCGAAATCGTTCGTGCGGCGCGCATCAGCACGGTGATTTTTTCGGTGCTATTGATCCTTATCGGCTCCGCCACCGCCTACGCCAAGATCGTGCTCAACGCGCGTATCATTCCCATCGTGCTCGGAATTTTTGGATACACCTACGGTTCGCTGCTCGGCGTTTTCCTGGTGGGTCTACTCACCAAACGCCGCGGGAGCGAAGCCGGGAACCTCCTTGCCATGATCTGCGGATTCCTTGTCGTCGCAGTTCTCAGCGGTCTGCACAACGATCTTTGGACTCTCCTGCATCCCACAGTTCCGGGTTTCGTCCATCCCGCGCTGTGGGCGCCTGCCTGGCTGCCCCGCATCGAGTTTCCCTGGCGTATCGCGTTTGGCGCCGTCGTGACCTTCGCCGTGGCCGTTTGTTTCAGCACACCCGAGCCTCAAGTTTTCGCCGCCAAAGAGTACGTCGACCGGCAAAGCCGCATGGTTTCTTGACCTCCCGACTCGTCAAGTAATTTAACTGACAAACGCGAAATTTTTCTTTGGACCGTTTGGCCCTTTTTTCTTGAGGTCCCCGCTGCCAAGTTTTTAATCTCGCGCCGCTTGCGGCACAAGAGGGCGGACCGCATGTGAACAACTTGTGAAGATGTTGAATCCCCCAAATTCAATCAGAAAAGGCGCACGAGCTACGGCACACGGAAGAAGAAGGTTTTCCTAGAATGGCTTCGAGGCAAGCCCGAGGCGTGAATATATATAAGTTGCTCTTTTATAACTCATTACAATGAAACTCTCCAAAAAGATTTCCGAAAAAAACTTGGCTCGCGCGGCTTTTTTGGTTGTTGTTGCCGTGGTCGGACTGCCGAGTCTGTCTTCTGGGGCTGGCTGGGAATCTCGTGCATAACTTTCTATGACATTGAATTGCGGAAATATCTGGACGTCGGTTTCCGAGGTGATCCGCCAGCGGATCAGCGCCGACGGGTACGAACGTTGGTTTCATGACGTGGATGTCATTTCCGATGACGGACTGAAACTCGTCTTTCGAGTGCCGAATCCGATCCATCAGTTTTTTATCGAGAGCAACTATCTGCGTCTCGTCCAGGACGCCGCCTCGGAAGTGCTCAGGAGTCCGCGAAAGATCCAGTTTATCGCTCCTGGCGGAGAGGCTGATGCATCGTCGTTTCCATCAGCGGTCGCACATGGGGACTCCGCACCTCCTCGGGCTGCCGCCTCCGAGCGTGCCCAAAGTCAAACATCCTCCGGGATGAATCCGCGGAACACGTTCGACACCTTCGTCGTCGGATCGAACAGCCAGTTTGCGCAGGGAGCCGCCATGGCGGTCGCCAAGACGCCCGCCAAGATCTACAATCCCTTTTTCGTTTACGGCGGAAGCGGCTTGGGCAAGACGCACCTGCTGCAGGCCATCGGCCACTACGTGATCAACAACCAAAAAGCCGCGCGCGTCGTCTACCTCTCCAGCGAGCAGTTTACCAACGAGTTCATCGATGCCATCCAACACGGCACACTGGTGAAATTCCGCAAGAAGTATCGCTACGCGGATATCCTGATGATTGACGATATACAGTTTCTTGGGGGCAAGGAACGCTCGCAGGAGGAGTTTTTTCACACCTTCAACACCCTGCACGATGGCCACAAGCAGATTGTCCTTTCCAGTGACCGTCCTGCGAGCGAGATCGAAAAGCTGGAGCAACGCCTCGTTTCTCGGTTCGAGTGGGGCATGACCGCGGAGTTGCAGCCTCCGGACATCGAGACGCGCATTGCGATTCTGAAAAAGAAAGCGGAAAGCTTGAACATCGCACTCGAGCCGTGGGTGATCGAATTTCTTGCCGACCGCATCCGCAACAACGTTCGGCGTCTGGAGGGAGCGCTCATGCGTGTGGCATCCTACAAGTCCCTCAGCGACCGCGAAATCACCCGCGAAGTCATTGAGAACTTGCTGCGGGACATCTTTCAGGAGCAGGCTCGGCGCGCGGTCACCATAGAGCAAATCCA
This sequence comes from Terrimicrobiaceae bacterium, assembly GCA_045403045.1. Lineage (GTDB taxonomy): Bacteria > Verrucomicrobiota > Verrucomicrobiia > Chthoniobacterales > Terrimicrobiaceae > DASTFP01. The sequence goes on from JAXIPG010000007.1 coordinate 14,859, forward strand.
GCGCAAGGTGGCCGAGCATTACGATGTGCGCCTTGCGGACATGACCAGCAAGCGGCGTCCCGCAAACATCGCGTTTCCGCGCCAGGTTGCAATGTTCCTCTCTCGGGAGCTGACGAATTGCTCCCTCAGCGACATCGGTGACGCATTCGGTGGAAAAGACCACGGCACCGTCATACATGCCTGCAAATTGGTCAAACGCCGCATCGAAGAGCACGAACAGACTCGCCACGTCATCCGACTCCTTGACAGCCAGCTTCAGCGATAGCCGATAAGGTTCAGGATGATCGGCTAGCCATTGATCGTGGATGCCGTATTGGACTAATGTTTGACTTCGCAAGGTCGCCTCAATAAATGAGACCTTTCCAATCAAGAACATGAAGTTCGCAGTCACCAAAGAAGCTCTCCTTGACGGTCTGCAACGTATCCAAAATGTGGTCAGCACACGTTCCACGCTGCCCGTTCTGACCAACGCCCTGCTGGAAACCACCAAGACCGGCCTACGCCTCACCACGACCGACCTGGAGGTCGCCGTACGGTGCGAGATTCTCGCCCAGGTGGAGAAAGCGGGCGCCACCACATTGCCTGCTCGCCGTCTAGCCGCCATCGTGCGCGAGCTTCCCGCCTCGGAAATCACGATCGAAACCGACGCAAAGAACATCTCGACGCTGCGGTGCAGCTCGAGTTTTTTTAAGATTTACGGTCTCGCGAAGGAAGAGTTCCCAGCGTTTCCGTCCTTCAAGGATGCGAAGGTTTATACCATCAGGCAATCCGAGCTCAAAAATGGCTTGCGCAGGACTTCCTATGCCATTTCGGTCGATGAGACGCGCTATGTGTTGAACGGGATCCTTTTTTCCTTCAAGGAGAACAAGCTCACGCTTGTGGCGACGGACGGTCGCCGTCTTGCGCTCTTTGACAGCGATCTGGAATTTCCCCACAGCAATGAGCGCGATTTCATCGTCCCAACCAAGGCCGTGACCGAGCTTCAGCGTTTGCTTGGCGAGGAAGGGGAAATGCAGATTTCGGTTGGCGAGAACCTCGTCTCCTTTGAATTGAACGGCTCGCAGCTCGTTTCAAAGCTTGTCGAGGGCAACTATCCGAACTATCGGCAGGTCATTCCTGGCGAGGCCAAGGAACGCGTCACCATCGAGCGTGAGGCCCTTCTCAACACCGTGCGCCGTGTGTCTCTGCTCAGCAATGACAAGACGAGCTCGGTTCGCCTTAACTTCTCCAGAAACAACCTGGACATTACCGCCAACACGCCAGAGGTGGGAGAGGCGCGGGAAGCGTTGGCGGTCGTTTATCGAGGCCGTGATCTTTCCATCGCCTTCAATCCCGAGTTTCTCATGGATCCGTTGCGAAATCTTGCAAATGACGAGATCCATCTTGAGCTCATCGATGAAATAAGCCCTGGCGTGATAAAGATCAATACGCCGTTTCTCTACGTCCTCATGCCGATGCGAGTCTCGGTTTAGGGCAAATGCCGAAAGCGTTGCTCACCGCTCGATGAATCCCGGGGGAAGCTCGGGCTGGGTTGAGACCTCGTCGAGCATCGAGGCTTCCTTCGAGGTTCCAATGATCCCCTTGTAGAAGAGCGCGGACGGGCGTAGGAGGCGCCGCTTGGTCAGCGGATCCATGCGCGACAGACCGAACGGGGCCTTGTATCCGTGATGCCACTCATAGTTGTCCACCAGCGTCCAGACGAAATAGCCACGCACGTCGTGGCCGTCATCCATTGCTTCTTTGACTTCCAGCATGTGATTGAAGAGGTAGCGGACACGCTTGATGTCCTTGGAGGTGGCTATGCCATTCTCTGTGATCACAATCGGCTTTCCATAACGGCGGCTGAGGTTGTGGATTTGCTTGTAAAGGGAGCGGGGTTGGATCACCCATCCGAGCAGGCTGTAGTTGCGCCCTCGCCGAGCCTTGAGAGCCACGATCGCGGTGAAGTCCGCATACTCGCTGTAGTAATAATTGAAGCCGATCAAATCGCAGACATCGTATGTCCGGTCGAGGTAAGTGAAGTTCAGGCGCTGCATGAAATTGTAGTAAGCGACGGTCGGGTCCCAAAACGTCCAGTACCAATAGGGCTGCGAAGTCACGCTCAGGATGAGGGCATCCTTGCGGTTCTCGCGGACGATTTCTGCCGCCTTGCGAAAACCCCAGACGCTCTGTTGCATCGCAGCTCCAAATTTTCCGAAGTCAAGAAACAAGCCCGGCGGCCAATTTGCGCTGATGTAACCGAGGGCGAGGTCGCCATTTGCCTCGTTTTGCGGCGCATAGATGCGCACGTAAGGCGCCATGGCTTTCGTGACCTTTTCCACATAGAGCGGCCAGCGTTCGTGATAGAGAGGATGCAGCCACCGTGATTTGCCCGCGTTTCCCTTTGTTACCATCCAGCTCGGGAATGTGAAATGCCAGAGCGTCACCACCGGTTCAATACCGGCCGCCTTGAGCTTTCTTGCCATTTCGACGTAACGGCGGATGGCTGCCTCGTTGTAGCGGCCGGGCTGCGGCTCGACTCGCGCCCACTCGACGCTGAATCGATAATGGTTCACGCCGATTTTCTTTAGCGCTTCCAGATCTCTGTCAAAATTGCTCCAGCTAAATTCGGCGTTGTCGCCTTTCGGAGGAACCCGTTTTGCCTCGGCGAACAAGTCCCAATCCGTCTTGAAGTCGTTTGGTGAGCCCGGAGGTTCTCCGCGGTCTTCGTTTTGGAACGCGCTCGAAGAAATCCCCCACCAGAACGGCCCGGTGTCGGGCGGTTTCGATTCATCAATTCGAACGATGCGCGGCGCCGGCGGAGGCGTGATACACGCACTGAGCAGGACTCCGCAAAGCGACACAAATAGCCAGGCCTTCAAATTCACAGGCCGCGTCTAACCTGCTCCCGTCCTCAGGTAAACCCGAAAGTCGCATCGAGAACAGATCGGGCGAACCTGCCGGCCCGCGGATCTTGCGATCCCCGAGGACCGGCCACATTCAACAGCCTAACATGGTGCTGGCGCAGAAAGTTTCTAAGGAGAACGGCACTCTCCGAAACCGTGAAGATATCGCTGGCGAGGTGGAGCACAGGTTTTCCGAAATCCCGGCACGAGTCGAGCGTTCTCCGCGACCCGCCCAACAGCTTGGGCGATTGTGAAAAGATGACCGTGGCGTCGCTGTCCCGCACGTTCCACACGGTCCGCTGGGCGTATCGGGTCGAGGGTGTCTGGCGAAGCCTGTAGCGTGACGGAATGGTTCCATCCTCCGCCCGCCGTCCCTTCGGACACCAACCCTCGTAAGGCAAACCGCGCCGGACCGCCCACGCGAGGCTGGCGCGATCCACGCCCGTCTGTCCCCCACTGACAATGCGGATCGCCTTGCCCACATCTCTTGATCGTGCCATGATTTTCCCTGGTTGTCGCCAGCATAGCACAGCGGTAGTGCAACTGATTTGTAATCAAAAAACGAGGTTTAGCTGCCTTTTGCTGTCGTTAGCAACCTCTACGTTTTCAGAGCCTTACACTCCGATTGCCCAAAAATGCTTTAGCCACGTTTTGCCATTTTTTGCTGTGTCAACAGCAAACCGTGCACAATGGCGTGGTCAAATTGTGGCGATTCGGTGCCGCTGAATACGGCGCTCCGCGGCGGATTGACTGAAAAACGCACGAGCGTCCGGTCGCAAGGAGCTTGACGAACTCTTCCATGGAACTGGATCATCCCTCTCTGGACCGGTGTAGTGCGGGCTGCTTTCATTTCACTCATCGTCGCTTTCGCGACCCCCGCGCTCTTTGCTGAGGAGGAGCCGACACTTGAGCCGAAAGTGTTTGAAACGATTCGCTCGAAAGACGGCAAGCTCACGCTTGAGCTTCGCGGAAGCGGACGGGACGACGACATCGGTGAACCGACGCAGGCGTGGGTCGTTTCTTACGGGTAAGCGGCGCTTCCTCGCGATGCCAGAGACCTACATTCTTGGGAGGGGAGTCTCTGAAGACAGTCGCTACATCGCCTTGAGCTACCATGTGAGTTCGGGCGGTTATGGTGCGGCGTTTGTGCGTCTTCCCAAGGGAGGGTATCGCGAGCTTGACGGGTATGCAATGGAACAAATCGAGAAGGGCAACGTGCCGGGGCTGCGCTTGCGGGATATTCCGCAGGTACCGGGCAGAATATCCACTGCGGAATTATCTAGCCCGAATTTCAAAACGGTGCTTCCAATAATATCGCCATTTTCTCTGTGCTCCGAATATGCGCACAATAAGAGCGGTTATTGCAAAAGAGCTCCAACTGTGTAAAACCACTCCATGCTTGTGGGAAATCAAGAAGGTGGACTCCAGGGGAGTGACACGAACGGGCTTTCGGCCGACCTGATCGAGGCGACGCGACGCCGTAACCTTTCGGCTAACAGTCTCGCAGCGTACGAGCGCACCTGGACACGGTTTTTGGCCTGGGCAGCGGCAGCGAGCTTCGATCCGCGGAGTCTTCCTTTTCCTACCGCCTTGCAGGCCTATCGATTCCTGGGAGAAGGAAAGAACGCCGCGAGCCTAAAGCAGATCCGCGCCGCGCTTTCCTTTGCTACAAGCACTGGGATCTGAAGAATCCTTTTGCCAAGATCGATCCTCCGCTCCACAAAGAACCTCAGATCCGCCACCTTCTTCTTGCGGATATCCGGCGGCTCCTCGATTACCTCAAATCCCGCCAGAATGGCTACGGCTCTGCTCTCGCGTTCAACCTGGCCAACGCCCTCTTCCAGACTGCCTGCCGGTTTGATGAGTTGATCCAGCTAACGTGGGCCGATTGCCAGAGGGTGGGGGAGGAGATTGTCGCTTTGCGGATTAAAGGCAAGGGGAGCGTCTTCCAGGATGTGCCGGTTACCGGTGCCCTTAGCCGGGCGCTAAAGGAATGGAAGAGTATCCAGGAATCTTTTAAAGGCAGGCGGATCCTTTGCCCCGGTGGGATCGCCTTTGCGGGATCGGAGTTTGTGTTTGCGGGGTATTCGGGGGCGCCGTTCTCCAACCGGGCGTTCAACCTTCGGTTACGCGCGGCGTGCAGAGCGCTAGGGGTGGGGGAGATCACCGCGCACGGTTTGCGCCACCTTGTACCCAGCATCACTATACAAACGCGCACCGCGATCTCAACACACTCAGCCGTTGCAAGAATCCAATGGCATGCCGTATCTTGAACGCGGTGGGGAACCCGCAGAAGAGGTGGATAAGTGGGTCATGTCTATCAACGAAAAACCGAATTCGGACTTACTGTCAAAAGCTCAGCGCGCGATTGACCGAATTCTCTCAAAGGATTCCGAGCTACTTGAGCTTTGGCAGGAGAGTGATGAATCTGAGGCTTGGATGGCGTCAATGACACAGCCATTTCGTCTTGACTGTTCTTCCCAGGCTGCAGAAGAGCTGCCTCCCCTCTTGTGTTCCGCCAACCTATGGAGTCTCACCAATGGCTAATTTCATTCTCATTTACGACACAGACGATGACGCGACCAACGAACTTGGCCCAAAGGCCGCGGCTCACCTTGGTGCCCAGGCTATCGGGGTGGACAGCATTGGTAAGTTGAATTCGGAACTGTCACGGCTGAAGAGTGCCGGTGCCAGAATCGACCGAATGCTGTTTTACACTCATGGGGCCCCGGGATCGCTTGCACTGGGAACCAGTTTTCTGACCGCGAATGACATACGCAGCGAATTTGCCGGCAAGGGCTTCGAGGATCTGTTCACGCCGGGTGCCCACGTGTTCCTACCTGGTTGCGAGATTGCCGCCGTGAAAGAAGGTTGTGGGCCAAGTTCAGCGTGTTGGGACACCGATAATGGGTTAGTTTTCTTGCTGACGTTCGCGAAGACCTTTCTCTTTAAAGGAGGGGGCCGCGTCGCGGGTTGGGATTCCAACGGGCGCGCGGGGTTTCTTTTTCCGGAACCAAAGATGTATCATCTGGTAGGTGAAGTTTATTACGCCTACATCAACAAAGGCGGTACGCGAAGCCGTATCGCGGCCGGAAGAGAGCGAAGCTCACCCGAGGGCGTGTGGGAAGTCTCGCTCTCGAATGACAACCAAAAACGCGTTTACGTCTTCACCGACAACACCCAAGTGAGATACGAGTTCGCAAGCGGAAAGGACGCACGCGGGACATGGAAAATGCAGGGTGATTGGCTAAGGATTGCGTGGGAATGGGGCGGGTCTGACATCTGGGACTTGCCTCTTTACGATCGGTATCAGACTGGCATCGTCGGAGTTGACATCGAGCTGAGCGCGAGGCGGCGGCTTGATCTCTCCCAGCGGGCCGGGCTACTGGTCGGAAGGCAAGGCGATAGTTGGCTGCTGGAAAAGTGGTTGTCGACCAGTGATTAGAGGTAGCCAGCGTAGCGTGCGCTGTGCGCACGATTAAACAGGCCCAGTAAAAACATTCGTGTCACCAGGGGCAAAGTAGCGCCGAATTTTAAAGTCAGGCAGCAATGGCATCTTGCTCGATCGCCAACCGTTGGTTCATGTCGAGCCGAAAAGTCCCGTATGGAGTCACATGAGCCTAAATGAGCGGCGTCAGTGCACGTAGATCGTCTGGCAGCATGCGTTGCGTCCAATCGGGCTCGGTCAGGACACGCTGGATCATCAGGGTGTTGATGTAGACAAGGCAGATCTGCAGAAGGTGGAGCGCCAGCATGGT
>JAXIPG010000180.1:0-14676 GCA_045403045.1 Terrimicrobiaceae bacterium
CTGACGGCGGGCGGGTTCGTGGGCACGCCATATTTTGCCAGTCCGGAACAACTGGAGCAAAAGGATGAAGACGTGCGTTCCGACATTTATTCCCTGGGCGCAACGCTTTGGTACATGCTCACCGGCAAGCCGACCTTTAGCGGCTCCCTGGCAAGCGTCATTGCGCAGCACCTCGATAAGTCACCTCCTTTCGATACGCTGGCTCTCCTGCCTTCGGCGGTCGTCGCCCTGCTGCGCCGGATGCTTGAAAAGGACGTTGCGCGGCGCATTCAGTCACCCGCCGAGTTGCGGGTCGAGCTCAAGCGCTGCATCGACGACTTGCGCGGCACCGCATCCTCAGCGGGCAAGATTCCGCCGGACAGAGGCTACGAGAACGTGGAGCTGAGCAGCTCGCGAGGGCTGAGTTCGCAGCCCAGGGTTGGTTCGGTGCTCAAGGGCCGCTATCGCTTGATCGAAGACCTCAACGCTTCGGAGCCCGGCGCGGCGTTTCATGCCGAGGATGAAAAGTTGAAGCAGCGCGTGGCGCTGCGCATTTTGCATGGTGACTCGGCGGCCTACTCGATGGCGAGTCAGGAAGCTGCTCAGGCACAAAAGGCGGCGCATCCGAATTTCGTCAAGGTTCTGGCCTTGGAGCGCGAAGGCGATTTCGGTTTTATCGTGCTGGAGTGGATGGAGGGGTTCTCCCTCATCGATCTTGTGCGTGCTCGGCGGGAATTGTCCCCGCGCGAGGTGCTCCAGCTCGTTTCCCAGCTGGCTGCTGCCGCTGATGCGGCGACGAGTTTCGGACTCAAGCCTGATATCAGTCTCGCAGGGGTCTTCGTGCAATTCCCGGAAGGCCTTCAAGCGTCCTCGACGGAGGTGCTCTTGAATTGTCCCGTCGATGAGTGGCCGGCCTGGCTGGTGAAGATCCATGTGGTGGCCGGCGCCCACGAACTCGACCCCTCAGCTACCGTCGCCACCAGCCAGACCGTCTCTTCCGACGAAAAATCCGCGGTGGTAAGCCGCCTCGCCGCGCTAACCTATGGATTGCTTGGCGGTGACCCGAAGAATTTTATCCCCCTTGCAAAGCTCGACTGGGAGGCGACTTCTGTGCTGCCGCTACGGAAATCTTTGGTTACCTGCGTGAAAAGTTTCCCGACTATTTTTATAAAGAAGCCGCACTCAACCCAACGAACCCGCGCAACCGGTCCACCGATTGGGAAACCGACGTAGTAAATCAGTTCCGCGCAGAGAATTCAGCCAGCGCCGAGTTCATGAGCACTCGCGAGACACCGGGTGGCACATCCCTTTTTCTCGCGCGGCCGATCAGAATTAACAACGTCAGTTGTTTGCAGTGTCACAGCACGCCGGACAAAGCTCCTCCCGAAATGATCAAACTCTATGGGACAGCGAATGGATTCGGATGGAAGATGCATGAAGTGATTGGCGCACAGATCGTTTCCGTGCCGATGTCGCTCCCGCTGAATATGGCAGACCAAAGTTTTCAATCGCTCATGAAGTGGCTCGCAGGAGCCTTTCTCGGGATCGGCCTGGTCGGAAATCTCGCCGCGGCGGTTGTCGTTCCGCGGAAGCGCCAATGATTCTTGTGGCTCTTGAGGTCCAGATTTTCGATCAAGCCATCGAGCATCTAAAGAGTCGAGGCGTGGCGTTCGTCTTCGAGCCGATGTCCACGCCGTTCTGCCGGATGGCCTTCATTGCCGATCCCGACGGCAACCGCATCTGATTCACAAGCAAGACCCCTAAGTATCAATCTTCCAATATTGGGAAGATACACACAAGGTTTAGGCCCAATGGCAAGATTTCACGATCTGCTGCGTTCTGCGGGCTGGCGCGAGTTTGTGCTGCTGCTTGCGGTAGCCGTGATTTGCGGCAGCATATTGATTTTCGTCGGAGTGACGGACGTCGTGCGCGAGGGCGAGCTGTACGAAACAGAGATCCGTTGGATGCGGGCTCTTCGCTCTGCGGAGGATCCGTCACGTCCTATCGGGCCGCTATGGCTGGAGCGTTGGAGCCGTGATATTACAGCGTTGGGAAGCGGAGCGGTGCTTACGCTGGTGACTTTTCTGGTAGCGGGATATCTGCTGATCGATCGTGGGTATGCTTCGGCTGTTCTGTTACTTGTGTCGGTCGGCGGCGGAACATTGTTGACCACCAGCCTCAAGGGATTTTTTGCCCGGGACAGACCAAGTGTCGTTCCACATCTGACGGACGCTTTCTTCACAAGCTATCCGAGCGGGCATTCCATGATGTCCTCTGTTGTGTATCTGACTGTGGCGGTGCTTCTCGCGCGCACGCTACAGCGGCGACGGCTGAAGATCTATTGTGTGAGCGCGGCGATGTTCCTGGGCTTTCTGGTGGGATTGAGCCGGGTGTATCTTGGTGTGCATTACCCTACGGACGTTGTCGCCGGATGGGCCGGTGGGACAGCTTGGGCCCTGCTTTGCTGGCTCACCGCCTATTGGCTTGAGAAGCGTGGAAAGGTCGAGCCGGAGCGAAAGTGATTGAGTGCAAATGGTATAGCGCCTTCGCAGTCTCCGTGATGTGATTCAGGGTGCGCTTTCGGCTGAATAGCTCGGCGGGCCGAGAGCTTTTTTGCCACGAATCGCGCGTTCGGCTATATACATGCCGGATGTTGGCAGAGGAGACGAAGCGGTTAATAGGGCGGACATGGCATTTCCTGCATCCGTATCGCGGACGGCTACTGCTTTCGGTTGGGTTCCTATTTGTCGGGGTGCCACTCGGGCAGGTACATCCGCTGATCTGGAAATATGTGGTGGATGACGTCCTCATTGCGAAGAACGCCGGCGGGCTGTGGATCGCATTGCTGGTCATGTTGGCCTCCCATCTGCTGGCGACAGTGTTTGGCGCCCTGCAGGGCTACTTTCTTGAAAAGGCGGGACAGGGCTTCGTGCGCGACGTGCGAAACGCGGTCTTTGTGCATCTCGAGGGCCAATCCATGGATTATCACCACGAGCGACGAACGGGCGATCTTGTGGCGCGGGTGATCAGCGATGTGGACGCAATGGAGACCTCCGTGCTCGGAAATTTGAGCGACCTATTGAGCGAGATGCTCACGTTCGTTGTCGTGGCGGGAATAGTGATCTGGTTGCAACCGGTGATCGGCCTGTGCGTGATGCTGCCTTTGATGCTTTCCTACTTTGTGGTGCGTCGTTTCAGCAGCCGAGTGAAACGAATCTACGAAGCGGTGAGGGCCCGTCTCGGAGACATAGGAAGCTTTGTACATGATCGATTGGCCGGAGTGCAACTAACGCAGAGTTTCGCGCAGGGCGCTCGGGAAAAGCACGCGTTCGAAGCGGTGACGCAGGCGCACTACGAGCAAAGCGTCAAAGCCTTGCGCGCGAGAAACGCGTTTTTCCCGGCGGTGGGCGTGTTGGGATTTCTAAGTAATATCGTAATGCTTGGAATGGGTGTCTGGTTCATTTGGCGCGGCGAGTTTACCATTGGAGGCTTGATCGCGTACCGCGGCTATTGGTGGCGGTTGCAAAGTCCCATCAGCACGCTGGCGCGAATGACCGACACGCTGCAGCGGGCAAGAGCTGCTGCGAGCCGTGTTGTCGAAGTATTGGACACGCCTGTGGACATTGCAGACCTTCCTCAGGCTGTGCCGCTGAGATCGGGCATGGGCGAAATCGTCTTTGAAGATGTTGCATTCCGTTACAAATCAGGGCCGCCAGTGCTGAACGGGGTAGACTTTCGCATTGCGTCCGGCGAATTGGTCGCGATTGCCGGAACGAGCGGCGCTGGAAAAACGACATTGATCAATCTTTTGCCGAGATTTTTCGATCCCTTGGCGGGAAGGATTCTTATCGATGGCCAGGAGATTCAGAAGGTAAAGCTTGACTCTCTACGCGCCGAGATCGGCATGGTCCTGCAGGAGACGTATCTTTTCAACGCAACCGTCCGGGAGAATCTCAGCTATGCGCGGCCAAACGCGACGCTCGAACAGGTTCAGGCAGCCGCGCAACGTGCGAACGCACACGGGTTCATCAAACAGTTGCCGCAAGGGTATGACACCGTGGTCGGGGAGCGCGGGGTCAAGCTATCAGGCGGGCAAAAGCAGCGCCTCTCGATCGCGCGCGCTTTTCTTCATGATCCTCGCATCTTGCTTCTGGACGAACCAACGTCTTCCGTTGAGCCCGAGACCGAGGCGTTGATCCAGGAATCGCTCGAAGAATTGAGCCATTCCCGCACGACACTGATTGTGACACATCGCATCGCCCTCCTGCGTCGAGCGAGGCGCATCCTCTTCCTCAGACACGGTCGCGTGGAGGCGGATGGCGATCACGAGACACTGCTCATGACTTCTGCCTCGTATGCCGCGGCGTATGATTACTGGGAGGCCGAAGAACGCGAAGAGCGAGCCCTGGCCTGACAGCCTCCCGTTCAATCTCGATACGGCCGGTGCAGGTGAAGGAAGGGCGTAAGAATCGCTCCTTCAGTCCCGGAAATTTTGCGCCCGGACATCTCGCGGACTATGCAATGGTTCTCCGGCTCTGCATTTACCGGCTTTTTGGATACGCGCGACGGCACTCTTGCTCGCGCTTCCCGAGCATGAAGTATCTGAGCAAGCGCGCCGCTCAGAGCGGGAAGTTGGGTTGGCTTTTTCTGTGGCTATTGGAGTCCCAATTCCGATTCTACTGCTCCTCTACTTGATCCGCGGCTGCACATGATAACTGCTCTCGGGGTTGCCCAGGGCGCGATTTTCGAGCATTTCGCACGGCCGATCCTTCCGGCTCGAGTTAACGAGCCCGCGGAGAAGCTTTGACGAAAGGCGAGAAGCATGGCACTACGCCCCCCTGGGGATGTATGCAGCACCAACCGTCGATCCGTGAATTTGCCGCTGTCATTGTCTCGATTCGCGCGGCATGAGCGCGACCGGCAACGCAGCGAAGCCGCGCCGGCGCCGGTGGCTTAGACGAATTGGTCTCGGGTTGCTCGCGCTCTTGATCCTGCTTGCGATCTTTCACCGGCCGTTGTTTTTCGAAGGCACGCGTTATTTTATCGTTCGCGCCGCCAAACAGCAGCACCTCGATCTTTCCTACGAAATGAGCGGGTCGATCTTCACCACGCTGAGCGTATCGAACTTGCGGGGAATTCCGACCGAGCCGGGACCGGTTCAACGGTTGGAGATCGGCACACTCAATCTGCGCTACAGCTTGATCGGGCTGATGCGCCACGGTCTGCCAGGGTTCCTTAAGCTGGCCGATGCGCGTAATGTTTACGTCGAAGTGACTCCCGGAGAACCTTTGCCGCCGGAAAAGGAAAGGAAACCCCAGCAATTCAAGTTTCCCGCGCTTTTTCCCGACTTGCTGAACATCGAGAACGTCAATTTCATCGCCCGCGGTCCAAACGGGAACACCGAACTGGCCGGACTCTCCTTCAGCCTGCTCCCGGATCGTCCGGGAATCTTGAAGATTCAGACTCTCGACATTCCAGGCGTGCACCGCTGGACTGAAGTTTCCGGCGCCACCACATTTCGCGATCGCAATTTGGTGCTCACGGATCTCACGATCGGATCCGAGATCTCGCTCCGCAGCTTCAATCTCGATGCTTCAAAGCTTGACGATGGCGAGCTTGGTCTCGGGTTGGAGGGAACCTTTTTCGACGCGCCAACGACGCTCACGGCGCAAGTATCCGATCTGAATTCGACCAATCGTTTGAAGGCCAACGCTGAAAGTTCCGACCTGGTTTTTGACAAGCTTTGGAAATACCTCAACCTCTCCATCCCCCTCCAAGGCACCCTTGACCGGTTGGCAGTGACGTTCGAAGGTGAGCCCGGCAAGCCTTCCAGCTGGTCCGGGCAGTGCGAGGCGCGCTTGTCCGGCATAGCTTACGACCGCCAGGCGCTTGGCGACATCGCACTCGACGTGGACCTCGGGGGCAAGCACGTCAAGATCAAGCTTGCTGATCGCCTGGACCAGGATAATCGCATCGATCTCGAGGCAGATTCGGAATTGCCCGAAACGCTCAATGATTTCAACAAGACATCCGCAAGTGGCCGCCTTGAGATATTCACGCCAGATCTCGTCGCGCTGAACCTTCCGCTGGCCATCATCGGCGATCTGGCGGTGACCACCGATTTTCAGCTGGTGAACGGAAGGCTTTCCGCCCAGACCGTGCTCGACTCCTCCAGTCTAGCATTCTCCGGCGGCGAGCTAACGGAAGCGCACTTCACTGTGCACTTGGAAAAGGAACTGGCAACCAAGCCGGATGCTCCCCTATTCGAAACTCTTGTCAGTCGGCTCGACGGCGGGATCAAAAGTGTTCGATTCCAGAATTATGTCACTGATTCTCTGAATCTCGCGGTCGCCAGCCGGGAGGCCGACGTCTCGCTCGAGCGTTTCACGCTTGCCAAAGCTGCAAATACCGCGAGCCTCCACGCCAGCTACAAGCTGCCTGCGGACCTCAAGTCGTGGGACGGCCAGCCGCTTGACTTCGATCTCGTCGTCGACGCGCCGGACCTAAGCGCTTTCGTTGCACCGGACAGCGGCGCAAACCTGAAAGGCGTGCTGCGGATCACGGGAAAAGGAAGCGCGCGGGACCGGGTCTACAACGGCAGCTTCGGAATCACCGGCCGCAATGTCGAAGCACAGGGATTGCCTGTTCGCACGATCGATGGACGCCTCGAAGTGGCCGACAATCAGGCGCGGCTTTCGCAGCTCGACGTCGTTTTCGATGACAAGAACTCAATCCGCGGTGGCGCGAACGTGCATCTTGCCGAGCCGTTCGACTACGGCGGTTCGCTTGACATCCAACTCACGGATCTGTCGCTCTTCAAGCCGTTGCTTGACCAGGAAGTTGCGGCACCAACTCTTGGGGGAGCGCTGCGGCTCGCGTGGAAAGGCAAAGGCGATTTACGCGCTCCACAGCATAGCGGCGATGCCACCATCGAGCTCACCGCGGGGCAATTCGGCGACGTCAAGGACCTCAGCGCGCACGCGGCGGTTTCCTACTCCCCGCAATTCATCAACCTGCCCGACCTTCGGGCTACGGCGGGGAAATTTGGCGAGGCGATGCTTTCTCTCCTCTGGAAGGATAATCGCCTGAGCCTTTCCAACCTGTCGGTCCGCCAGAAGAAACTCACCCTTATCGAGGGCTCGGCTGAGATTCCGTTCCATCTCGCCGAGGCGAATAACCCGGACCGGCTGGTTCCCGATAGCGAACCGCTCAAGCTTGCGTTACGGACCAAGGATCTCGATCTGCGCTCACTCTTTATCCAATTGGGAGAAAAGAAGCCGCCTGTAACCGGGATCGTCAATTTGGATATTAGCGCTGAGGGAACCCTCGACGACCTGACCGCCAAGGCTGCTCTGCGCGCGACCCGGATTCAATCCCCCGATGCTCCACAGGTCGATCCGGCCGACGTTTCTCTGGATCTCGAGTCCCGCGGCGACAGGCTGCGTCTCGATGGCGAAGTTCGACAGAAGCTCATCGAGCCGCTGCGGATTTCCGGGGACCTTCCCTTTGATATCCCCACCATCAGGAAGAACCGGCAAATCGACCCGCAAACGCCCATCGATCTTCGTGTGTCCATGCCGCGCTCGTCGCTGGCCTTCCTCAGCACGCTGGTGCCGGCGATCCGCCAAAGCCGGGGAACCGCCATAGTGGACGTGAACGTCGGTGGCAGCATCGGGCAGCCAAATCTTTCCGGCGAAATCGCCGCGGACCTTTCGGCGCTGCGCTTTACGGACCCTAGTCTGCCTCCGATCGCAAACGTCGCGCTACGAGTCAACTTCACGCGCGACCGCGTCATTATCGACCGCTGCAGCGGAGGAATCGGCGGCGGATCGTTCAATGCCGGCGGAAGCATCAGCCTGACGCGCTTGGACGATCCGATCTTCGACCTTCGCCTTGGCAGCCGCAGTGCCCTCATTCTTCAGAACGATGATCTCAGCGTACGCGTTTCAAGCGATCTTCAGTTGAAGGGACCTTTGAATACGGCAAGCGTCACGGGAAACGTCTTTGTCACCAGAAGCAGATTCTTTAGGAACATAGACATTCTTCCCATAGGCCTTCCCGGACGCCCAGCTCCGCAGCCTCCGGCGGAGCCGGCGTTCGTCAGCTTTCCAAATCCGCCTCTTCGTGATTGGAAGTTCGATGTCGCCATTCGAACGGCCGATGCATTTCTCGTGCAAAGCAATCTCGCCACGGGTCGGATCAAGATGGATCTCAAGCTCGGGGGGACAGGTCTCAAACCGTGGATGGACGGCTCCGTGCTCATCGAGCAACTCACGGCCAGCTTGCCCTTCAGCCGGCTTCAGATCGAATCCGGTGTCATATATTTTGTGCGTGACGATCCCTTCGTGCCACGTCTCAATTTGCGCGGCACGTCTACCATTCGCGACTATGATGTGACGGTTTATATCACCGGGCCGGTGACGAATCCGCAAGCGATCTTCAGCAGCGATCCGCCGCTTCCTCAGGCGGAAATCGTTTCTTTAATCGCCACCGGCTCGACCACTCAGGAACTTGGCAGTGATCCGAATGCACTCGCCGGACGGGCTGCGATCCTTCTCTTTCAAAAAATCTATCGCAGTGTCTTCAGCCGAAACAAGCCACCCCCGGCGAACGAGTCATTTCTCAGCCGGGTCCGGTTTGAGTTCGGTGCGACGGATCCAAAATCTGGCAAACAAGCAGCGTCCCTCGCCATCCCGCTCTCGGATCAACTCGTCCTTGTCGGCGGGTTAGATGTTGGCGGTAATTTCCGCGGCCAGATCAAGTACCTCGTGCGATTCAAATGAGGCGAATCTCCCTTGTTCCGGCTTTCACAATGGTTCTCGCATGGGTGGTCCTGGCCCAGACCGATCCACCGCCAAAGTCTGAACAACCGCCTGCGCCCGAGCCCTTGCCGACGCCGGATGCCCCAGCGCCGCACAAGCGTGGCAAACTTCAGCTCGAGTTCGCAGGTACTTCTGCCTTTAGCGAACGGAAGTTGCGCGAGGGAATCGCCCGCCAGATTCAAACAATTGAGGAGTATGGACTCGACGACGCAAATGCCTACGACGCGGTTTTTTATCTGGAGTCGTTTTATCGAAAGCATGGTTATTCTCAAGCTGAGGTGACGTCGAATGTTTTGGGCCCCTGGCGGCTGCGCTTGACTGTCGATGAAGGCCCACTCACGCGCGTCGGCGCCATCACGTTTATAGGCAACCATGCCTACGATAGCGTCACGCTGACAAACTATCTCCTTGGCCCAACTCGTGAGCGCTATCCTCGCATCCGAAAGGATCTGCTTCTTCCCTTCATCGAGTCGGACATTTTCAGCGGCGTTGACCTCATCAGGCGCCTCTATGCGGCCGAAGGTTATCTCAATTCGAGGGTCGATCCTCCCGCGATCGCGCTGAATTCCGACGGAACATCAGCGGCGATCTCTCTAACCATCGATGAAGGCATCCAATTTCATTTTGGCGCCATTCAACTCGAGGGTCCGCTCGTCTTTCCTCGCGAAACGTTGCTCGCTGAGATCGCCCAAGAAACGAAAAACATCTACACAGAACCAAGGCTCGCTTCGGCGCAGCGCAAGCTCGAGGACTTTTATAAAAAGCGCGGCTACTTTAGGGCCACCGTTGAGGCGAACGGAGATCCGGCCGCGGCTCGCGATGGGAAGGTGCCTGCCGTCTTCCAGATCAAGCCCGGTCCGCTCTACCGATTTGACGGCGTGACCGTCAGCGGCACCCAAGGCGTCAAACCATCGTTCATCGACAAACGCCTCCGTCGATTGCAGGGAAAGATTTACGATCCTTTGCTGATTGACGGGAAGTTTCGCGAACTCATTGAGTCCGGCCTCTTTCGAAATTTGCGAATCACACCCGAGGCCATCGACGGCGACCTCGTGCGGCTGGATGTGACTGTCGAGGAGGCCAGACCGAAGGAGTTGGGCCTCGGCCTCGGTTATGCAAGTTTCTACGGCTTCATTGTCAACCTCAACTATACCGACCGCAATTTCTTTGGCTCCGGCCGCCCGCTGAGCATCACGGCGGAGTGGAACCAACGTGGCTTGAGCGGAGAAGTCGTCTATACCGACCCATGGCTCTTCGACAGCGATTACCGGCTTAAGCTGCGGCTCTACGCGCTCACTTCCACGCTCAAGGGATACTCGAAAAATGAAGTTGGGTTTCAACCCAATTTGTCTCGAAAAATAACTGATCATTGGGAGGTGTCGGCGTTTGTGCTGATGAAGTACGTCGCTCTCACGGAGGTTTTGATCAACCCGCCCGGTCTGGTGGGGCCTGAAGACTATTCGGTTGTCAGCTTTGGAGTGACGCAGACGCTTGACTATCGGAACAATAAGGTGCTGCCCACCAGTGGCTTCATTCTCACCACTTCGCTCGATTTTGCACCCAACGGCATCGGAGCTATTTCCTTTATGCGTGGCCTTGTTCGTTTCTCTTACTATCTGCCCGTGACAGCGAAATCTTCCCTCGCGCTCGGAGCTCGGGCGGGTCTAATCTCTCCACTGAGCAGCGAACAGCTCCCGATTGATGAGCGCTTCTTCAATGGAGGAGCCACGACCGTGCGCAGCTTCTCTGAACTAACCCTTGGGCCCAAGGACAACGCGGGCTATCCGCTCGGCGGGGAGAGCTTCATGGTCTTTAATATTGAATACTCTTTTCCCATCTGGGGTGACCTGTATGGCGCGCTGTTTGTAGATGCCGGGAATGTTGTGCAAAATGCGGCGAACTTTGGCGTGCAAGACATGCGCTATGCTATCGGCGGCGGCCTGCGGTACAATCTCCCCATCGGCGCGATTCGATTCGACTACGGGCTAAATCCTTCACCAGCGCCAGGTGAGGCTCAGGGGGCATTCCATTTCGCGATTGGAGTGGCCTTCTAAACTAGAACGAGCGCACACACGTCGTTCGCGAAATTTCAGGACGGACGGGCATTTCTATCGATATTGAGCTCATGCCTGACACCGCAACGTTCACTCATCGCTTCATTCCCGTCGGAAAGAAAGGGCCGGTCCTGCTTCTCCTGCACGGCACCGGCGGAAACGAACAGGACCTGCTTGATCTTGGCCGGTCGCTGCATCCTGGCGCCGCTTTGCTCAGTCCAAGAGGAAAGGTCCTCGAAAATGGCATGCCCCGCTTTTTTCGCCGACTGGCCGAAGGCGTATTCGATGAGGCAGACCTGATTCGACGAACTCACGAACTCGCCGACTTTGTCGTCGCCGCTGCTGCGGAGTATCAGCTTCAGAGCCGGAAGATCGTTGCGGTTGGTTACTCAAATGGCGCAAACATCGCCGCGAGTATCCTTCTCTTGCGGCCAGGAACATTGGCCGGCGCGGTGCTGTTGCGCGCAATGGTCCCGATTGTTCCGGAAAGCCTGCCAAATCTAGCCGGAATCCCAGTGTTCCTTGCCGCCGGAAGAGGGGACTCCTTCATTCCTCCCGAAAGCACAAATCAACTCGCGACCCTGCTTCAGAATGCCGGCGCCGACATCACCCTCCGATGGAGCGACCGTGGGCACCAGCTCGAACCGGAGGAAATAGAAGAAGCAAGGCTTTGGCTAATGGCGCACTTTCCATAGCTTATATCTCGCAGATGGTAAACATTTAACGTTGTGAAAATACGAAAAAACTATTTTTGATTTTGCGGTCAATAAATTGGCCGTGGAGGAAAACCGCCTACGTAGAGCTTCCGCCGCCTGCGAACAGCTTTGAGGAAGTTTGGAAGGGCCAACCCGCCGAATTGCCCTTTCTACGGAGTTCGATTATCGGGAGTCCGTTCACGGTCCAGGCGAGATTGCGATCGTTAGTGCAGGTCACTCAGGCCGACGAATTGATAATTCATTCGATGATCTTTGATCACGAGGCCCGGCGGCGCTCCTACGAAATCGTGTGGGAAGTCGCCGGTTCCAGCGCGATTTTCATACCAGGGAGGGCATAGTAATGGACCACAAAGCACCAGGATTCAATTATCAAAGCGAAGCAGTCAGCAATTTTTCATGCATTTGGTATAAGGTGTCATCATGCAGCTCTACGGTATCCATCATCTCACAGCGATCACGGCAAACGCCCGGGGCAATCACGCCTTTTACACAGACGTGCTGGGAATGCGCCTGGTGAAAAAGACCGTCAACCAGGACGACGTCTCCGCCTATCATCTCTTCTATGCCGACGGAAAGGGGAGTCCCGGCACAGACCTGACTTTTTTCGATTGGCCGGCTGTCCCTGAGCGGCGAGGCACCCACAGTATCGTTGGCACCGGACTGCGCGTCGGCGGTGAGGCCGCGTTGCAGTGGTGGTTGGAACGCTGCGAGAATCGCCACGTGCGTCACCGTGGAATCGTCGAGCGGGACGGCCGGCTGACGCTTGATTTCGAAGATCCTGAGGGCCAGCGCCTCAGCCTCATCGATGACGGTGCAAGCGGCGAAGCACACCATTGGGAAAAGAGCCCGGTGCCAACCGAGCACCAAATCCGCGGCCTTGGACCGATCACGATCAGCATTCCGAAGCTCGAACGCACGGATCGCATTGTTCAAGACCTCCTCAACATGCGCCCTGCGCGGCAATACCAAGCGAATGGCGGGTCGACTGTGCACGTCTATGAAATGGGCCCGGGCGGGCCCTCTGCAGAATTGCACGTCGCGGTCGAGCCGGGGCTGCCATCCGCCCGGCAGGGAGCGGGCGGCGTGCATCATGTCGCATTGCGCACAACCCTCGGCGACCACAACGCATGGGTAGATCGCCTCGCGCAGGCCCGTGTCCCGTCGAGCGGACCCGTGGATCGCTACTACTTCCGCAGCCTTTATTTCCGCGAGCCCAATGGCATTCTCTTCGAGATCGCCACGGATGGGCCCGGCTTCACGGCTGACGAATCGCTGGAGACTTTGGGAGAACGCCTCTCGCTTCCTCCGTTCCTTGAACACCGCAGGCGAGAGATCGAATCCGCACTCAAGCCGCTCAATTAGGCTGCTTATCCTGTCCACGGTTATGGAAAAGCCGCTTCAGTCTGTTCGAGGGGGACGACCTTGCCGTCCCACAGGAAACGGCGCACTCGTTCATCGATCCGCAGCCGAAGGAGCGCCGTCATCTCGGCTGCCCCGATCGGCCGAAGTGATAGGCGTTTCGGACGTGATCTCTCGATTCACGACTGCCGTGCGTCAGTCCAGTACAAGGGGGTCCGTCAAGCCAGACGCTCCATAGTGAGAGATCCCATAAATGTCATATGTCAAGACGTGACTCCATCAAGCCTCCATCAAGCCGCAAGCTTCCGACCGTCCCGCCTTGAGATGGCGCCGCGTTAGCGGGCATCGACGTACACCCAAGCACGAACTCCCGAAAGTAGAGTCACGGAAATGCGCTTGTAATCGGATACCTCGTAACTGTCTGCGTTTTGAAGCTCCTCCGCGGTGACCTCGAAGGCCGTTCCGTACACGATGTCGGATTCGCGGCCTGTGAACCTAACTATCGGATGATGGGTCCTTCCGCTCGTTGCAACGACTGAGGCATCTTCAATCTTCACCAGCGACTCCTCAAAGCCAGGCAAACCATCTGCCGTGCCGGCAAGCCTCCGTCCGAATGTAGCGACCTGCACCGACTCAAGTTGCAGTGTGCCGTATGAGAATAAGAGTTGAATGGCGGATTCGGTTGAGAGCATGGCGGGTGTAGAAGAGGCCTGACGTCAGCCATCCCCAAGAGCCCCCTGGCGGCGCGTAGCGCCGTGATTTACACTCTTGGGTGCCTGGCCTTGTCTTTCTGATTCTTGATTCAAGGTAGCAATCAATCGCGGTCGCTCACTCATTATATGTTTTCGTGCGCCCGACGTCCAAGATGACCTCTCCCTGCCTGCTTCTGGCACCAAAGGCTGCTCCGCAGATCACCTTTACGCGAAACCTTCCATTAAGGGGCGATGCCTCTTCGTCTTTCGTGTTAGGGCTTTTGCTTTGCAAAGTCTGCCTGTTTATGCAAGAACTGCATAGTCGCTTCGGCGGCCGCATCCGCTATGCGATGCTGGATTTCTGGCGTTTGCAATGAAGCCTCTTCGTTCCGGTTAACGATAACGCCACACTCAAGGAGCGCAGCTGGCATTGCGGCCGTCTTAAGCACGATCAGGTCATCAAACTCATAAAGTCCAAAGTCTTCGTCCACCAAATTCCGGCCCTCGCCTGGAATCTGCTCGGCGTGATGCAAAGTTGGAGAAAATCCCCGGGCAACCATCGCCACACCGAGTAAACGTGCAAATTGAAAGCTTTCGGCGAATTTCGGATTTCTTCGAGAGAAAAATATAGAGAAGCCTTTAAATTTGTCCGAGTAGAGCTGCGTCTTTCCATTCACCTCCCATTCTTTGAGATACCGGGGCTGCACCGAATCGTGGTGTACGGCAAGAAACAAAAGCGCATTGCTTCTCGCTGCTTGTCGAGTGCGTTCCTGTAGCGAGATAGGTTTCCCTTCGGGATTAATAATGAGCGCATCGACCTCGCCGGAATTCTTTAGCGATTCATACAATGCCTTAACGATCTTCCTATTAAAATAGTACTCGCCAACTCCCCTGGCGCTGTAGGCCCCCGGATGATTGATCGTGTGTCCTATATCCAGCGCGATAAGCGGTTTGACCTCCGAACCCGCACTAGACGCCATCGCCATGCAACACACCAGATAATAGAGAAGTGCTTGGCGTCTCATCTTAAATCGTAATAATCATACTGAGGTAC
>JAXIPG010000288.1:0-10892 GCA_045403045.1 Terrimicrobiaceae bacterium
AAGAGATCGAGGGCAAGGCCGAGCTTGTGATCGCCAAGCAGCGAAACGGCCCGGTCGGAGGCGTGCCTCTGACATTTCGCAAGCACTTTACTCGTTTCGAAGACCGGGGGTCGGAGCGCGAAGAGCCCGGTCGGTAGCGCCGCCTAGCCAGGGACCACTCACTGCCGCCATTTCGGAAATTTATTTCGGCATTTGCTCTAGAGCAGATGCCATCTACTTGCGAGGCTTGATTGCGTAGGGGTTTCCGTTTATGGCATTCGAGATATCGGCGATCGCTCCTTGGGCACGAACGCTGTTTCCGGCTGCGTCGAGCGGCGGAGAAACCACGGCAACGCCGAATTTGCCCGGTGACACCGCAAGAATCCCGCCGCCAACTCCACTCTTCGCCGGAAGGCCGGTAGCATAGAGCCACTTGCCTGAATCGTCGTAAAGACCCGCCGTAGCCATCACGGCCAACACCTCAGGCACGTCCTCGGACGGTAACACCTGCTTGCCCGTCACCGGATTCTTGCCGCCGTTTGCGAGGGTGGCCGCCATGATGGCAAGATCCTGCGCGTTGACGTTAACCGAGCATTGTTTCGTGTAGATGTCGGTGGCCTGCGCGGGATTGTCTTTGATATGGCCGTAGGCATACATCAACGACGCAATGGCCTGATTCCGCTGGTTCGTCGCGGCCTCCGACTTATACACCTCCTCGTTCACCGAGAGCGGCCGCCCGGCGAAGTCGTCGTAATAAGCAATGATCTTATTCCAAATTTCGTCGGCTGACCCACCTTTGACCATGCTCGTTGTGGTGATGGCCCCAGCATTGACCATGGCATTCATCTCGGAACCACGATACTGCTCCACGGCCACAATCGAGTTGAACACCTGGCCGGTCGCGTCGACCCCAATGTTATCTGCGATCGATTGCGGACCGGATTCCTCGATGACCTTTGCCATGGTGAACACCTTGGAGATCGACTGGATCGATACTTCTGAGGTGGCGTCACCAGCGGTGTAAATTTTCCCGTCGTTGGTCACCAGGGCGATCCCGTAAATCCTGGGGTCCACCTTCGCAAGGGCCGGAATATAGTCGGCATTCTTGCCTTCTTGCACCATTCGGTACTTCTCGTAAGCGGCATTCAGAGCGGTCTCGATATCTGTCTTTGATGGAATCTCAGCCGCGCGAGCCGCGGCGCCGCCGCATGTCGGCAGCCCGATTGCCGAGAGTATGGCCACGAGCGGCCCTTTGATTCTCTTGGTGATCATATGCGTCCTTTTCTTATCTCCGATCGAGGGCTTGATTCAAAGTCGTTGAAGGAGAATTCGTGCGCTTTGCTCTAATTGCTCCTTGCACCCCTCGATTGCAGCCTGCTCCACGCCAGGGCAAGCAGCGCGACAGACCCTGCGAAATACCACGGCAGCCAGCCGAGCGCCTTCACGAAGACCAAGTCCGGCGGGCTGTGTTTGCCTAGAAAATGAGTGAGTCCCGCGAAAAGCAGGCCGACAACACCGTAGGCCAGGTTGAAAGCCAGCCCTCGAAAGCTGAGCACCGTCGCACGCTGTCGCGAATCGGTCACAACCTTGTTGAGATAGTGCGAGACAAAGAACTGAATGAGCGACATCGCCACACCCAGCGGCGCCAACCAGATCAGCCCGTAAATGGGCCAAATCAACGAAACCCCCGCCAACCCGGCAATCGTCAAGGCTGCGACCAGTGTAAAGTTCCCCTCAATCTTCCACCGCGACACGAGCCGCCGCGCGAGCACTGGAGCGAAAAACCCGATCACCGCAAAGCCTGAGCCGATCAACCCGAATACAGCGTCAGGCAACGCAATCAATCGGTAATAGTTGCTGGCCACCGTGAGAAAAAGCCGCACGATGCTGTCGAAGCACATCCCTGCGAGAATGACTCCCAGGGCCAATGGAGTATGCAAAATCCAACGACCAGTCGCGAGCGTCACGCGCCAGGTTGTCCGCACCGAAACGGCCATCTCCGCTTTGATCGCGCCGCCCGCTGTGACAGCAGCCGCTGGCTCGCGAAGATTCAAGGTTGCCAGCAGGGCGAGCACCGCATTTCCCAGCGTAAGATAGATAGGAAACCGCATCGTCACCTCCTGAGTTACCTTCCACGGCAGCCTTAATCCATCGAGCGCGCTTTGCACAAATCGTGCATCGTAGACTGTCGCCCCCAGCATCATCGCAATAAGGAACGCAGTCGCCTGCCACCGCATCAAGCGCTCCAGCACACCCGGCCATTCATCGGCGCGTCCCTCCGCGACGAGCGAATCGTAGGCCAGCGCTTCATCCGCCCCGCTCGCGCTCGCCTCCGCCGCGCCGCTGAGCACGCGGTTCACCAGAAAAAGTCCGAAGAGCAGGGAGGGATTTCCTAGCGGCGCAAATGCAAACACCGCCATCTCCACCACCATCAGCAACGCCGCAAATACTACCATCCTTTTTCGCCCTAGCTGATCTGCCAACGCGCCCGATGGTACCTCCAGACCCACGATCGCCACTGCCCAGGCTACATTGAGCAGAGCGTACTGTTCGATGCTCAGCCCGAAATCGAGAAACAGCACTGCCAACACCGGATAGTACCAGCGCGCATTGAACAGCACGCGGAAGGCGATGAAGAGCGGGATATTGCGGCTAAGAAAGGTACGGTTCATGGCGGGGAAGATGGTCTTTTTGGGTCATTGCCCACCATGCCGCCCAGCCCGCGTTTCAGTTCGAAGCCAGTGTGCAGAAGGCGTTGCCTAGTTATGTCAATATTTGCACTCCGACCCAAGTTCACAGCCCGTTCGGTCCTTGTAAATAACCTTACTCGCCCATGATCTCGATAACCGTCAGACCCAATCAGGCGGCAACGACCCTCGCCGCACCGAGCCCGGGCCTGCCTCAAAAGGAGCAGGAGGGGGACGGAGGCTCACTCGTCGCGACCTCTTATCGGTTCAAACGTCGCAAACAAACACGCCAGATCGATCACTTCATTCGCTGCTGCCTTCAAGGCGCTCCCGAGATTCTGAGCCAGAGCGGCTACTTCCACGCGGATGCCACGTCGCCTCAACTGCAGGGCCAAGTAAGAAAAATCTGCATCGCCTGTGACGAGAATGACCACATCGGGCCGCGTCTCGACGGAAAGTTCGACCGCGTCGATGGCCATCATTACGTCGATATTCGCCTTATAGTGGCTCTCTTCGGTGGGTGACCCATCCTTCGTCACCACGAGGAACCCATTCGAACGGAGCCAATGCACAAACTTGCTCTTTTTGTCTCGCTCGCTCTGCCAATCCGGCATCGCCGGCGGCATTCCTGCGTAGATCACCATCTCGATGAGCTGCCGCGCTTTCTCCTCGTCCATGAGATACTCGCGGAGTTTCAGCCAATCGAGATTCCGACCACAGGTGCGCGCTGAGCTGACGACGTTCGATTCATCCACCAGCACCAGCACTCTGGATCCCAGGTGAAGATCGGGGCTTCTTCGTCCCTTCACGTCTTCTCGGGCTCAGCTACAGCGTTAGCGTTTCCGAGCGACGAAGCTTGATTCGCCTCCCTCTTGCGGAGTCGCTTTTCTTCCTTCTTTGCCTTTCTTTTCAGGTCCTTCCGGCGTTTTTCAGCCTGATAGTTCGGTTTTGGCAATTTCTAATCTCCTTTGGGTTATTCTTCATCGCCACCGTCTACAACACTCGAGAGTAGGGCAAGACTGATCTTTGTTTCCATCGTGGCTCCTTGCGATCTTGCGAAAATTGACAGCAACGTGACATACGTGGGTTTCTCAACAGTCTCCTAGGGCATGACCTTTGGCACGTGGGCGGCGTTGATTCCGTCCTTTCAGCAAAGATTTGGTCTTTCCGACGGACAGCTTAGCTGGGTGTTGTTCGGCTTGGTCCTTGGCGCCTTGATATCGATGCCGCTGACTGGCCAGTTGATTGCGCGATGGGGAAGCCGCACCATTGCACTTCCCGCGGCACTCGCATTCTGCGCCGCGTTAACGGTGCTGGCATTGGCTCCGAACTACGCCACGTTGATCGCGGCGGCCGTATTGTTTGGTGCGGTAAAGGGAGCGGTGGATGTGTCGATCAATGTGCAGGCCATCACGGTAGAAAATGCGATCGAGAAGCCGATCATTTCGTCTTTTCAGGCCTTTTGGAGCCTCGGGGGATTGGGCGCGGCCTTTTTGCTGAGCATCGCCATGAACCATGGGTTTCCCGCCACATTGCTCATGCTGGCGATGGCGGTGTTCCTCTTGCTGCTTACGCTTTCCGCGTTTGACCGCCTGCTGTCGGACCGTTCACCCGTGAAAAAGGAACAGCGCGGATTTTCCTGGCCCGATTCCAAGCTGCTCCGGCTGGGCGGCTTGGCATTCCTTGCGCTCTTTAGCGAAGGCGTGCTGCTGGACTGGAGCGCAGTTTATGCGCATAGCGTTGCGAATGTGTCAGTGGCGGTGGCGCCGATGGCTTTTGCCGCCTTCGCGCTCTCTATGGCGGCTGGGCGGTTTGTGGGAGACCTGCTGATCGCCCGGTTCGGTCCGATTGTGGTGCTGCGCGTCAGCGGAGCGTTGATGGCACTCGGCGTGGGAGTCGCTGTGCTGATCCCGACTTGGCCGGCGGTGCTGATGGGGTTCACGACGGTGGGTTTTGGCATTGCCAATCTCGTGCCAATTCTGTTCGGCGTTGCGGGCCGGGTGCATGAGAACGGCGCCGGCCCAGGTCTCGCAACCGTGACCACGCTGGGGTACTTCGGGTTTTTGTCGGGTCCGCCGGTCATTGGCGCCTTGGCGGCTTTCGCCGGTTTGCCGCTCGCCTTCGGGATGGTCGTCGTTTTCGGAACGATCATCGCCACCCTCGGCGTGTCGGTGGTTCGCCCATCACTAAAAATCTCGTGAAGGGGACGCAGAAATCCAGCTTCGCTAGGGCAGATGCCGAAAGAAATTTTCGAAAGGAATACCAGAAACGGCACCAACGATGCCGGCTACAAGTTGCAGCGATTACTTCAAGGCAACGAACAGTCCCTGGAACTCGACAGCCACAAGGCCATCCTCCTGGATCGTGACGTCCAAGCCAATTCGTGCCTTGCCACGCTGCACAAACTCGGCTTTGAACGCCCGCAGTGCCTCTTGGTCCGGTCGACGGCAGATTGCAACGACGTCTTTGTGCACCGGTCGCCGGAACGAGAGAGAACTCTGGCGGATCACCAAATGACAAGCGCGGTCACGCAGTTCGAGCCAAAGTAAACCGTATCCGGCGAGCGTCGCAACGGCGCCCAAGCTGCCTCCGAAGGCGGTGCCAAGATGGTTGTGATTAAGCGCGATCGGAGCAACTAAAGTGAATTGCCGTCCGTCATACGCAGCAACCCGCACGCCCATCGCGCGCGTGATCGGTATCTGCTGATGAAAGAACTCTTCCGTCTCACGGAGCTGCTGTGCATTCCTCATGAAAGGAAAGTAAAGCCCGCGATCCGACGACCTCCAATCACCCTTTTCGGGACATCCGTACGCTAATATCATCATCAGCGGGGACGGTTCGCTACAGACCAGAGGGCCAGTAGGGACGCAAGCCGAAATAAACTCGGCAAGTACAGACATCTCGACCGTCTCTATAGAAATGATCAACATGGCCCCCAAAGAGAACGAGACAGGGTTTCAGCTATACCTGCGGCAGATTGCTCAAATTCCTTTGTTGACCCCTGAGCAAGAGATCCAACTGGCGCGTCAGATCAAACGCGGCGATCAAAACGCCCTGACCCAAATGGTCAGTGCAAACCTCAGGCTCGTAGTGAAAATCGCGCGTGACTACGCGAATTTCGGGCTTCCGCTGCTCGACCTCATTTCGGAAGGCAACATCGGCCTGATGAAGGCCGTCGAACGCTTTGACCCTAAAAAGGGTGGCAAGCTGAGCACCTATGCCGCATGGTGGATCAAGCAATCGATCACGCGCGCTCTGGCGAACCAGACCAAAACGATCCGTCTTCCCATTCATCTAGTCGAAAAGATTGGCAAGATGCGCCGCGTCTCCTCGCAGATGATGGAGGAGCTTGGACGCGAACCTACCGATGATGAGTTGGCGGAGGAGATTGGTCTGTCCTCGTCCAAGGTCGCGGCGCTCAAGAGCGCAGCGCTTCGCCCGGCTTCGCTTGACGAGCCGATTCAAGAGGGGGAATGCTTCCAATTTCGAGACATCGTCGGCGACGAGGAGTCGGATAATCCCTTTGAAACTCTTCGCGACAAAGACATGCTCAAAGAAGTCGATGAACTGCTCGACATGCTCGGTGACCGTGAACGCATGATCATCAATTCGCGTTTCGGCCTCGACGGTCAGGAGCCCAAAACCCTGGAAGAAATCGGCGAGACTTTTGGCGTGACCCGTGAACGCATCCGTCAGTTACAGAACGTCGCGCTTCTAAAACTTCGCGGGGCGTTCCGCAAGAGAGAGCGCTCTCGCGTTGAGGTCGTTACCTGATTCGTAGGTGACGGAAATGAACTGACCTCCACGGGTCCAAGATCTCAAGCGTGACATGTGGGTCTTCAACAGTCTCCTTCGGAAAAATTTCCTTCGGCATTCGCTTCGAAAGCAGGCATGGTTTAAGGGATGAATCTCTCTCGCACCGTCACACTCCTGTGTGGAGCCGGCATGGTAGGTTTTGCGTTAATTCCTGCGGCCCAAGGCGGCGATCTGGCGCAGGAATACAGCCAGGTGAGAAAGATCGCGCTGAAGGATCCCAAAGTGCGCGCTGCGTTCGAGCGAGCCAATGAGAAACTCAACAGACGGATCATTGAGATTGACCCTGCTCTTAAGCCGTTCGTCGAAGGGCAAGGTGCCGGAAAAAAGTCGAGCGAAGCAACCAAGAAATCTCCCCACGCAGTCTCCTCAGGAGGAACGACGCATATCGTTGCCAAGGGTGAAACGCTGACGTCCATTTCCAAGCGCTACAAGGTGAGCGTGAATAGCTTGACGAAAGCCAACCATATCGCGAAAGGGACAACTCTTCAGGTTGGCCAAAAGCTGGTTATTCCCTCCGCACCGCGAGGGTGAGGGAGCGTCAAATCGCAGACGATTCATAACTATGAGTTATCACCGCTATGAGTAGATAGCATTGGAAGAATACGAAAACTTCGGTCACAATGCCTTCGGCCTTCGTGATCGCCCGTCTGCGGCGTTGTCGGCGTGAGGCCGAGGTTCCTTCTTCCTTTTTCCTTCTGCCTTCTTAATGGTCGCAGCGTGGTCGAGATTGAGCTGATCTGTCTGTTGCTGATGGTGGTCGCGGCGCTCGACATCGTCGCCCGAAAGGCCGGCCTGCCCTATCCGGTGCTGCTCGTTCTGAGCGGCCTCGTCTTGAGCCTGGTACCGCACTTGCCTCACGTGGGCTTCGACCCCGAACTGGCATTACTGGTCTTCCTTCCTCCCCTGCTTTACCCAGCAGCGTTGTTTACATCATGGCGCGATTTCCGCCGGAACCTGCGGCCTATCGCGCTCCTCGCCTTCGGCCTCGTGCTCACAACGACCGTCGCGGTTGCCTGGGTGGCGCATGCAATGATTCCCGGCCTCCCATGGGCCTCAGCGCTGATTCTCGGCGCAATCGTTTCGCCGCCCGACGCCATCGCCGCGACGGCGGTGCTGCAGCGCATGAAGATCCCCCGCCGCATCGTCGCAGTGCTGGAGGGGGAGAGCCTGGTGAACGACTCCATCGCGCTCGTCGTCTATCGCTTTGGCATTGCGGCCGTTGTCACGGGCTCGTTTTCCCTGCCCGCTGCGGTGCTGAAGCTACCTGTCGTCGGACTCGGAGGCGTCCTTATCGGGTGGCTTGTCGGCGTGGCGGTGCATTGGCTCCAGCGCCGGCTTGACGACCCGCCCGTGCAGATCACGATCTCGCTGCTCACGCCCTTCGTAGCCTACCTCCCCGCAGAACGACTCGGCCTTTCCGGCGTGCTTGCAGTCGTCACCTCCGGTCTCTATATCGGCTGGCGTTCGCCCTTGATGATCACGGCCCGAACGCGTCTCGAGGCTTCCGCCTTCTGGCGTATGCTGGTCTTCCTCCTCAATGGAATCATTTTTATTTTGATCGGGCTGCAACTTCCCGCGGTTGTCGGCGGGTTGCGCTCCGAATCCTGGTTTGCGCTCCTACTCCACGCGGCGGCAGTAAGCGCGACCGTCGTACTCACTAGAATTCTCTGGGTCTTCCCGGCAACCTACCTGCCGCGCCTCATCAGCAAGAGAATCCGCGCCCGTGACCCGTACCCTGCTTGGCAACCCGTCGCGATCATCGCGTGGTCGGGCATGCGGGGTGTCGTGTCGCTCGCCGCCGCCCTCGCGCTGCCGCTTTCCACCGCAGCCGGAGCGCCGTTCCCCGGGCGCAATGAGATTATTTTTCTCTCGTTCTGCGTCATTCTTGTCACGCTGGTCTTCCAGGGTCTTACGCTGCCCCTCCTGGTCCGTGCGCTGGGCATCGCCGATGACGGCGAATCTCATCGCGAAGAGCGCATTGCCCGCCAGAAAGCAAACCAAGCGGCCCTCGCTTACGTCGAGACGCTGGTTGACAAGAGCGGCAACCACACCAATCGCATTGTCAGGCTGCGGGACGAATATCGCGACCGACTCGCGCAGCTCGAATATTGCAGCGAGCTCACGGCCGAACCCGATCCCGCGAAGCTGCCGGCCTCGCATTTCAACCACCTCGTTCGCAAGGCGCTGCAAGTCGAGCGCCAAAAGCTAGTCGAGTTGAGGAACCAGCATCACATCAACGACGAAACGCTGCGCATGGTCCAGCGCGACATCGACCTCGCCGAAGCCCGCATTGTCGAGGCCGATTATTGAGACCGGCATCAACGATGCCAGCGGCGGCCACCGGCTTAACTAACAAAAACACATTTCACTTAAGCGCGATTGATACGCGCTGAACCAGAAGTATTAGGCGGCGCCAAATGCTTGAACGCCTCATCCGATGACCATATCATCAATGATCATATCCAGTTGATTGCCAATAACCCTTCGCCTTAGCATTCCTGCCTCCGTTCCAAGGCAAGCGAAAAATTCGGTCAGAGCGCGATCACGGTTCTCCGGCGTCGCCGATACCGTTTGACCGTCGCCATGATCAACTCATCATCGCCAGAGGCCCACTCGTCACTTTCCCATTGTCTTGCAATTCCCTTCTCATAGAGTAGATTTAGCTTCTGAACCTTAGGAGCATAGTATCTGGATCTTTTTTTGGAGGGCAGGGCAATCACTATGTAGTGTGGGTTAGCTGGGTATTCCGGGGTGTGCTGGGCGCAAGCGCTGCTTCAGTGCCGCACAGAATTTTAGTCACAGTCAATTTACTAAGCATGAGACGATTGACCCAAATAAAAGTTGACAAAATGCGTCAATCTCATTTGGATCGCGGTCGTCATAGCTGCCTCTAAAAAAATGTCAGCCGTGGCATGAGGTGACTGGGGATTAACTCGGGGATGGATCTATTTTATGATGGGACTCGAGGCTAATTGTGAAAAAAAAAACGGTTCGTTCTATAACGATCCTCACAAACCGCGCAATCCCACCGAGGATCGCCCTCCTATCGGCGTGGCAATTGTTTGCGCACCGGGAACGAGCGCTGCGGCCGAAGCCGTCGAAGCGCTTCTGTGCGAGGCGCCGGGATTCACCTGCGGGCATTACGGCTATGAGTCCGCGTCGGGAATTAAGTTTCGGGAGCCCGGACCGCGCGTTCTCTTTGATCCCGATGTCGTCGTTGTTACATTCGACGCAATCCAAGCAGGCGAACTGGACACGCTTTTTGACTGGTTGTGGCGTGTTTTCCCTGCGCGACCGGTGCTAGTCATTCCGACCGAACTCGACACCCTCGACGTGTTGCAGATTCTTGAAATGGCGGCATCGGATTTCTTGTTGCCACCCTTGCGCCGTTCCGAGTTGCTTCCCCGAGTGATTCGCCAGGCACTTCTTAGGCGACGAGGACATGCGCGCCTGGAAAAATTTAAGGAAGGTCCAGCTCTTAAGGAAATCATCGGCGAGGGCCCGGCGCTGCTGCAGCAACTCCGGCGGGTCCCGCGATTCGCGCGCTGCGATGCTACGGTTCTCATTTCAGGGGAGTCCGGCACTGGCAAGGAAATTTTCGCGCGGGCTATTCACAGTCTGAGCCCTCGGGCCAGCCTGCCGTTTGTTCCGGTGAATTGCGGTGCGATCCCTGAGCATCTCATGGAGAGCGAAATCTTCGGTCACAAGCGAGGCGCATTCACTGGCGCCGTTTCAGATCGTCAGGGGCTCATCCACGAAAGTGAGGGCGGGACGCTCTTCCTCGATGAGGTGGACGGTTTGACATGCCATGCGCAGGTGAAGCTTCTTCGGTTCTTGCAGGAAGGTGAATACCGCCCGGTCGGCTCCCAGAAGATGGTTCATGCCAACGTCCGCGTCGTAGCGGCGGCCAACGCCAATTTTGGACAGATCGTTCAAGAGGGAAAATTCCGCGAGGATTTGTTCTATCGTCTGAACGTTCTTCAACTCACTCTCCCGCCCCTCAGAGAACGGCGTGCCGATATTCCGTTGCTCGTTCGGCACTTTCTGGACCAACAGGCATCGCTCACGAACGAATCGCCCAAGCGTCTCTCGCTCGCCGCGCTTAACCGCGTGCTTGCCTATTCGTGGCCGGGGAACGTCCGGGAACTTCAAAACGTGCTCACCCGAGCCTTCCTCCTGTCGGATCATCCCGTGATTCAGGTGTTTGATCTCAATTTGCCGGACGAAGACCGCGCAGCAGAAGACGGCTCGTTTCAGTCCATGAAGTCTCAAGTCGTCGAACGATTCGAACGCGAATTTCTTGAAGCGGTCCTCCGTGCCCACGATGGAAATATCACCCAGGCCGCGCGAGCCGCGAAAAAGAACCGCCGGGCATTCTGGGAACTCTTGCGCAAACACGATCTACTGCGG
>JAXIPG010000243.1:0-18659 GCA_045403045.1 Terrimicrobiaceae bacterium
GACTTACCGTCGTTCTCACAGCGAGCATCATGATGCCATAATTTCATGCTATCAAGGCATCCTTCAAAACAAGCGTTCCTGCGCTTCTCATTCTCCGATCGATCCACGATTCCCTGGGTCGGATCGAAGGCCGCGCGGAACGACCTTTGCGACGTGGGAAATTCCCGCCCTGCGCGGAAATTAGATGTGGATCGCGAGGCCGTGCGAGGCGTGAGCCGCTTCGTGGACGGCCTCGCTCAGGGTCGGGTGGGCGTGGATAGTCGCGACAATTTCGTCGTAGGTCGCCTCGAGCGTGATGGCGAGACCGAGCTCTGCGATCATTTCTGTCGCATCCGCGCCAATGATGTGTGCGCCCAGGATTTCGCCGTGCGGTTCGCCGACGAGGAGCTTGACGAAGCCCTCGCTTTCGCCGACAGCCAACGCCTTGCCACTGGCCAGAAACGGAAACTTGCCGACCTTGTACTTGAGGCCTTTTTCCTTCACCGCGCGTTCAGTGAGACCGACGCTGGCGACCTGCGGCTGGCAGTAGGTGCAGCCTGGGAAAACGGTGACCTTCTTAGGTTTGGTCACGCCGAACATGCCTTCGACGGCCTGAACAGCCTCGTAGCTGGCCACGTGAGCAAGCCACGGCGGCCCGATGATGTCACCGGCAGCATAGACCCCCTTCACGTTCGTTTCGTAGTTATCGTTCGTCTTCAGCCAGCCTTTCTCATCGGTTTCGAGCTTCACACCTTGTGGAAGCAGCGGGCTGACCCCGATGGCAACAAGCGCAACGGCGGCTTCGATGGTTTCCGACGTTTTGCCGGAAACGGTCAGCTTCACGCCTTTGTTGGTCGTTTCCGCCTTGTCTACTTTCGTGCCCGCGAGAATTTTCATGCCCTGCTTGGCCAGAGATTTTTCCAAGGCGACGCTTACCTCTGTGTCTTCGACCGGGAGAATGTTCGGCAGCATTTCGACCACCGTGACTTTGGTGCCAAAGGCATTGAAGAAATAGGCGAACTCAATGCCAATGGCGCCCGCGCCGATGACGATGATGTCCTTCGGCTGCTCAGGCAACACCATCGCCTGCTTGCTGCCAATCACGCTCGATTCATTGAAGGGAAAGCCACCCGGCATCTCGCGGCTGACAACGCCCGTGGCAATCAGGATATTCGCGCCCTTGATCTCGCTCTTCTTGCCGTCCTTATCTGTGACCTCGACCACGCCTGCTTTGGGAATCGCCGCGACGCCGCGGATGTAATCCACTTTGTTCTTCTTGAAGAGCAACTCGATGCCGCCGGCCAGTTTGTCGGCAACCTTGCGGCTGCGGCCGATGATTTTGTCCCACTCAAACTTCACCCCGTCCACCTTCAGGCCGAAGTCGTCGGCATGGTGAGTCAGGAGCTGAAAGACCTCTGCGTTTTTGAGCAGCGACTTGGTGGGAATGCAGCCCCAGTTGAGACAAGTGCCGCCCGCGCGATCCATTTCCACGCAGGCTACCTTCTTCCCAAGTTGCCCCGCGCGAATCGCTCCCACATATCCGGCGGGTCCGCCGCCAACGACAATCAAATCATAATCGGCCATAACATCATTTTGGTGTTCGGACAGAATGAGCAGAATTTGGTTCCGAGGGCAAATGAATCAGTGAGCGAGATGGAATTTGTTGAGGCGGTGTCCTCCCTCCTTCATCGGTCTGCCATAATGGGTTAGACATGTGATCTCGCGACTGGCGTTGCAGGAGCATTTCTCCTTGATCTGGCTTCGACTGCTTGCATTTTCGTTGAAGCCTCGCGACAACACCCAAAGGATTTCGACAGTGAACAGGATTCTCCTCATCGCCGACGACCGCGAAGCCGTATCGGGTGTTCCTGATCTCCTTGCGCAAATGCCGGAGGTCGAGTTGCGCATCGGACGGCTGGTTGCAGGCGACTACCGGGTCGAGGAATCCGTGCTTATCGAAAGAAAGACCGCCTCGGACTTCGCCCAGTCGCTTGTCACGGGACGCCTTTTCGAGCAAGCGGCGCGAATGGCGAAGTCCGAGTTTCGCCCAGCCTATATTCTTGAAGGGCAACCAGCTGATTGGACGGCGCTCGGCGTGCGTCGCGAGGCACTGCAAGGAGCGCTGATCACCCTGATGGTAATCTTCGATATCCCCGTACTGCGCGCGGCGGACGCTTCGGAAACGGCGCGGCTGATCCTTTACGCTGGACAGCAATTGGCTCGACTGCGCGATCCGAACCACGCGCCCTATCGTCAGATCAAGGCCAAGCGGAAGCGATTCCGGCAGCTTCGTTTACTGCAAACTCTTCCGGGGGTTGGCAGCGAACGCGCCCGGCTTCTCCTCGACCATTTCGGGAGCATCCGCGCCTGCTTTGAAGCTCGGACGGATGAATTGCAGAAGATCGACGGAATCGGCCCAAGAACCGCTCAAGCCATTTTGGAGACGATTCAAGAGGCTTCGCCGACCTATTCGAGTCGAAATCCTCTTTGACGATCGACCTGCATTTGATCCCGATTTTGCCTCGCTCAGCGCTTGAAAATTGACCTTTCGTCAAGTTGGCGGTGGAAAGCGCATGAAAATTCCCTATCAGAGTTGCCGTGACCTCCACCACGACAAGCGAACCGCACCTGTATGCCGTTGACCTCAAGCAGTCTTTTCAGATAGGGAAAACTCGCATTGACGTCCTCAGGAGCATCTCCCTGCAAGTCACCACCGGCGAAACAGTCTTTCTATGCGGTGCGTCGGGCGCAGGGAAGACTACCCTTCTCTATACGCTGGCGGGCCTCGAGCGGCCAAAGGCGGGCCGAGTGAGCTTTGAGGGAGCAGATATCTATTCGCTGAGCTCTGACCGCCTTGCCGGGCTACGCAACCGGCGGATGGGCTTCGTCTTCCAGTCTTACTTTCTCTTGCCAGAGCTAACCGCACTCGAGAATGTCGCCCTTCCCTCGATGATGGGGGGAAAGCCGCGACACAGCCACGCTGCCAACCTTCTGGAGCGCGTCGGCCTCAAGGACCGACTGCAGCATCTGCCCTCCGAGCTAAGCGGGGGCGAGCAACAGCGTGTGGCCATCGCGCGCTCGCTCATCAACGATCCCTCCATCCTGTACGCGGATGAGCCTACTGGGAACCTCGACTCTCACACGGGGGAGTCGATCATTGAACTGCTGCTCGACGTGGCGCGGCAGGACAGGCGCACCCTGATTGTCGTCACCCACGACGAACATCTCGCGCAACGGGGCGACCGCCTGCTTCGTATCGAGGACGGCATGCTCGCAAGTTGATCTTGGCAATCAGCCTACATCACAATGGTTCGTTCCCCGCGCGCAATCCACACGCTGAGCAACGCGATATCCGCGGGCGTCACGCCGCTGATGCGCGCAGCCTGTCCAAGCGTTTCCGGAAGGATTTTTGAGAGCTTTTGCGTAGCCTCAACGCGCAGCCCGCTGATGGCGGAATAATCGACCCATCCCGGGATCGGCTTGCCTTCCTGCCGCGCAGTCCGCGCGATGCGCTCTTCTTCGCGACGGATGTAACCCTCGTATTTCAGGTCGGTCTCCACGCCATCCCAAACCTCCGGGGGAAATTTATCAAAAATTTGCCGGGGCAAATTTTTTGGGAGATTTTCCGGACGCTTGAGCCACGTCTCCAAGGGCGCGCCGTCGAAGCGCACGTCCCTGGCGAGCGTCCGGAGCTCCTCAAAGCGCTTCGCTTTCTCCACAAATCGCGCCCTGCGCAATTGGCAGACAAGCCCGGCTTCGATGCCCCGGCCCGTGAGTCGCAAGTCCGCGTTGTCCTGGCGGAGGAGCAGCCGGTATTCGGCGCGGCTTGTGAACATACGATATGGCTCCGGCGTACCCCGGGTCACCAAGTCGTCAATCAAGACGCCGATGTAGGCTTCGTGGCGGCCCAAGGTGAAAGGTGGGCGCCCGAGCGTCTTTAATGCCGCGTTTGTTCCTGCGATCAAGCCTTGGGCGGCTGCTTCTTCGTAGCCGGATGTGCCGTTGATCTGCCCGGCGAAATAAAGCCCTCCGATGCGCTTCGTCTCCAATGTCGTGTGAAGTTGTGTGGGCGGACAGTAGTCGTATTCCACCGCATAGCCAGGTCGCAGGATCTCCGCATTCTCGAGGCCGCGAACGCTGCGGATAAAGCGGTATTGCACTTCGAAAGGCAGGCTGGTGGAAACCCCGTTCACGTAAACCTCGTCGGTCTGGCGGCCCTCCGGTTCCAGAAAAAGCTGATGCGAGGTCTTCTCTGCGAACTTCACGACCTTGTCCTCGATGCTTGGACAGTAGCGCGGCCCAACGCCCTCGATCACGCCGGCGAAAAGAGGAGACTTGTCGAGGTTCGCACGGATGATCTCGTGAGTCGCCGCGTTGGTATGCGTGATCCAGCACGGAATCTGTCGCACACGGAAAGCGCCGTCCTTCCATCGATTGAGGGTGAAAATCTCGTCTTCGCCCGGCAGGATGGTTTCAGCAAGATAGCTGAACAGCGGCGG
This sequence comes from Terrimicrobiaceae bacterium, assembly GCA_045403045.1. GTDB lineage: Bacteria > Verrucomicrobiota > Verrucomicrobiia > Chthoniobacterales > Terrimicrobiaceae > DASTFP01. The sequence continues at coordinate 4,479 of JAXIPG010000243.1, forward strand.
CGGCTCGTCGCCGTCCTGACGCTCGCATTGGGAATAGTCGATGCTTTTTCCAAGGAGCCGGCATGGTGTTCCAGTCTTGAAGCGTCCCACTTCGAAGCCGAGCTCGCGCAGGCAGTCGCTGAATGTCGAGACCGTGTCACCCATGCGACCGCCAGTCTGATTGCGCAATCCGACATGGAGCAGGCCGCGCATGAACGTTCCCGTCGTCACCACGACAGCGCGAGCGCGAAAACGCACCCCGAAATTGGTCTCCACACCCGTCGCGGCGTCATTCTCAACGAGAAGCCGGGTAACGTTGCCTTGCTTGAGATCAAGACGGGGCTGCTTCTCAAGGAGAGCCTTCATGCGAAACTGATACGCCTTCTTGTCGCACTGGGCGCGCGGCGCACGGACGCTTGGTCCCTTGCGAGCGTTCAACATCCGGAACTGGATGCCCGTGGCGTCGGTATTCAGCCCCATCACGCCCCCAAGCGCGTCGATTTCACGGACCATGTGGCCCTTTGCAAGTCCGCCGACCGCGGGATTGCAGGACATCTGGCCGACAGTGTCGGCGTTTTGAGTAAGCATCAAAGTCTCACAGCCAAGCCGCGCCGCGGCCATCGCCGCTTCAATGCCGGAGTGACCTGCACCAATGACAATGACGTCATAGGACTTGGGATAATCGAATTCGCTCATTTATAATGAAAACGTGAACCGCTTGATCGTGAGCTGACACGCGAAAGTCGAGCGTCTCCGTCACCGCGAAAAAGTAGTCGCCATATGCCGAAACACAACCACTTTGGGGTTTGAAAGGGAACCGCGAGCTACCTCGAGCCTAAATGCCCGTGACAGCGAGGAGCAACAACGCGGCGGACAATCTCCATTGCCGCGCGCAAGATATGTCGCTCGACGACAGCGAGCGATCCCATAAGCACGGGTTAGCCTGTTGATGGTCAAGAGCAGACCATCGCCATGTGGTGAGGAAAAATAAGAGGGTTACTCGATTCGGTCACCCGATGAAGTCTATCCCCCTTCACCCGCTTTCTCTGTTTCGACTCATGGTTGCGGCGGCGGCTCGCCGGGTTTCTGCGCCGCAGCACGGAGCGCGCGAAGTTGTGGTTCGAGATCCCCGGCGAGTTTCTGAATCAAGCCGAGTTTCTCGTCATGTTCGACGGCCACGGCCGAACGTTTGTGAACCAGATCGCTGACACCTTCCCTGGCTTTCTGAAGAAGATCTTCAAATTGGATGACGTTGTTTACTTTTTTGTTCTTTCCTGGCGTAACCGTAATTTCGGTTTTTGAGTCGGGTGTTGCCATATCAATTCACCTCCAGTTGCGGAACTTCGATGGTCTCGATTCCGATTTGCGAAAGCCTTAGATTAAGAACCTCGTAGGGTAAGATGATGTTTTTGAAAGCGATCTCGCCGATGGAAGCCGAGGCTTTGACATTGTCGATGCGAAGCTCGTCCAAGTGGAACGCTGCAGTCGTGGTTGCCTTAAGTGTCGCAACTAGAAGGCCGATATCTACCGTGGGAAGCTTCGCAACTACGGGATTGCTCGTCGCATCCACATTCTGGCTGCTAAGTTTTGGAATTGTTGCTTGCGGGAGCGCGAGACTGGGAATCGCGAGATTCGCTATCGGGAGCGCGCCACCTGTTATTCGGCCGATCGTCGCGTCGGCCACAGCAGCATTCGGAAAACTCACGCCTTGAACGCTGACTCCGCCCACGCCCAGCCCATTGATCTGAAATCCCGCCGTCGGCGTGAGCGCGTTTTGCGCTCGAATCTGTTCGGCAAGGATGACGCCTAGATTCAGGTTCTTGATCGAACCGATCACGGCGGAGACGTCATTTACCGGAAGGCTCGGAATATCGAAAGCGAGGTTCGCAAAGCCCGGCAAGGTAATGTTTCCAAAACCTATGCCGAGCGTGAGTGCCCCCAAATCGAGCGTTCCCGACTCGGAGAAATCTACGTCGGGAATCCCATCAGGCATCGAAATCTTGACGCCGACACGCCAGTCGAGCCCGAACTGTAGCTTCAACGTGATCCTTAGGTTTCGCATTTGCGCTATACCGGTCGATGTCTGGACGTGTATATCACTCATCACGAGCTGGTCGATCTTCACCGAGCCTATCTTAATTTCGCCCACACTGACTTCCTGCACCCGCCCTTGAGAGATTGCGACTTCCGGAACTGCGATTTTCATGGGAATCACCTCCGCCATTCTGAGCTGAAGACTAATTAGTCTCGGCGCAATCTGGCAATCTGACAAGGTTTCTTTTTTTTTCGCAGTCTGACGCGAACGGCTTTCTTCCAGGATGAGGGGGCCTGCTTGGCGGCGCACGCGGAGCTTTGATCTTCACCGAAACAACCCGCTGATCGGGACAAGCGCTTCTCTTTAGCTCAAGCTTCAACTAGTCTCTTCGTAATGAGCGTGCCAATCAATCCCTCCGACCTTGCCCGACGGCTCGGCGAATCCCATGGGCCCGTACTAGTGGATGTGCGGCTTGACGACGACTATGCCGCCGCCCATCTTCCCGAAGCAAAGAACAATTGCGTCTTCGAGATTGCCTTCCTCGACCGCATGGGCGATGTCGCGCCCGACAGGCGGGCCGCCGTCTGCGTGTATGGCACGGCGGCGGACAGCTACGAGGCCAGGATGGCCGCAGAAAAACTTTGCCGTGTCGGTTACACTCAAGTGCTCGAATTGCGCGACGGTTTGGAGGGTTGGAAATCCGCTGGTCTGCCGCTCGAGGCTGGCGGTGATTCGCGGGTTGCCGAAACCGCACCACCCGACGGTTGGCTCGAGATTGATGTCGCCGAGAGCGGGGTGGAATGGGTGGGGCGCAATCTGCTCAACAAGCACTATGGGCGAATCGCACTGAAAAGCGGAAAGCTCCGCTTCGATCAAGGACACCTTGTTGACGGAGAGTTTACCCTGGATATGCGCGCCATCAGATGTCAGGACCTTGAGGGCGATCCTTTGCACGACGTGCTCGTCGCCCACCTGATGAGTCACGATTTCTTCGATGTCGACCTGTATCCAGAAGCTCGCTTGGTCATCATCGCGATCGAACGTGTTGCCGGCGCCACTCCCGGCGCGCCCAATCTCGCCGTGCGCGGGGTGCTGACACTTAAAAACGTCTCGCGGGCTGTGGAGTTTGTCGCAACGGCAGGGCTCACCGCGGATGGCAAGGCCGCCGCGCAATCCGCCTTCGTCATCGACCGCACGCAATGGAATGTGCTTTACGGCTCCGGAAAATATTTTCGGCATCTCGGCGAGCACCTCGTCAATGATCTTATCGAAATTCAGATCCGCGTCGTCACTAAGTAGACTGCGAACGCAGCATATTTCGACGACTGCGTCCTCCGCGTGAAAAAAGGCCTGAAATGCCGCAATGTCACTTGACCGCAAAGAGCCTGTTAAGATAGCTAAACCAAGTTTTTTACACCCCTCCGCCCCAGAATCGATTGCGGCCTATGGGTCGAAAGTTGGAGGCCCGGGTCTTGAATGGCTAGTCGACGCTCTTCACTGATGCTGGTGTCCTCTTTCTGAAGTCGACCAGCTGCTTACCGTGGCGATGCTCCGGTTTGCTCGATGGCATCCCAAGGCGACGCGAGGCGACCGGTTTCCCAGGACTCTTGCAATTCCGCTTCGGGCAGCATCTGCTTGAGGGTTGCCAGGGAAGCTTCGTGCTGGGTCTTTTCGCTCCCTAAGAGCTGGGCGCCGAGGTGCTCGCGGATGGCTTCTGCGGCCCCGAAGAGGCGGGCGGCCCGTTTGGCCTGGTTGGCGGCGAGAGCGAGGCTCGCGTGGCAATCCAGGATCTCGGGAAGAATCCAGCGATTGCCCAATTCCCGGGTGATTTGCGTCCACTCGGCCAGGGCGCTCTCGGCGCGTGCGTAGTCCTCTTGCGCAATGGCCACTCTGGTGATACCCCCGAGAATGAGGCCGATGATCCAGTGATCGCCAAAGCGTTCGTAAATCGCGAGGCTTTCCTCCTTGAGCTGGCGCGCCTGTGCAAGATCCCCACGGTCCATGGCAATGCTGCCGAGCCCGCTCAGGCTGCCGGCTTCGAGGTAGGCGCATTGGATCTTGCGTCCAACGTCCAGCGCCCGCCGGAAGCGCCTTTCGGCGCTTTCAAGATCGCCATCGCCGCGGTCGAGGAAGCCCGCCAGCATGTCGGCAACCGTGGAGCCGGCTTCGTCGCCGATTGCGTCATAGATTTGCTGTGCTTCCGCGTAATACCTGCGGCCTTCGTCATAGCGATCGACCGCCCACGCGAGCCGGCCAACAGCAAGGCGGGCGTCCGCCCTATATTTTGGCGCCACGTCCTCATCCGGCAGCGCCAGAAGTCGCATGCCGATCTCCCAAGCCTCCGCAAGATTGCTGCGAACTTCGATGACGCGGTCCAGCGCACTGAACAGGCGCAGTCCCGCCTCAACTTTCTGCGACTTGACGGCCCATTCTGTGACAAAGCGAATGTTGAAGCGTTCGCTCTGGCAGCGGTCGAGCCAATTCTTTTGATCCGGTCCGTCAAGATGCGGCGCGGCCTCTTCAGCGAAGGCGAGGAAGTAATTCAAATGCCTATCGCGCACGGCAGGCGCTTCACCGGACGCTTCGAGCTTTTCACGAGAATATTGCCAGACCGATTCGATCATTGTATAGCGGGAGTTTCCCGAGGCGTCGCGCTCGACCGTGATGAGCGACTTGTCCACGAGTTGCTCGAGGAGGTCGAGCACTTCGATTTCCTCGATGCCATCTCCGGAACAAACCGCCTCAACCGCTTCAAGCGTGCGTCCGCCCGCGAAGACACCCATCCGGCGAAAAGCGATGCGCTCCTGTTCGGAGAGCAGATCGTGGCTCCAATCGATGAGCGCCTGCAGCGTCTGCTGGTGCGGGAGGCCGTCCCGGTGGCCGCCGCGTAGAAGACGGAAACGGTCATCGAGGCGTGAGGCGATCTGGTCCACGCTGAGCAACTTCACCCGCGCGGCCGCCAGCTCGATGGCGAGCGGAATGCCATCGAGGCGACTGCAAATCTCGGACACTGCAGGTGCGTTGGAATTGGTGATGACAAAATCGGGGCGCACCGCGACGGCGCGGGCGATGAAGAGTTTCACCGCTTCGTACTGCGAAAGACGTTGGGCGAAGTCGGGTCTAGCAAGATCTTCAGCGCGAACCTGCAGGACCTGGAGCGGAGGGACGAAGAAGGCGGCTTCGCCGCCGATGCCAAGAGAATGCCGACTGATCGCGAGGATCTTGAGACGCGGGCAGGATCGCAAGAGCTCGGCAGCGAGCACCGAGATTGTCGAGATTAGATGCTCGCAATTGTCGAGGAGTAGCAGAATGTTCTTGCCGCGCAAAAAATTCACGAGGGTCGCACGCAGCGGACGATCAGGTTCCTCGCGGGCGCCAACCGCCGCGGCGACAGCTTCCACGACGCGCTCGGGCTCCGCAATCAGCGCAAGCTCGGCCAGCCATACACCGTCCCGGAATTCATGAATAAGTTGCGCGCCGGTTTCCAGTGCGAGGCGTGTCTTGCCCGTGCCGCCGGTGCCCATCAGTGTCAGCAGGCGCGTGTTCTTGAGCGAGCGTTTGACATCTTCAAGCTCCTTCTCGCGCCCCACGAAGCTGGTGGTTTGCACGGGAAGATTGTTCGGCAAAGCCTCCATGCTCCTCGGTGGCGGGAAGGACTCCGCGAGATCAGGAACCACCGCCTGATACAGGTGCTCCGGACGATCGAGATTGCGCAGGCGATGACTGCCGAGTGACTTGAAGGAAATTGCATCCAGCGGCTCATCCTCGAGCAGCTCGACAGCGATCCGCGATAGCAAGATCTGGCCGCCATGTGCGGCACTCTCGATGCGTGATGCGCGGTTCAATGTGCCTCCAAAATAATCACCGTCCCGGAACTCCGCGGCGCCGACGTGAATGCCCATGCGGACAGGGAGCGATCCGATGTCGTTCCAGTCCTCGGCCGCGAGGGCGTGTTGCGCGTCGATGGCTGCCTCGAGTGAATTGCGGGGGGCCCGAAACGCCGCGCAAGACGCATCGCCCACCGTCTTGAAGACATGTCCGCCGTGAGTCTCCACAGCGGCGCGGATCAAAGCATCGTGACGGGCAAGCGCGGCCCCCATTTGGGCGGGGAATTTTTCCCAAAGCCGCGTGCTCCCCACGATATCCGTGAAGAGAAAGCTAACAGTTCCCGTTGGCGCCTCCGGCATATCCCGCAAAATATGGAGCGGGGATTCTTCGCGTAAAGGGAATAGCAGCCTAGCCAGTCAGCCTCCGGAGAGGCCGCCAGGATTGCAGCCTCTCTCAAGAGGCCTGCGTCGACAGGTGGGCGAGATAGGCAGCGCCGATAATTCCGGCTTCGTTGCGCATTTGCGCGGGGACGACGATGACCTCCGTCTTTGTCGTAAGGTAGGGGAAGAATTTGTCCGCCTTCTTGCTGATCCCGCCACCCATGATAAACAGATCGGGCGAGAAGAGCTTCTCCATCTCGTTGAGAAATTCACTGAGCCGCGTGGCCCACTGCTTCCAAGAAAGCTTCTTGTCCTCGCGAACCTTTTCCGAAGCGCGCTTCTCAGCTTGCTTGCCGCGAATCATGAGGTGGCCGAACTCGGTGTTCGGAATCAGCTTGCCGTCGAGGAAAATGGCTGAGCCGATGCCGGTGCCGAGCGTCAGCAAAATGACGACCCCCATCCGGTCCTTGCCCGCGCCAAAGCGGATTTCGGCGACACCCGCGGCGTCCGCGTCGTTGACTACCGTGACCGGTCCGCCCACGTGCCGGGAAAAAAGCTCGCCCGCGTTGGTGCCTATCCATGAGCGATCCACGTTTGCAGCCGTGTAAGTAACGCCGTGCTTGACGACGGCGGGAAAGGCGACGCCGGCGGGCCCCCTATAATTGAAATGCGCGGCGATTTGTTCGACGACGTCCGCCACAGCGTTTGGCAACGCGGGCTGTGGGGTTTCAATGCGGAAGCGTTCCGCGAGGAGTTGGCCGGTTTCCACGTCAACCGGAGCGCCTTTGATTCCGGTTCCACCAATGTCGATTCCAAGAAGTGTCAAAGCGATATCCTCCTAACGGCCTCTTACAAATCAGAACTTGGGCGCTTCGGCCAGAAATATTAGACGTGCCGAAACCAGCCAAGGCGCGCGGGCGCGAGATTGGTATTGATCTGCTTGACCTCGGTGTAGGCCTCATAGCCGTACGTGCCGAGCTCGCGGCCGATGCCGCTCTGTTTATAGCCTCCCCATGGGGCTTCGTTGAAGGTGGGGTGGTATGTGTTGATCCAGGTGATGCCTGCGCGCAGCCTGCGGATAAAACGCCGGGCCCTCGCGCCGTCCCTGGTGAAGACACCGCCCGCCAGGCCGTAGATCGTGTCGTTTGCGAGCGCAACGGCCTCCTCCTCGGTATCGAAAAGCTGCACGACGAGAACGGGGCCAAAGATTTCTTCCCGAACGATTTTCATCGCTGGTTTTGTGTTCGCGAAGACGGTCGGCTGGACGAAATTGCCTTTCGCGCGTTCGTCATCGTACGTTCCGCCGCCGCACAAGAGCTCCGCCCCTTCGGCATTGCCTGTTTCGATATAGTTAAGAACTTTCTTTTGATGCGAGCGGCTGATCAACGGCCCCATCTCGGTTTCGTCCTTCGTGCCGTCGCCAACCACGATCTTGCCGGTAGCCCGCGCGAGACGCGGGAGGAACGAGCCCGCCAGTTTGCGGTCAAGAATCAGCCGCGATCCAGCGCTGCAGACCTCGCCTTGCCCGGCGTAAATGGCAAACATGGCATATTCGAGCGCCACGTCGGGGTCGGCATCGGCAAAAACGACGTTCGGATTTTTTCCCCCGAGTTCGAGGGAGATCTTCTTCAGGTTGCCGGCCGCGGCTATCATGATCTTCCGGCCCGTGGCAGTGCCGCCGGTGAAGGCGATTTTGTCCACACGGTTGCTAGCCGCGAGCGACGAGCCCGCCGGATCTCCCGCACCGAGCACAAGCTGAGCGACTCCTGGAGGAAATCCGGCTTCGTCGATCAATTCGAAAAGTCGAACTGCCGAGAGAGGGGTAAGTTCCGAGGGCTTGAGGATGCAGCAGTTTCCCGCGGCGAGCCCAGGTGCGAGTTTCCAGGTCGCCATGAGAAGCGGGTAGTTCCAGGGAATGATCTGGCCGCAGACGCCGATGGGTTCGCGCACGGTTTCTGCGGCAATGTTCGGGTCACCGACTTCGTACGTTTGGCCCTGCGGTTTGGTCGCCAGCCCGGCATAAAAGCGGAAACATCCCGCTGCGTCCGCCGCATCGAAGCGCGCCTCGCGCAATGGCTTGCCGTTATTGAGGGTGTCCATGCGCGCCAGCTCTTCCGCGTTGGACTCGATCAGATCGGCCAGCTTGAAAAGCTTCACCGCGCGCTCGGCAGCCGGTGTCCATGGCCACGGTCCATTGTCAAAAGCCACACGGGCCGCGCTGATGGCGTCTTCAACGTCACTGGCGTCCGATTCAGCCGCGACCCCGAGAACCGAATTATCCGCCGGATTGATGTATTCGCGCGTTCGGCCCGCCTTGGAAGGAACGAAGCGTCCGTTTATGTAGTTTAGGAGGGGAGCCACCCCTCAATCTAGCTCGGGATTAGGGCTTCCACAACGCGGCGTCGATGATCGACCAAAGGTGCATGATCCAGCCCATCCAGATGAGCCAGAGAAGGGCGGCGCTTACAAAAAACACCAGCGCACGCAAAGGACGCCCCTGGATCAACTGGCCGAGACCCGGGATAAAAAAACTCGCTAGCGCGGCGATGACGTTTCCGGTGGATCCTTTTCCTACACTCATGGGTGAAGTTTCTATGGCATGAGCCGCTCTGTCCAGCGCTCGCTAGCTCACCTTCGACTCGTGCTCCGTAGTCTCTTTTCGATCAAGCACTGGGAGGGCGGGAGGCAAAGGAATTCAAGAGCGACTGCACGATGCCACCGGTAAGATATTCCGCCACATCGTCAACGAACCGGAGAAAATCCACCGCCGCGGAATGATCCGCCTGATCGGAGATAACACGGATGATGGCGCTCGGAATGCCGCCCATCTCATGGCAAACCTGCGCGACGGCGGCACCCTCCATTTCTGCGCAAAGCAAACCGGGCAGGGCTTCGCGAAGCTCCGCGGTCTTTCGGGGATCGGCAAGGAACTGGTCGCCGCTGGCCACGAGACCCCGGCAAACCCTTGGTCGATCCATCCCGAATGCGGCTCGCTTCTCAGCCGCCACGTCCCTCAAGAAATCTCCTTGCGTGTAGCGGATGGCGGCCTGGGAGGCCTCGTCGCAAAGGCCGGCTTCAAAGAATATCTTCCCAAGCAGAGGAATCTCAAAACGCTGGAAGGCCGGCAGTGGACTGGCGTCCATATCGTGTTGCACAAGGCGCTCCGCCACGACGACATCTCCGATGCGCAAGCTGGGATCGATGGCGCCGGCGACACCTGTGAATACAATATGGGTAACGCCAAAGCGCTCGAGCAGCAGGAGCGTGGTGATCGACGCGGAGACCTTTCCCACGCGCGAAAGCACAAGCACGACTTCCTGCCCCGCCCAAGTGCCTTCGAAAAAGGTCCGCATTCCCGCTCCGACGCTGCGGCGAACGGTCATCGACCGTTCCATAAAAGCGACCTCGTGCGGCATGGCTCCCAGAATTCCAAATTTCATCCGCGAGGACATGCTCTACAATTTGCCCAATTGCGCCCGGAGCCGTGCGAATTGCACAGCCACGTCCTCCTTTTCCATCGGCCGATTCATGAGTTCCTCGTAGGTTTCTTCGATCACCTGTTCTCCGCGGATCTCCTCCAAGAAAGGGCTGGGCCGGCAATGCATTGGGCTGCCAAATTTCCGGCGAGCGCGGCACCATGTGATGACGAGCGAACGCATCGCGCGCGTGATACCTACATAAAGCAGGCGACGTTCTTCATCGACGGCGCCCTCGGCTTTCGAACGTTCATGCGGAAGCAGGCCATCCTCGGCGCCAATAAGGAACACGTGAAGAAATTCCAGACCCTTCACAGCATGCAAGGTAATCAGCGTGACGCCCGGTGCGGACTCGGCCTTGTCCTCCGTGCGCTCGCGGTCGAGGCTCACCTCGTCAAGGAAGCCTTGAAGACCCTGGCGCGAGCGTTTCTGATGGTCACCCAAGGCGCGGAGCATTTCCTTAACGTTCTCCTCACGATTCAGCGATTCGTCGGGGGTTTTGCAGGAGCGTTTGAGATCATCCAAATAGCCGCATTCATCCAGGAGCGATGAGAGAATATTTACGCAATCCACACCCGGGGTTTGGATGCGAACGCGCGCGGATTCGATCTCATCCACAAAAGCGCGGATGGCGTCAGCCGTCTTGCGCGTGCAGGTGTCCAAATGATCGGAATGGCGGAGCGCCTCGAAAAGGCTGAGCTTGCGTTCGACGCTGAAAGCAAGGGCCAACTCGACGTTAGTGGGGCCGATTCCGCGCGGCGGCGTGTTGATGATGCGAAGAAGAGAAGAATCATCCGAAGGATTCAAAAGAACCGCCATGTAGGCGGTAAGATCCTTGATCTCGCGCCGTTCAAAAAAACTTTTCCCGCCGACGAGACGGTAGGGAATTTTGTTCTTGCGAAGGTTTTCCTCGATCAGCCGGGACTGCGCGTTCATGCGATAGATGACAGCGAAGTGTTCCCAGGGTAGTCCCTGCTCCGCGCGATGAGCGGCAACCTCCTGAATGACGAACTCGGCCTCCTTGCGGTCGTCCGGCACGGAAATCACCCGGACGGGTTCTCCGCCCTCCTTCGGGCTCCAGAGATTCTTTTTGCGGCGGCGCGGGTTGTTCGAGATGAGCCGATTGGCCGCGCCAAGAATGGCATTGGTGCTGCGGTAATTTTGCTCGAGCCGAATGACGCGCGGATTCGGGAAATGCTTTTCGAATTCCAGGATGTTCGAAACTTCGGCGCCGCGCCAGCCGTAGATGCTCTGGTCGTCGTCGCCCACGACGCAGACATTTGGCGGCTGGCCGCTGGCAAGCTGGCCGACGAGCTCGAACTGCAAGCGGTTGGTATCCTGAAACTCGTCCACTAATAAATGGCGCACTTTTGCGCGCCATTTATCGCGGACTTCGTCCGACTCTGAGAGGAGCCGAACTGCTTGGACCAGCAAGTCGTCGAAGTCCATGGCATTCAAAGCGCGAAGTTCCTGTTCGTAGCGGCGATAGACTGCGCCGGTGAGCGTCTCCTCGTCGCGAGCCGTCCAGCCGTTGTTCTTTGCCTTACTGATGAAGTTTTTAGCGAGATGGGGATCGAGTTTTTCGTCGCGAGCGGAAACGCGATTGATGATCTTCTTGATTAGGCCAAGCTGATCACCTTCGTCGAAGATGCTGAAGTTTGCCTTATAGCCAAGGCGCTGAGCGTCGCCGCGGAGCATTCTCAGGCACAAGGCATGAAAGGTGGAGGCGGTGACCAGCTTTGCCTGGTTGGGATCGACCATTCCCGCAATCCGCTCTTTCATTTCGCGCGCGGCCTTGTTGGTGAATGTCACGGCTAGAATCCTCCCCGGATCCTCGCCTTGCGCGATCAGCCAGGCGATGCGGGCCGTGATCGTGCGGGTCTTGCCTGTGCCCGCACCCGCGAGAATCAACATCGGGCCATTCTCGTGGTGGACGGCTTCGATCTGTTCCGCATTAAGGTCGAAAATTCGAAAGCGGCTCATGGCAATTCTCTGCGCGCAAACCTTCCAATCCACTCTGGGTAGAGTTGATGCTCCGCCTCCTGAATGCGCGCATGCAGGCTCTCCGGCGTGTCACCAGGAAGGATCGGAACCTCAGCTTGGGCAATGACTTCCCCGCTGTCCATTCCCTCGTCCACAAAATGCACGGTGCAGCCGGTGACCGTCTCGCCTGCCTCGAGGGCCCGTCGCCACGCTTCGAGGCCCGGGAATTTCGGGAGCAGCGACGGATGGATGTTGATGATACGCCGCGGGAAGGCCTCCAGCATGGGAGCTTTGAGCATGCGCATGTAGCCCGCCAGGACGACAAGATCCACTCCGGCGCTTCGCAATCGCTCAACCAAATCTTCCTCGCACTCCCTGGAAAGACGTGTCTTGAAACGCCTTTCCTCTATCCACGTGGTGTCAATACCGGCATCGCGCGCCAATTTCAGAATCCCGGAGTCAACGACGTCCGAGCAAACGACAACGACGCGGGCATCGAGCCGGCCAGTCCGAATAGCTTCGTGAATGGCGCGGAAGTTGGATCCCTTGCCAGAGCCGAGCACGCCGAGGCGGAGTTGATGCATCGCGGGCCGGGATCATGCCCTTCCCTGCACGACATCGCAAGCGATGCTTCCCAATGATTCGTTTCCGTGCAAGATGCGCCGGTAGCTCGGCGAAATTGAGACTATGAAAAGAGACGAAGTCCAACGTGACTCGGACAAGCCGCTCGAGATCTATTTGCGCGAACGCGCACGAGAGGTGGACGCCGCACTCGATCGCCTTCTGCCGAAGGCCTCCATCAAGCCTGCAACCATCCATCGCGCCATGCGCTACAGTCTTTTTGCCGGTGGAAAGCGCATGCGTCCTATTCTCTGTCTCGCGGCCGCGGAGGCTTGCGCAGAACGCGATGGGAACGCACTCTTCGCCGCGTGCGCCGTCGAGTGCGTGCACACCTACTCGCTCATCCATGACGATTTGCCCTGTATGGATGACGACGATTTCCGCCGTGGACGGCCAACCTCGCACAAAGTCTTCGGTGAAGGGATCGCCGTTCTGGCTGGCGACGCCTTGCTGACTGTCGCCTTTGAGATTCTCGCCGCGATCCGGGAGGTGCGGCGCTATCAGCTCAAGGACTTTGTGGCTGAGCTTGCGTTCGCTGCGGGCAGCAAGCAACTCATTGCGGGTCAGGTTGCCGATCTGGAAGGGGAAGGCAGGAAATCCTCCCGCGCCGAGTTGCGCTTCATTCACAAACGTAAGACGGCTGCCATTATTGTCGCAAGCGCAAAGCTCGGCGCAATGGCCGCAAACGCCACACGTGAACAGGTCGCCGCATTCGCACGGTTCGGACACTACCTGGGTCTCGCCTTCCAGGCCATTGACGACATACTCGACATCACACAGACGAGCGAAAAACTCGGCAAGAGCGCAGGCAAGGACGTGGCCGCGCAGAAAATCACCTATCCTGCCCTCATAGGCCTCGACGCGGCGCGCGAGGAAGCCCGTCGCCTCACTGCATCCGCGCACAAGGCGCTCGAGCCATTCGGCATGAAGGCCACGCGACTCCGCCAACTCGCCGACTACCTCCTCGCAAGAGAGTATTGAGTCCAGCGTTCGCATTGCAGAGGCAGTTGTGTCAACCGCCTGAGGCGTTTGTGCCAAACGCAATCCTCTACGCCGTCACCCAGAGAGCGACAGCAAGGCTGATCGAGGAGAGCAAGGTGCTCAGGGCGATTGAGCCCGACGCGAGTGCTTCATCGCCGCCCATCTGGCGGGCCATAACGAATGCCGCCGCGGCGGTCGGACAGGAAGACAGGACGAGGGCGGTGCGCTGCTCGACCGGTCCAAGTCCTGCAAGGCGCGACAAAACGAATACCAGCGCAGGCAACACGGCTACTTTGAGGAAAGCTGCGGTGACGATCCAGGAGCGCCGGCCATGTAGTCGAGTTGTCGCCAGCGAACCGCCTATACACATTAGGGCGATGGGAACCGCCGCGGAGCCAAGCGATTCCAGCGCTCGCTGCAGAAAAGAGGGCAACGTTATTCCCAGCAGGGGCACGAGCAACCCGAGCATCCCCGCAAGGAGCAGTGGATTGGTGGCAATCGCGCGTGCCAATTGCCGCCAGTCGGCGCCTTTCTTGGAATGATTGCTCGCTTGAAGCACGATCACCGCAAGAATGTTGTAGAATGCCATGGTAAGCACCATCACAATCACGGCAGTTGCCATTGCCTGATTGGCGCCGTCCGCTTGGGTCCCTGAAAAGCTGTAGGCAAGCACGGGAATCCCGATGTAAGCGAGATTGCCACGGAAGGCGGATTGGATCAGCGTTCCGCGAACGCCGCCTGGCATTCCCGACGCGATACTGGCTCCCAGCGCGACCAGCGTGATGAGCACCGTTGCGGTAAGTAGCACGGCCAGAAGTCGCCACGTTTGCGCATTGGGCGCCGCGGCGTGATTGGCGGAAGTAAAGAGGAGCGCAGGGAGAGCAATCCAGAATGCCAG
>JAXIPG010000097.1:0-11331 GCA_045403045.1 Terrimicrobiaceae bacterium
GGCTACGCCGACGTCGGCCTGCGCGAGCGCAGGCGCGTCGTTGGTACCGTCCCCGGTCATCGCCACCAGGTGCCCCGCCTCTTGTTCCTTGCGGATGAGCGCAAGTTTGTCCTCTGGCTTGGCCTCGGCGAGGAAGTCGTCAACCCCAGCCTCTTTCGCGATCGCGGCAGCGGTGAGCGGGTTGTCGCCTGTAATCATGACCGTGCGGATGCCCATCGCGCGGAAGCGCTCGAATCGATCGGCGAGGCCGCCCTTGACGATGTCTTTGAGCTGGATGGTACCGAGCACTTTTTCGTGAGTTACGACTACGAGCGGTGTGGCGCCCATCTCGGAGACGCTCTTGACGTCCTTCTCGACGGCCTCAGGAAGCTTTCCGCCGGCGTATTGGCGGATCGCCTCGACCGAGCCTTTGCGATAGCTGATGCCGTCGAGATCGAGGCCGCTCATGCGGGTTTGCGCGGTGAAGGGAACGAACCTCGCGTGCGGCATGTCGTGGATCTCGCGGCCGCGCAATCCGAATTTTTCTTTGGCCAGAATGACGACGCTGCGGCCCTCGGGGGTTTCGTCCGCCAATGAAGAGAGCTGCGAAGCCCCGGCCATCTCCTCCTGGGTCACGCCCGGAGCGGGAAGAAACGCGGTCGCTTGGCGATTGCCCAACGTGATCGTGCCCGTCTTGTCCAGGAGCAACACGTCCACGTCACCAGCGGCCTCCACAGCGCGCCCGCTCATGGCGAGCACGTTCTTTTGCACGAGACGGTCAATGCCCGCGATGCCGATGGCGCTGAGCAGTCCGCCAATCGTGGTCGGGATGAGGCAGACGAGCAGGGCGACGAGCACGGTGATCGAGAAATCAACTCCGCCAAAGAGGCCGAACGCCTTCAGCGAGATGAGCACGACCAGGAAGATGATCGTGAGCGCAGAGAGCAGAATCGTCAGCGCAATCTCGTTCGGCGTCTTTTGCCGCTTTGCGCCTTCGACCAGGCCGATCATACGATCCAAAAAAGTTTCGCCGGGATTGGATGTAATGCGAACTTTGATTACGTCGGAGAGCACGCGCGTGCCACCGGTAACGGCGCTGCGGTCGCCTCCGGCCTCGCGCACGACGGGAGCGGACTCGCCGGTTATTGCGGATTCGTCCACCGTCGCGGCACCTTCGATGATCTCGCCGTCACCGGGGATGAACTCTCCGGCCTTTACGAGAACGAGGTCTCCCTTGCGCAATTGCTCCGATGCCACCTTCTCTGTTGTGTTTTCCTTGATGCGATTTGCGAACGTCTGTGTGCGTGCTTTCCGCAGCGAGTCAGCCTGCGCTTTTCCCCGGCCCTCGGCCATCGCCTCGGCAAAATTTGCGAACAGGACCGTAAACCAAAGCCAGAGCGTGATTTGCAAAAGGAAACCAAACGGCGCGCCCTGGCTGCCCGTGAACATTAGGAGGGTCGTAATGACGGCTCCGACCTCGGTGACGAACATCACCGGGTTCTTGAGCATCGTTACCGGATTGAGCTTTTTGAAGGATTCTCCGATCGCCGGAACGATAATCGCCGGATCGAAAATGGAGTGAATTTTAGCGGCCATCGATTAGTTAATAGTTAATGGTTGATAGTTGATGGACTTAGAACAGCTTGCCCCCATACATCAGGAAGTGTTCGACGATGGGTCCGAGCACGAGGGCGGGAACATAAGTCAATGCGCCGACGAGCAGCACGGTGCCCACAAGCAGAGTCGTAAAGAGTGGACCAGAGACTGGGAAGGTGCCCGGGCCAGCCGGGATGAGCTTCTTGCGAGCGAGCGACCCCGCCAGGGCCAGGATCGGAACAATCATCGCGAAGCGTCCAAAGAGCATCGCGAGGCCCAGGGTGGTGTTATACCAGGGCGTATTCGCGGTGAGGCCCGCGAAGGCGCTACCGTTGTTGCCGGTGGCGGAACTGTAAGCGTAGAGAATTTCGGCGAATCCATGCGGGCCGCTGTTGTTCGTCCCGTCGCTAAGAGTGCCGTCGGCGCCGACAGGTCCCGATTTGCTAATAGCGGCCCAGGCGGAGAAACCAAGCAGCGAGAAGGCGAGAATCAGAATCACGAACGACGCCATCTTCACGTCGTGGGGCTCGATTTTCTTTCCGAGAAACTCCGGCGTGCGTCCGACCATAAGGCCGGCGATGAAGACAGCGATCACCACATAGACGAGCATGCCGTAAAGGCCGGCGCCGACGCCGCCAAAGACGACCTCGCCGAGTTGGATGTTCAGGAGCGGAATCAATCCGCCCAGCGGTGTGAAGGAATCGTGCATCGAGTTCACCGCCCCGCACGAGGCATCGGTTGTGACCGTCGCGAAGAGCGCGGAGTTGAAGATGCCAAAGCGGACTTCCTTGCCCTCCATGTTGCCATCGGCGGGATCAATGCCGAGTTTCGTAAAGTTCGGGTTGCCCGCCGCTTCGTAATGCCAGCAAACGAGCACGCCTGCGAGAAAGATGGCGAACATCGCCGCCCAGACCGCCCAGCCGTGGCCCTGGTTCTTGACCATGCGCCCGAGATACCAGGTCAGCCCGCTGGGAATGGCGAAGATGGAGAGAATTTGCAGGAAATTCGAGAGCGGCGTCGGGTTTTCGAAAGGATGCGCTGCGTTCGCATTGACATAGCCGCCGCCGTTCGTTCCGAGCATCTTGATCGCGATCTGAGAGGCCATCGGCCCCTGCACGATGGTCTGCGTATCGACCGTGGAATCAACGAGCACAGGCTGGCCGTCCGCACCGGTGACGGCCTGGCCGTTGTCATCGACCTTCGGAACCTGCGCGGTGAACGGCTCGACGAGCGACGCCGAGGTGTAGGGCTTGAAATTCTGGATCATGCCCTGTGACACAAGGAAGATCGAGTAAAAGAGGCAGATGGGCAGAAGCAGATAGAGGGAGACGCGCGTGAGATCGGTCCAGAAGTTGCCGATGGTTTTAGCGGTGTGCCGAGCGATGCCGCGCACGAGGGCCGCAGCGATGGCGATGCCCGTGGCCGCCGAGACCCAGTTATGAAACGTCAGCGCGACCATCTGGGAGAGGTAGCTCATGGTTGATTCGCCGCCATAGCTCTGCCAGTTTGTGTTGGTGGTGAAGCTCGCTGCGGTGTTGAACGACAGGTGTTCGCCGACCGCCGGGAGGTTCTGCGGATTTAGCAAATTCTGAAATGGCAATACTGCCTGCAAGCGCAGGATGGCATAGGTGAAAAGCAATCCCACCGCACTGAAAAGCAGCATCGAGAGCGTGTAATGCTTCCAATCCTGCTCTTTGTGGGGATCGACGCCGGTAAGCTTGTAGGTCAGCTTTTCGAGCGGCTTTAGGACCGGACCGAGGAATGTTTTTCCATCCACGTCGAGCACTTTACAAAGGTAAAGGCCGAGCGGTCTTGTGATCGCCAGGAGGGCGATGACGAAGAGGACAAGTTGAATCCAACCTGAAATGTTCATAAACGACAATGCTTAGAATTTTTCCGGGCGGATGATCGTTACGAGGAGGTAGACGATCAGGCCCAGGGCTATGAGGCCGACGATAATGTTTTCCATATTTGGTATTGAGTTAGACTTTCTCGCAGCCCCAGATGAAAGCGATCATCAGGGCGAAAAAGCCGATGGATGTGAGGATGTATAGGATGTCAGCCATATTGAGGTTGGTTGGGAAAAACTGTAGCGGGCATGTCCTCATGCCCGAGAAATGCGGCGATGGGAACAGCGCCGCTACAACGAAGTTTCGAGAGAGAAAGCGAATAGGTGGAAGAAAGGAACATCAGATTTCTCCGAGGTTGAACGGCTCTTTGCTTGAACCAAACTGGTAGAGTTCGTAGATGCGCCGCATGTTTTGCTGAGAGGGCTCGTAGTTCTTGTTGAGCCGGATGGCCTGGCCGTAGTAGCGCTTGGCCCGGTCGTAGTCCTCGAGCATCTCAAAGAGCACGCCGCCGAGATTGAAGATTTCCTCCGAGTCCGTCCGGATTTCGAGCGCCTTGACGATATGTTCCCTGGCCTTGCCGAACTGCCGCAGGTTGAGGAACCGCTTGGCGGCCTGAACGTGGGCATCAAAGGTTACTTCCGAAACAAGATGCGGCGCCGGCCTGGCATGGCGGCCCAGGATCTCTCCGACGGTGGAGCGCAGAACCTCGGGAGTCAGCGGCTTCTCCAGAAAATCGATCGCGCCGAGTTTCATCGCCCGCACGGCGTGGGGAATGTCTCCGTAGGCGGTGATGATCACAACCGGCGTCTGAATATTCCGTTCGCGCATGCTTTCAAGCAGTTCAAGGCCGTCCATCTCCGGCATGCGCATGTCGAGAATGGCCAGGTCGAAGTCCCTGTCAGCCAATTCGCGGAGCGCGGCGCTTCCGCTCGACGCTTCCCGCACCTCGAAACCCTCGGTTTCGAGCGTGACACGGTAATTCAACCGGACGTTGGGTTCGTCATCGACGATGAGGATGCAGTGTTTCACGAGATGCTCCCTTCGTTTGCCGGTGGCAGCACAAAATAGAATTCACTTCCCTGTCCGGACTGGCTGACCACGCCGATTTCCCCACCGTGCGCGGTCACAATTTCCCGGGCGATGGCAAGGCCGAGGCCGGCTCCGCGGGGATCTGAGCCCGGCACCCGAAAGAAGCGTTCAAAGAGTCGCGATTGAAATTCCGCGGGAATTCCGGGACCATGGTCGGTGACGGAGAATCGCACTTTTCCGTTCTGCTCGTTCGTCGCGACAACAATCTCGTCTCCGGGTTTGGAGTGCATTGCGGCGTTGGAAATGAGATTTGAAAACACGTGGCCGATTTGCCGGTTGTCCACGAATACAGGCGGCAGGTCGGGAGCGATTTGGGCCACAAACTGCAATCCGCGGGATTCGACCGTTGGGCGCATATCGTCTTCCGCACTTTGGACGAGCGATCGGGGCTCGACGTTCTCACGGAGCAAACCGGCACGACCCGACTCCAACTTTGCGATATCGAGGAGATCGTTAATCATCTTCAGAAGGCGCTCGGATTCCTCGCGGGCGGCGAGGAGCAGTTCGGTCTGCTTCGCGTTCAGCGTGCCGATGCGTTCTTCCAAGAGCAGATGCAAACCCATGCGAACGCTGGTCAACGGGGTTTTCAGTTCATGGCTGACGGTGGAGACGAGGTTGGATTTCACGTCGTCAAGCAGACGGAAGCGGGTCACATCCTGAAGCACCGCGGCCGCTCCGAAAAGTCGGTCGACTTCGTCGCGCATGCCGATTACGCGAGGCAGCAAGAATTTTTCCTGATCATTGACTCGGACCACGATCGCCTTCTCAAGGCTTTCGGGGAGATAGTCTGGCGCCCCTTTGAATAATTGCTCAACCTGCGCTAGCACAGAAGAGGGCAGCTCGGCGCCACTGCTGGCGAGGTTTCGTTGGAGCCGATTGGCGGCTGGGTTGGTGAAAGTGATTCGACCGTCCGGGGAGAACGCAAAAATCGGATCGGGGAATGCGGAGAGTGTGATCTCCGTCATCTGGCGGGCCTGGAGGATTTGATCGCTTGTCACCTGCCGGTAAGAGCGGAGCTTGGTGGCCATCTTGTTGAACGCATCAGCGAGCTGTCCGAGTTCGTCGCGCGACTCCACCGGAACGACCTGGTCGAGTTTTCCCTCGCCAAGTTCCCTGGAAACGGCAATGAGCGCCTGGATTGGCTGGAGAATCGCTTTCTGCAGCCGCACCGCGAAGAAGATCGCCGCTCCCATGCCAAGGGCGCTTGCGAGAATCATATAGCGTGTGGAGCGGGCGCTGAGTTCGCGCGCGTCGCGGTCCGCCTTCACCATGGCATCCTGGTTGATGGAAATGATCTCCTGTGCGGTGTCCTTGATCTGTGTAAAAGTCGGCAGCATCTCGCCAAAATACATTGTGCGCCGTTCTCCAAGGTCAGTGGTCTGCCAGAATACGCCGGCGCGCGCCGTATATTCGTCGTGCAAACGCCGCAAGTCGTCGGCGAGCTTGTCTTCGCCGGGAAGCGTAATGTTGCCCAGTTCCGTCTTCAGCCCCTCCTTGAAAACAGGGAGGTTCTGGTCGTAAAGATGGCGGCCACGCTCCTCCGCACCTGCCAGCGAGAAAAACAAGCCGGAGTCCATTCTTTCGGCGGCCTCTTTCATTTGCTGACCGGCGAGCACGCTGCGAAAGTTTTCCCGCAGAATGACGTCCACGCGTGTCCCCAGTTTTGTGAAAAGTAGTACCGCATAGGCACCCATCGCCAGGATCAGGACGAAGATTGGAGCCAAGCCGAAGAAAATGCGTCGCTTCATCACTCCAAGCCTGCCATCCTCGCAGCGGTCGGGCTAGCAGTCAAAAATATCAGTCGCTTCGCTGGCAATGCCGGCGGGTTTGTAGTGGTTTGAAAAATAGATAGATCACGAGGAATCCCTTAGCTGGCGCTGTGCCAAGATTAGGGCATCAACCTAACCGGTTAACTATCAGGCAACTGCGAGTATCGATTGCGAATGCCTCAAAGCACCCATCATGCAAGACTGCATGGTATATCTCCTTTGAGACTTGCAATTTTGCATGATGGAACGACGGGGCCGCGATGTTGGGGGTTGGAAAGCCTTCGAAGACAAGATCTGCCGTTATCTTGCCTGCAGGGATTGTGTGTGGTCGGTTGGGACTGCCGGAAATTCGCCGATCCGGGACCCTATGATCAGAAAGTCCTCGCTGCGGGATTTGCGGCTGCCCTCGACGAGGCAAGTCGCATCAATGGGGTTCGCGACGTTCCAGTCATTTTTTCCGGCTACTCCACGGGAGCCGAACAGGCGGTGGCCGCTGCCGCAGCCATTCCACGCCAGCCGAAGCTGGTCGGTCTTCTCATCATCGCACCGGCCGAGCGGGGACGATATGGCAGCACGACGCCCGATCTGATGGGCATCAAGCCCACAGGCAAAGGATCCTTTGGCCTGTCGGATCTGGTCCCGGGAATGACAGGCCTGCGCATCGTCCAAATTCATGGCGAGCATGATCCGCTCGACTCGACGGAGTGGTTGGGTCATCTCAATACCCCATACCAGTTGAAGATTTACCCCGACGGCTGGCATTTTTTCAAGGATGGCGGAGACTTTCACCGTCCTGGAATCTTCCGGGAAATCGACGACGAGGGACGAGGGCGATTTTCGGATCAGAGGCGTTTTCTCTTCCGGTAGAGTGTCGCCGGATCGATTTCGAGGATCTCGGCGACTTCTTCCAGTGTCGTGTGATTGGCGATCAATCTGCGGATGTGCTCGGACTCGATTTGTTCCAGATTGAATCTTCCGCCGAGCCGGATTTCCGACGCCGGCTGAACGGTATCCGAGAGATCGCCAAGCTCAATTAGCTCGTGATCGCTCAAGATGACGGCCCGTTCGATGACGTTGCGTAACTCCCGCAAGTTTCCGGGCCAAGCGTAACTCCGCATCGCCTCCAGGGCGGCGGGCGAAAACGCCCGCACCGGCTTGCCGGCATGAGAGGCCAGGAACTTCAGATGCAACAGCGCAAGCCGTTCGATGTCGCTCACCCGCTCGCGCAAGGGCGGCACCCGCAGAGAAATGACATTCAAACGATAAAAGAGGTCCTCGCGAAATGCGCCTTCTGCCACAGCGGTCGAAAGATCGCGATTCGTGGCGGACATGACACGCACGTTCGCGTGTCGCGGCATGTTTTCCCCGACACGCTCATATTCACGCTCCTGGAGCAACCGGAGCAGCTTGGCTTGTATCGCCAACGGCATCTCGCCGATCTCATCGAGAAACAATGTGCCGCCGTCCGCAGCTGCAACTTTGCCCAACGTATCGTGGTGGGCTCCGGTGAAGGCTCCCTTTACATGGCCGAAGAGTTCGCTTTCCAGCAGCTCTCTCGATAAGCTCGGGCAGCTCACCGTCACAAACGAGCCTTCGGGTCGACGGCTCCGGCGATGCATCTCGCGCGCCAGGACGCTCTTTCCCGTGCCGCTCTCTCCCAAAAGGAGTACGGTCGCTTCGCTCTGGGCAGCCTTGAAGGCGACATCGAGAGCCTTCCGCATCGCAGGCGACTCCGTGGAGATGTCGATCTCCGGCCCACTGGCGACCAGCCGCGATTCCAGCTCCGCCACGCGCCGCTCGAGCTTCTTCGTGCGTTCGACATTGTCCAAGACGTGACGAACCTGATCGGGGGTGCAGGGCTTTGGCAGATAATCGAAAGCCCCACGACGCATCGCTTCGACTGCAGTTTCCACAGACGCATATGCGGTGACCATGACGACCGCCGTCCGTGGCGAGACACGCAGAATCTCCTCAAGCACATCCAGCCCGCTCTCCTCGCTGAGCTTAAGGTCGAGAAGTACAACGTCATAGTTGTTCGCTTTCAGCTCCTCGATTGCCAATGGTCCGCTTGCCGCAGCCATGGCCTCGTGCCCCATCGACTCGAGCGCCAGCAGGAGCGTACGACGGATGTTCTTCTCGTCGTCAACAATCAGAGCACGCACGCAGGCTTCTCCATCGGGAATCTTATTTCAAACCGCAGGTGTTCTTCTGTCGAGTCAGGATCTTGCTGCGCAATTCAGCCGGTTCTTTAGCCGACAGGCGCCAACTCGTTGGTCTTTCTTTGGCCGGTGGTTTTTTTCTCCTGCGGGTGGTGATCCGGCGGATCACGACGTAGAAGACCGGCGTCAAAAGAAGCCCGAAGAGCGTGACGCCCAGCATGCCCGAAAACACCGCGGTACCGAGAGTGCGCCGCAGCTCGTAGCCGGCGCCACTCGCCAAAACGAGTGGGATTACGCCAAGAATGAAGGCGAACGATGTCATGAGGATCGGTCGCAGACGGAGACGGCTCGCTTCGACAGCCGCTTCAAGCGGCGTCTTCCCGTCACGTTCTTCGCTCAACCTGGCATATTGGACGATCAGAATGGCGTTCTTACTCGCGAGACCGATCAAAACGACAAAGCCGATCTGGGTGAAGATGTTGTTGTCGCCGCCGGAGATGGCAATGCCCGCGAGAGAACACAATACACACATTGGCACGATGAGAATGATCGCCAACGGTAAGGCCCAGTTTTCATACAGAGCGGCCAGCACAAGAAATACAAAGAGCACACAGATGGGAAAGACGTAGAGCGCACTGTTGCCCGCGATGAGTTCCTGAAGAGCCGTCTCAGTCCATTCGTAGCCGTAGTTAGCCGGCAGGGTTTCGTCCGCGAGCTCCTCCATGGCCTTGATGGTCTGACCCGTGCTGTATCCGGCGGCGGGGTTGGCGATGAGTTCCGCCGCGGGAAACAAGTTATAGCGGATTACACGTGATGGGGCGTTGATCTCCCTGAGGTCGACCAGGCTCCCAAGAGGCACCATCTGACCGGCCGCATTGCGCGTCTGCAAGCGAAGGATGTCGTCCGCGCGTGCGCGGAACGGGCCGTCCGCTTGCGCGGTGACCTGGAAGGGTTTCCCGAAAAGCGTCAGATCGTTGACATATATGGAACCCAGATAGAATTGGAGCGCTTCCGAGATCGCGCTGACGTCCACGCCTTTGCTCTTGGCTTGGATGCGATTGACATCCGCATAAATCTGCGGCGTGTTCGCGCGGAAAAGCGTAAAAACGCGATCTAATTCCGGGCGGGAGCCCCCTTCCTGAATGGGGCCCTGCAACGCTTTTTCGAGATTTTCCGGCGTGCCGCCTCCCCGATCCTGTATCATCAACTTCACCCCTCCGGTGGTGCTCAGTCCCCGAACGGATGGCGGTGGAAAGGCGAGGACACGCGCCTCCCGAATCTGGGCAAACTTGGGCTGGATTGCCGCGAGAATGCCGCGAAGCGACTTTTCGGGATCCTTCTTTCTTTCCTCAAAAGGTTCGAAAATGCAGATCACGGTTCCACTATTGGGCGCGGTCGCCTGGGTAATGATGGAGCTTCCGATTCGATTGATGGTATTGGCGATGCCGGGGGTCGACTTCAATATGTCTTCCACCTGATTCATGACTTCCTCGGTGCGTTCGAGCGAGGCGCCTTCGGGAAGCTCGACATTAACGAATATGAACCCCTGGTCTGTCTCCGGTATGAAACCCGTGGGAACCCTCTGGAACATATACCCTGTAAGGACCAGAAGTCCCGCGTACAGAAGCAGGACGATGAGACTCCAGCGAATCAGCTTCTTGAGCATTCGGATGTAGATATTTCTCCCCGTCTCGTAGGCGCGATTGAAGAGGCGGAAGAACCAGCCGAGCGATCCATCGAGCATCCGTCCCAAAAAATCCTTGCGGGCGTCCCGAGGTTGAAGGAACAGGGCGCACATCGCGGGGCTCAACGTGAGCGAGTTGACCATGGAAAGGATCGTCGAAAAGGCGATGGTTAGGGCAAACTGGCGGTAGAAAGATCCTGTCAGGCCGGGGATGAACGCTGTTGGGATGAACACGCACGACAACACAGCGGTGATCGCGACGATTGGTCCGGCTACTTCGCTCATCGCCTTGATCGTGGCGTCGCGCCGGTTCAGCCCTTCCGCCATGTGATGCTCAACGGCCTCAACCACCACGATCGCATCGTCCACCACAATGCCAATGGCGAGCACCAGACCCAGCAAAGTGAGGAGGTTGAGCGAAAATCCGAAGGCCAACATGACCGCAAAGGTGCCGATCAGCGAAACGGGCACAGCCATGATCGGGATGAGCGCGGATCGCCAGCTTTGCAGGAAAACGAGCACCACGATCACAACAAGCAGGAAAGCCTCGATAATCGTCTCCGTTACAGAGTAAATGGCCTCCTTCACGAACATCGTGGTGTCGTAGATAATCCGGTAATCCACACCGGGCGGGAAGCGCTGCTTGAGCCGCTCCATCTCGGCCCTGACGCGTTTCGAAATGTCCAGCGCGTTCGATCCAGGGGCCTGAAAGATACCGATATTGATTGCCGGTTTGCCATCCAGGCGCGAGATCACCGTGTAGTCTTTTGCCCCGAGATCAACTCGAGCCACGTCCTTGACTCTCACCACCTCGCCGTTCGAGCCTGTCTTGATGACGATGTTCTCAAATTGCTCGGCACTCTCGAGCCGCCCCTGGGTCGTGACTGTCATCTGATAGTCCAAGCCGGAAGGCGCCGGCTGACCGCCGACATTCCCAGCTGCGATCTGCACATTTTGCTCGCGCAGCGCCTCTACGACGTCGCCGGCGGTCATGCTGAGCGCGGCAATCTTGTCGGGGTTCAACCAGATCCGCATTGAATAATCCCGGGCGCCAAAGAACTGAACGTCGCCGACCCCCTTGACACGCGCCAGATAATCGCTCACCTGCAGGAGGGCGTAGTTGGAGAGATAGAGCTCGTCGTAACGCCCATCCGGCGACACCATGCTCACCGCCATCGTGAAGTCCGGAGAGCGCTTGCGAACAA
>JAXIPG010000231.1:0-15111 GCA_045403045.1 Terrimicrobiaceae bacterium
ATCGGGAAAGGGACAACCTTTACTGTCCATCTCCCGCTCATCGCCGTCTATGCTGAGCCTGACAAGGAACGTCGCCATTCCCGGAAAACGCCGCGGGAGAACCAACCTTTGCCAGACGTGTCCCTCGCCAATGTTCACGTACTGGTAGTTGACGACGAGGTCGATGCACGCGAGCTCGTGAAAAGGCTGCTGGAGATGGCTGGAGCGACGGTTTCGACGGCGGGCTGCGCGTCGCAAGCGATCGAGCGCATTTTTCGGCTTGTGTTTTGTTTTTAGGATCTCCGGAATACCTTATCGTGCTAACCGCGGGGTCAGCAACGCCAATGAACAACCTGAATCTCGCCGTTCAATTCTTCCTCCAGCTCGCTGTCATCCTCATGTTCTGTCGCCTCGTGGGTGCCATCGCTGCCCGTTTCGGCCAGCCGCAGGTGGTTGCGGAAATGATCGCTGGTGTGCTGCTCGGGCCGTCGCTTTTCGGCCTGCTCTGGCCGGAGGCGCAACAGTGGCTTTTCCCATGGGACACGACGCAGAAGGCGCGCGATACGCAGAGCTATCTCTTCCCCGCGTCGCAGCTTGGCCTGGCGCTCTACATGTTCGTGGTCGGGATGGAATTCCGAGTGGACATCGTGCAGCGGCGACTGAAGAGCTCGATCGCAGTATCAGTCGCCGGCATGTTGGCGCCTTTCGCGCTTGGCGCCGGGCTGGCTTGGATTCTCTTTCATCACACTGAGTTGTTTCCAAACAGGACTTCGCTCGCGGAGGCCATGCTCTTCCTTGGCGCGTCGATGTGCATCACAGCGTTCCCGATGCTCGCGCGGATCATCCATTTCAAAAAACTCACCGGCACTACCATGGGCACGGTGGCATTGGGGGCGGGAGCCATCGACGATGCGACGGCATGGTGCCTGCTCGCTGTGGTGCTCGCGAGCTTCGACAACAACTGGGACCACGCATTGGTGAACATCGGCGGCGGCGTGGCCTACGTGGCTTTCACGTTGCTGATCGTGCGCCCGCTGCTCGTCCGTGCCAAAGCATGGCTGGTGAAAGACGGCGCGCTCACCGAAGCCGGCTTCGTCGTGGGGCTCGCGCTCATGGTGCTCGGCGCGTGGTTCACTGACCTCATCGGCTTGCACGCGGTCTTCGGCGCGTTCGTCATGGGTGCTGCGATGCCACGCGGCGTCGTCGTGCGCCATCTCGTTGGACGCATCCAGCCGCTCACCGTGGCGTTGCTCTTGCCGCTCTTTTTTACCTACTCGGGCCTGAACACAAAGATCGGCCTGCTGAACACCGGTTTCCTCTGGCTGATGTGCGGGGCGGTGCTCGTGGCGGCGGTACTGGGCAAAGGCGTGGCCTGTTGGCTGGCCGCGCGCGCTACTGGAATCCCGAATCGCGAAGCGCTTGGCATTGGCACGCTGATGAATGCTCGGGGCCTGATGGAGTTGATCATCATCAACATTGGCCTCCAGCGAGGTGTGATTTCGGAAGGGCTCTTCGCCACGCTGGTCATCATGGCCGTCATCACCACGCTCATGGCCTCGCCTGTTTTTGAGCGGCTCGTCGGCGCCGGCAGCAATCAACCCATGCCCGAGCCCGACGCCGAGACTCCCGTCGCACTCGGAACCGCTCCCTGACGACCAGCGCTGGTGGATCGACGCCCGTATTGACATCAAACGTGGTCGGATCCTTATGGAGCACGCAACGGGTTCACGGCGACGGCGGTTGCCCACTGGCTGCGGCAGAGCGCGTCATCCAGTGTCGCGAGCTTGAGACCATGTGCCTTCGCAAGAGCTACCAAGTAGCCGTCAGTGGTGTCAGCGTAGCTGGTCACCGGCGCAAGACTCGCGGCCGGTAGATCGTCGGGAATGAAAGTGGTGCCTTGCCGGCCGATGACGCCGTCAAGCGCAGCCAGCGCATCATTGAAGTCAGCTCGAAAGGCAGGACTCATACTGACGCGCAGGAACCCCAGTTGCGAGATGGGGCATGTCGCGAACTCCCGCTCTTTATCGAGCCATGCGTTCACGGCAGCGTGATGGTGATGTGTTCGCCAAGCGCATGCGAGCAGAAAGTTAACATCCAGCAGGTGGCTCATGGGAAGTCAGCTAGAATGGCCTTCACCTTATCCGGCGTCATTGCTGGGGCATCAGGCGGAGCGATCAGGACTTTGCGATTAGCCTCCTTGGCCAGACGTGCTCGTGAAGTTCGTTCTGGTTCGATGACGATGCGCTGACCTTCGAGGCTGAATTTGATCTTGTCGCCGGGTTCCAGATGGAGCGCCAGGCGAATCTTCCTCGGAATGACAAGCTGTCCCTTGCTGGAAAGTGTTGCGGTGTCCATGAGGAAGTCTTACCCGTCTTACTTGGAAAGGCAAGGTACAATTCCTTTGCCCTTGTCACAGGAATTGGCTCGCGAACCGATTCGTTTGTCTAGAGTAAGCGTCGAGCATCTGGATAGCGGCAAACGTTTCCAACCGCACGAGAGCGAGTATTCCGGGGCAGAGATCGATGCCACACAATGCTGCTGGACAGTGATGTGAAGCAGACTAGTTTTGCCGCTTTCGCATGCTCAAACATCCTCTTCTCACAGAGAGCCGCATCCGCCAGACCCTCGAACGCATTGAAAGGCTTGTTTACTCGCCGAAAGCGCCGATTGAAATCGCCATGTGGGCCGTGCACGGCGAGCCGGTGCCGCCAGAACGCGCCTTCAAGGCGAAATGCACGCCGTTTTCCGTGGGAGAAATGTGGGGGTCGCTTTGGGACACCGTCTGGTTTCGCTTCCAGGGGGAGGTCCCAAGAGAGTGGAAGGGCCGCGAAGTCGTCGCCCTCGTGCGATTGACAAATCTTGGCCCAGAGGGCTTCGCTGCGGAAGGCACCATCTATCAGAACGAACGCCTCGTCCGCGCCATTAATCTCAATCGCCGCGAAGTTGAAATCGCGGCGAAGGCAAAGGGCGGCGAGCGCTTCGAGTTCTTCGTTGAAGCCGCTGCAAACGGGGGAACGAACCCGACCGGCGACACTCAAGGACTCAATCTTCCAGACTACAATGGTTCGCCTCTCTTCCGGCTCGAACAAGCGGAACTCGCCTGCAGAAATCCCGAGGCTTTCGATTTTTACTATGATTTCAAGTTCGCTTCGGAGGCAATGGAGGCGTTGCCGGAGACTTCACAGCGTCGCGCGGAGCTGCGTTATGCGTTGAACGAATCGGTCAACGAATTCGACCACAACGATCCAACCAGCGTCAAGCGAGCAGCGGCCACCCTCCGCGGTGTGATGCGCCGCCGCAATGGCGACACAGTGCACACCGTTTCCGCCGTTGGCCACGCGCACATCGATACCGCATGGCTCTGGCCACTTCGCGAAACGATCCGAAAATGCGCCCGCACGTTTTCCACCGCGCTCAATTACATGGAAAAATACCCCGGATATGTCTTCGTCTGTTCGCAGGCACAACAATACGCGTGGATGAAGGCGTACTATCCCGCTATCTGGGAAGGCATAAAGAAAGCCGTCCGCCGCGGTCAATGGGAGCCCGTCGGCTCAATGTGGGTCGAGACCGATTGCAATCTGGCCTCCGGGGAATCGCTCGTTCGCCAGATTCTATACGGCAAGCGGTATTTCCAAAAGGAGCTTGGCTACGAAACAAGGGACGTCTGGATTCCGGACGTCTTCGGCTACGCTGCTTCGCTGCCGCAAATCATGCATAAAAGCGGTGTGGAGTACTTTCTGACCCAGAAAATTTCGTGGAGCCAATTCAACAAGTTTCCGCACCATACCTTCCTCTGGGAAGGCATCGACGGGACACGCATCTTTACTCACTTCCCGCCCGCCGACACTTACAATGCGGATACGGGGCCGAAGGAGCTGATCAAGAATGTCCAAAACTTCAAGGAACTCGACCGTGCCACCCGGTCGCTCCTCGTCTATGGATGGGGCGACGGAGGCGGCGGTCCAAGCATTGAGATGCTCGAAAAGGCTCGCCGCGCGCGCGATTTCGACGGCCTGCCGAAGCTCGAACAGGAGAAGGCCATCAAGTTCTTTGAGAAAGCCAAAGTCGACGCCAAGGATCTGCCCCTTTGGGTGGGCGAGCTTTACCTGGAACTCCATCGCGGCACTTATACCAGCCAGGCCAAGAACAAGCGCGGAAACCGGAAATCCGAATTCCTTCTCCACGATGCGGAATTTTTGGATGCGGTCACTCTCGCGCTAGCGCCCGGACGAAAGGAAACTGCGGCCGATCCGGGACGCGCCGTTTATGATATCACAGGCTTCGGGGAGCCGTATCCCGAAACTCACCACGCGGCGCTCGATCGCGCCTGGAAGCTGGTCCTTCTCAATCAGTTTCACGACATCATTCCAGGCTCGTCGATTCATTGGGTTTATCAGGATAGCGCGCATGATTACGAAACAATCCGTCAACTTGGCGAGTCTGTGCGCGACTCCGCGTTGTCCACCCTCGAAGCCCTTGTCGATACCTCCACTTTCAAAGAGCCGGTTTTGATCGCAAATACCCTCGGTATTCGCCGCCGCGAGATCGTTGAACTGCCAGACGGCGTGCTCGCCAGCGTCGATGTCCCCCCGTTTGGCTATGTCGCCGTGGAGAAAAGCGACGAATTCCTCCAAACGACTGACGACCCCGTCAAGGCCGCCGACTCCCGCCAGGGCATCACGATGGAGAACGGCCTCGTGCGCGTGAGGATCAACGCCAAAGGGCGCCTCACCAGCATCTTCGATCTCCGCGCCCGTCGCGAAGTTCTCAGCGCGGAGGGAAACATGTTCCATCTGCATCAGGACATTCCGAATTCTTGGGACGCCTGGGACGTGGACATTTTCTACAAGGAGCGATGCGAAGTTATCGAGGGTCTCGAAAAACTCGAGCTCATCGAGTCCGGTCCGCTGCGCGCCGCCGTGCGGATCGTCCGAGCCTTCGGCAAATCCCGAATCGAACAGAGAATCGTCCTGAGCGCCGGATCGCCCCGCATTGATTTCCCTACAGAAGTCGAATGGAAGGAGAGCCAAAAGCTTTTAAAGGTCGCCTTTCCCGTGAATATCTATGCGCAAAAGGCTACATACGAGATCCAATTTGGACATCTCGAGCGCGCCAACCATGCCAATACGAGCTGGGATATGGGAAAGTTCGAGGTCTGTGCACAAAAATGGGCGGATCTCTCAGAGGCTGGCTACGGCGTGGCCCTCCTCAATGACTGCAAATACGGCCACGACATCCAAGGCAACGTCATTCGCCTCAGCCTGCTCCGCGCCCCCAGCTCTCCGGACCCGCTGGCGGACCGTGGACGACACCAGTTTACCTACGCCTTGCTGCCTCACAGCGGCGACCTGCGCCATGTGATCGACCAGGCGTATTCGCTAAACATTCCGCTCCTTGTCCGTGATCTAAAGCCGGCTGAGGGTTCACTACCCGCATCGCATTCGTTTTTCCTTACTGACCGGCCCGGCGCGGTCGTCGACACAATAAAGGTTGCCGAGGACGGCGGGGCGATCATCGTCCGACTTTACGAATCCGAAGGCGGTCGCCGTCCGCTGACACTCACAACGACCTTGCCGGTCCGAAAGGCATGGCTTGTCAGTCTGCTTGAAACGGAAGAAAAATCCGTTCCGATCAAGAGCGGCAGTATCCGACTCGATCTGCGGCCCTTCGAGATCGTAACGCTAAAATATGCGCTGTGATCGGGAACGTGGACTCTGCCCGCTGCTGGGCTGAGAGAGTCTTCAACACGAACGTGAGTTCGCGATTGTCACAGCGCGCTCTGCCTTGTAAGACTCGGGTGTGCTTGAGCTGAATCCCGAGAACAAAATCGCGGGTGTCCTGGCTCCGGCCTTTGCCGTTCGCGGCGCAAAGGATTTGGGGATCGGGGATACAGAGGCACTGAAGGAGCTGATTTCCTGGGCTGCGAGGCAAGGGCTTTCCGTCGTGCAAATTCTGCCGATTAACGAAACCGGCGGCGACAGCAGTCCCTACTGCCTGCTAAGCGCAATGGCAATCGAACCTACGACCATTGCCACCTTTCCCGGCATTCTGCCCGATTTGACGCAGGAGGATTTTGACCGGATCACCGCGAGATATGACCTTCCCGCGCTGTGCCAGGGATCCGTACAATACCGGGAGGTTAAGAAGCTCAAGGGCCAGCTCCTCTATGCGGCATTCAGAACGTTCCGCTCTCGAACAGCCGATAAGGCGAGAGCAAGGGCGTTCGCCGAATTCGAGAAAAACAACGCTGACTGGCTGCCAGGTTACGCGACGCACCGTGCGCTCGTGAGCTGGCACGAGGAATCGGAGATTTCTGACCAGTGGCCCCGTGAACACCGCTCGCCAACCGCCGTTCGCGTGTGGATTGAGTCTCTCACTGCCTCCAGCAAGCGACACATCCGCGACCTCATGCGCTTTCATGCCTACGTGCAATGGACCGCCTACACGCAATGGCTGGCCGTTCGCGAGCACGCCGAGCGCGAAGGCGTCGCACTCATGGGAGACGTGCCGGTAGGCGTGAGCCGGTATAGCGCGGATGTCTGGTGCAATCCGGACATTTTCGATCTCAAACGCTCAATCGGCGCGCCTCCGGAAAAGGCCTTCAAAGCCGACCCCTTCACGGCAAAATGGGGACAGAACTGGGGCTTCCCACTTTACAACTGGGAACGCATGGCGCAGGACAACTTCGCATGGTGGAGAAGGCGCCTGCAGCTCCTCATGAGCATCTTCCATCTGTTGCGCGTGGATCATGCCCTTGGATTCTTTCGGATTTACAGCTTCCCTTGGCCGCCATCGGACAACGCGAAGTTCACGGACCTCACGCCCGAAAAGGTCATGGACGTCACCGGCGGAGAACTGCCACGCTTCGTGGATCGCGACGACGAAAACGAAGAAAATCGCGAATACAACCGCCAGCACGGCGAAAGGATTCTCAAGATGATGTTAGAGGAGATCGGCGCGCACCGTCTCATTGCTGAGGACCTCGGCGACGTGGCTCCCTATGTCCGGCCCACTTTGCAGCAACTCGAGATCCCCGGCTTCAAGATCCCCCAGTGGGAGCGCAATTGGGACCGCCTGATTCCTGGAAAGGACTACCAGCGTTTAAGCCTCGCGACCCTCGCCACCCACGACCATCCGCCTGTCAAATACCACTGGGAGGAACTGTTCCGTGTTGCGCAAAGCGAAGACAAGTCGCTCCGCGATGTAGCCATACACGGGATGTGGGAATTGATGGATTTCTGCGGCCGACCCGAATTCAAGCTTCCGCAGCCCTTCAGCGTCGAAATTCATGAAATTCTCCTCCACGGTCTTTTCGCGAGCAATTCCTGGATCGCCGTCCACATGATAGTCGATCTCTTTGGCACCGACGAACGCTTCAACGTACCTGGATCCGCGGGTGATGCCAATTGGACCCATCGCATGTCGCTACCCATCCAGGAGTGGGATGCCGCATACAGTTCACCCCTAAAGCTCGTCCGCCAGTCCCTCTCTGAAACCGGAAGATCAAAAAAATGACCAAAAGCGGGTTGCGAAACGGCGCGAGATCTGCTTACTAGGCTTGATAGGCAACGACATTTGCAAATGGCAAACCTTACAAAACGGGATTTAGTGATGCGGATCAGCAAGGAGACAGGGCTTGTTCAGCAAGATGTTTTCGATGTCATTCAGAAGACACTCGATTACATCACGGAAGCTCTTTCTAAAGGACAGGATGTGGAACTGCGCAATTTTGGCGTCTTCGAGGTGCGGCTCACCAAGTCACGTGTCGGTCGTAATCCTCACAAACCCGAACACGATGTCGTGATTCCCGCACGCGCAACGGTAAAGTTCAAGTCTGGCAAGATCATGCGGCAGCGCGTTCTCCTGCGTACTGACGAGCTGAAAAATGTTGAGAAAGACGGCGCGACGGCGTGATTTTTCGTCGTAAGATGGACGGTGTCTTCGATCATACGCGTCCGTGGCGCGCGTCAAAATAACCTGCGGAGTATTGACCTCGACCTGCCGCTCGGGCAGCTGATCGTCGTCACTGGTCCGAGCGGGAGCGGCAAATCGAGTCTCGCCTTCGATACGCTCTATGCCGAAGGGCAACGCCGCTACGTCGAGACGTTCAGTCCCTACACGAGGCAGTTCCTCGAGAGGATGGACAAGCCGAAGGCCGACCTCATCGATGGGATTCCGCCCGCGATCGCCATCGAGCAAGCCAATCATGTTAAGACCACTCGTTCAACTGTCGGAACGATTACAGAGATCAATGACTACCTGAAGCTCTTGTTCCCCCGGGTCTCCAGCGCCTATTGCCCATCCTGCCAGCGTGAAATCCGTACTGAGACTCCTGGCTCCGTGGTCGAACAGGTTGTTCGGGACTATGCAGGGCGGCAGATTCTTGTGACCTTTGGCATCCGGGTTCCTGCCAAGACCGTCCCCGCCGACTTTTTCGATTTCCTCCGGCAGCAAGGTTATTTGCGAGTCTGGCTCAACGGGAGAGCGGCACGCACCGATGAGCCGGCCGGAGAGGACCGGCTCCCTGCGATCGTCCCTGTCATCCAGGACCGTTTGGCGATCACAATTGAAAATCGCTCTCGTTTGGTCGAGGCCATTGAGGCTTCCTTCCGATTCGGCTCCGGCAAGATTCAGATCGTCGATGAGGAGTCCACACATCCATTCTCCACCGGCTGGCACTGCCCGCACTGCGATCTTGCAATCCGTCCGCCAAGTCCTGGTCTCTTCACCTTCAACAACCCCCTGGGAGCTTGCCCGGAATGCCGCGGGTTCGGCCGCATCATCGGCATCGATTGGAATCGCGTTTTGCCCGATCGCTCGCTGTCTCTCAGGTCCGGCGTGGTCAAGCCTTTCCAAAGCGGCCAATCGAAGGAATGCCAGCGCGATCTGCTCAAGGCTGCGACCCGGAATGATATCGATGTGAATTGTCCCTTCGACGAGCTGCCCAAGACCGATCAGGATTGGGTCCTCAATGGCGAAGGCGGCGACCCTGAGGAAGCCTGGCAGCATGGTCAATGGTACGGTGTAAAGGGATTTTTCCGTTGGCTCGAGTCGAAGACCTATAAGATGCACATTCGCGTGCTGCTCAGCCGCTATCGCAGTTACCAGCCGTGCCCAAAATGCAGAGGCGCACGCCTCCAGCCGGAAGCGCTCAATTTCCGGATTGAACCAATGCACAAGACATTGCCGGAGGTAGCCGCCACGCCAATCCGAGACTTGCACGGAGAAATTGCTGTGACGCGGCTTCCACCCGGCGACCCGACCTCGGTGCTGCTGCAAGACCAGATCCTCTCCAGGCTGCGCTATATGAATGAGGTGGGACTCGGATACCTCACACTGGACCGTCCGACCCGGACACTGTCCGGCGGCGAAATTGAGCGCGTCAATCTCACCACCTGCCTGGGCGCGTCGTTGGTCAATACTCTTTTCGTCATGGATGAGCCTACCGTCGGGCTTCATCCACGCGACACGGGAAGGTTGGTGAACGTCATGCACGCCCTGCGCGACAAAGGAAACACGCTCGTCGTCGTCGAACATGAAGAGGCCGTAATTCGTAGCGCCGACCACATCGTTGATATCGGGCCGGGACGCGGCGGGGACGGAGGAAAACTCATGTTCTGCGGACCTGCCGTCGAAATCCAGGACCCTGGGTCCAGCGTCCAGAGCTCACTCACCGCAGATTATCTGTCTGGCAGGAAAACCATCCCCATACCCGCGCGACGCCGCAGAGCGAAACAGACCATCAAAATGCTGGGCGTCCGGCACCATAACCTGCGTAACATCGACGTCGAGATTCCGCTCGGCGTTCTCTGCTGCGTCACCGGCGTTTCTGGCTCGGGAAAGAGCTCACTCGTCCACGATGTCCTCTATCGCAATCTCGCGGGCAATTGGGGGGAAGGGACCCGCATCGCCTCGGGTCCCGACGATCACGACTCCGCAGGCGCCTGCCGCTCCCTCACAGGAGATGAGGAGATCGGCGAGGTCATCATGGTCGATCAGTTGCCTCTCGCCCGAAGCCCGCGATCGACTCCGGCGGTTTACATCGGCGCTTACGACGCCATTCGAGAGCTTTTTGGCACGCAACCCGATGCCCTCTCAGCCGGCTTGTCTCCCTCATCGTTTTCCTTCAACGCGGGTGACGGCCGGTGTGAACGCTGCTCCGGCATCGGCTTCGAAAAGGTCGAGATGCAATTTCTCAGCGACCTGTTCCTGCGCTGCCCGGAATGCGAAGGACGCCGCTTTCAATCGCATATCTTGCAAATCCGCATCCGTGACCGGTCAATCCATGACGTGCTGGAGATGACCGCGCGTGATGCGATTGCATTTTTTGAAGGGAACGACCGCATCGCAACCCCTCTCAAGCTGCTCGCCGATGTCGGGCTCGATTACCTTCGCCTTGGCCAGCCCGTCAATGCGTTAAGCGGCGGAGAATCCCAGCGCCTCAAACTGGCCGGACATCTCGCCGAACGGCGCGAGTCGGGCGCGCTGCTCATCTTCGATGAGCCCACTACGGGTCTGCACTTCGACGATGTCGCCCGGCTGCTTCGAGTGTTGCACCGCCTCGTGGACGACGGCAACAGCCTTGTCGTCATCGAACACAACATGGAGGTCATAAAGTGCGCCGACTGGCTTGTCGATCTCGGCCCGGAAGCGGGAGATCACGGTGGGACGGTCGTTGCCACCGGAACGCCAGAGGAAGTCGCTCGATGTGACGCCTCTCACACAGGACATTTCCTGAAAGATATGCTCGGCCGTGCAAGCGGCATCGCCAGGCACCGTCCCAATCAACATCCTGATGCGCCGGCGGCTACAAGAGATTCCTCGAATGCCATCCACGTTTCCGGAGCACGTGAACACAATCTCAAGAACATCACCGTCGACATCCCCCGTGAAAAGATCGTCGTCGTTACAGGGCTGAGCGGATCGGGAAAGTCGACTCTCGCCTTCGACATTCTTTTCGCCGAAGGCCAGCGACGCTTTCTCGACAGCATGTCGGCCTACGCCAGGCAATTCGTAGAACAACTCGAAAAGCCCGATGTGGACTCCATCGAAGGTTTGCCACCCAGCGTCGCCATCGAACAACGCGTGACCCGCGGCGGTGGAAAATCAACCGTAGCAACGGTCACGGAAGTCTACCACTTCTTGCGCCTTCTTTTCTCAAAACTCGGCACCCAGCACTGTCCCGATTGCGGCGTGGCAGTCGAAAAACAAACGCTCTCCGCCATCACCACCACCGTCCAGCAACTCGCCGGGCGCGGCGCCATCCAGATTTTTTCCCCCCTCATTAGGGCACGCAAAGGCTTTCATACCAGGATCGCCCAATGGGCGGCCCGGCAGGGAATTGATTTCCTCCTCGTGGATGGAAAGTTAACGCCTGTCGGCGGCTTTTCAAAGCTCGAGCGTTTCAAGGAACACACGATTTATGCGTTGATCGGTGAAGTCCCGCCCCGAGGGGATGCCAAGCACTTGGTACGTCGCGCGCTCGATATCGGCAAGGGCTCGGCCCGCGTGCGCGACAGCAAGGGAAACTTTCATATCGTCAGCTCCGAAATGAACTGCCCGGACTGCGGGCGCGCCTTTGAGCCGCTCGATCCACGCCTTTTTTCCTTCAATTCGCCACACGGCTGGTGCGCGCATTGTCGCGGCTTTGGAGAAGTATGGCCGGACTATTCGAACAAGGAATTCGACTCGGTGCTTGAAGGCGAGCTTGCGGAGGAACGCAGCCATGAAACCCTTGGCGACGGCGAAGCGCGCCCGTGCCCTGTCTGCAAGGGAACGCGGATCAACGAAACGGCTCGTAGCGTTTTCCTTCAGGGCGAAACCATCACCAGCGTCACACACTCGTCCGCCGATGACTCTCTCGAGATCATTGAAAAGCTCAAATTTCGAGGGAGCGATAAGGAAGTCGCCGCAGACATCCTCAGCGAAATCACCCAGCGCCTTCGCTTTCTTTGCCAAGTCGGGTTGAACTACCTCACCCTCGACCGCGCCGCGAATTCGCTCAGTGGCGGCGAATCCCAGCGAATACGGCTGGCAGCGCAGCTCGGCTCGAATCTGCGCGGCGTCCTGTACGTCCTCGACGAACCGACCATCGGCCTCCACGCGCGTGACAACTCCCGGCTTCTCGACGCCCTGGAAACTCTCGCCCTCCACGGCAATTCGCTTGTCATCGTCGAACACGACGAAGAAACCATGCGCCGAGCGGATCACATTATTGACCTCGGGCCGCGCGCGGGTGCGCGCGGCGGGGAAATCGTCGCAACCGGTTTGCTTCGGGAAATAATTGCCAATCCGAATTCGTTAACCGGCAAATATTTAAAGTATCCGATGAGGCACCCATCGCGCGGCTCGCGACGCAGTCTGAAGGACGCCCCAGGCTGGATCGAACTCATCGGCGCCCGTCTCCACAACCTCAAGGACCTCGACGTTCGCATTCCAGTCAACCGCCTCACCGTCGTCACTGGCATTTCCGGCTCCGGCAAGAGCACGCTTGTTCGCGGGGTGCTGCTTCCCGCCTTGAAGGAGACGCTCAACCGGAAGTCTTCGGCAGCGGACCGTCCGAAAGACCCACGTTACCCAGACAACGCTCCCTACCGGGCAATCAGGGGCGTGGAACCGCTGGGCGCCGTGCTCGAAGTCGATCAATCTCCGATCGGCAAGACATCGCGTTCGACTCCCGCGACCTACATCAAAGTGTTCGATGAAATTCGCGCCTTGTACGCGAACCTCCCCACTGCCCGCATGCGCGGGTACACCGGGAGCCGCTTCTCGTTTAACAACGAGGGCGGGCGGTGCGAGGCCTGCCAGGGACAAGGAGTCATCAAACTCGAAATGAACTTCCTTCCTACCTCCTACATGCCTTGCCAGGAATGCGACGGAAAACGCTACAACGCCTCCACACTGGAGATTGAATACAATGGCAAGTCCATCGGCGATGTCATGGAAATGACTGCTGAGCAGGCTGCGGAGTTTTTCGCTCCGCACCCGAAAATCCGGAGGGCCCTCGATCTTCTCGTGGAGACCGGCCTGGGTTACCTGCAGCTCGGCCAGCCCAGCCCTACCCTAAGCGGCGGCGAAGCTCAACGCATCAAGCTCGTCACCCAGCTCACTCGCCGCGCGACGGCCGCCGCCGAGGAAATCCAAACCACTCGACGGGGTAAATCCACTCTCTACATACTCGAAGAACCCACCATCGGACTCCACGCGCACGACGTCGCTCAGCTCATCCAGATCCTGCACCGCCTCATCGACGAAGGCGGCACCGTCATCGTCATTGAACACCACCTCGATGTGATTGCGGAAGCCGATTATGTGGTAGATCTTGGCCCGGAAGCTGGCGCTAAGGGCGGCGATATCGTGGCCGTCGGAACGCCGGAGGAGGTCGCCAAGTCCAAGCGCAGTCGCACCGCGCCGTTCTTGCGTGAAGTTCTCAAGGGCCAGAGCGAATCCAAGCCCTCTCGAGCCAGCGTGACCACTCGAGAAGACGTGGGATCGCCGTGTCCGTGCATCTCTCAAGCGTAGAGCATTGAAAAATTCGTCCTCAGAAGTTGAGATGGCTTGCTGTCTTTCTCGCTTTTTATCCACTCTGTAGTTTTTTGGTCAGGCGAACCAGCGTCCGATTTCCGCCATCGAAAAAATGCCGAACCTGCCTCAACCAGTGGTGCGTTCGTCCAACAGACGTCGTGTCGCTTCAGATATTGAGCGTGTCAGCGGGTAAACCCAGATGATGATTATCGCGACGAAGACCGCTACGAATTGGATTCCAATCGTCCGCATGACTTTTAGTTCACTTGTGCCGGCGGCGCGCTAGTGTCGATGTATCCCGCCATCCTTGGCAGTGCACCGCCGAGCAACAACGTGGTTACTTGAGCCACCTTTCCGAAGAATCCGGCGACGGCGACGTAGGCGCCCTCGCGGCGCAGACCTGTAACCAGCTCATCCTCATCGCAGATATCGGCCGTCATCGAGTTGAACATCAAGCCGGCGCATGACATGCCCAAGGCCAGGATAACCCATTCGATGATGATCAGGTAGGGACGCGCTGGCACGAGCAAGAAGGGCATCAAACATACGCCGATTAAGCCAATGAGTAAGCCGGAAAGCGCGCCGTGCCGCTTGCCGGTGCGAGTGGAAAGCCATAAACCAAAAGGCAAGGCTGCAAGGGTCGAGAAAATCGTTAAGCGGCCAGTGCAATGGCCAATAGAAGAGGATCCATCTTCAACGCAATGCTGTAGATCGGCACCGCCAATGCGTTGACTATATTTTGAAAAAGGAAGTCAGTAAGACCGCCGGCCCCATACGCTGCTTTGCGCCAGACTGGAACCCGCTCGCTGGCGGGCGCGGGATGGGACGGATGAAGATGAGGGGTTGAGATGACCGAAGGCGGCACTTCTTTGCCCTTCGGCTCATTCATTTCGGCTTTTCGAGTCGGTCCAGCAAACCGCCTGGAGTGGCATGGATGATGGTGTGGCGCTGGGCGAGAGCGAAGACGAGGCGGGTGCGGGTTTCGGCGGTTTCGCGGGTTGGGCGGCGGATGGTGGAGTCAAAAAGGGAAACGAGGAGCAATTCGCCGCGCTGGAATTTGGTCTGCCAGTCCACGGGGAGCTGAAAGGGATCGAGTCCGCGGGCGGGGCAGATGACGATGGGCTGCGGACCGCGCAGGAAGATGCGCAGGCATTCCTTCTCGACCAGGGTGTGAAAGCCGCTGATGACGGCGCGGTTTTCGGCGCGCCAGCGTTGGGCGAGGTCCATCGCTTCGATGATTTTCGCTCCGGGGCAGGCTTTTGAGCAGAACAACGCGTCAAGCGGTTG
The DNA here is from genome assembly GCA_045403045.1 of Terrimicrobiaceae bacterium. GTDB lineage: Bacteria > Verrucomicrobiota > Verrucomicrobiia > Chthoniobacterales > Terrimicrobiaceae > DASTFP01. The sequence goes on from JAXIPG010000231.1 coordinate 14,794, forward strand.
GTCGAGCAACGCAGCGTTTCCGTGCGACCAGAGCGTCCGCCCCTGCCAATCAATCTCCGCGGGTTTGCGCAGCAGCACGATATAACTCCTTATTCGTCCTCAGCCGTAGAGAACGAGATCTTATTCAAATACCCGCCGGATATTATTGAGGAGTGGCTCCGGCAGTCGCCCGTCCAGCGGCTCCCTTCCTCTAGTTGTGCTGGCTCCAAATCGACCCGCGTAGTGCAGGATGTTCGACCCGAAGCTAATTGTAAAAATACGCCGGGGACTAACATACCACTCCAGGTGAATCTCCCCTTGCGCATCGGCTGACACTTC
>JAXIPG010000259.1:0-3654 GCA_045403045.1 Terrimicrobiaceae bacterium
ATTCAGCAAAACATGGCTCGATTCACTGCGTGGTTCGAGCGACTAAGCAATGAGGGGAAGTTCAAAGGCGGGGGTCCCTTAATGCATGACGGTAAGATTATCGCGCGCAGGAATGCAGTGACGGACGGCCCGTTTGCAGAATCCAAGGAAGCAATTGCCGGCTTCTTTATCATTCAAGCGGACAGTCTTGAACAAGCCGTGGAGATAGCCAATGGCTGCCCCGGTCTCCAGTTCGGTCAAACTGTTGAAGTGAGGGCCATCGCATCGGAACCCTGTGAGCTCCAGATCGCACGGGAAAAAATGACCGATAAACGTATGCGCTAGACCAGCTCCACGTGGCGACGCCTTCGAATTTTTGATCAGTCGGTTCAGCGGAGTGTAACCGTCAGCTCGGGCTCCTGCAGAACTATGTGCTTCTTGTGAACGAAAGTTGGTCGAGTTCATCGAGGTTGCGCTTGCGCGGTGAAAACGAAGGGCGCCGCACTACTTTCTGAACCGGCATTGCGTAAAAGCTTGAATTCAAAATTTTGAAGTCTTGCGACACCACATCAAAGATGACCATTTTTCCGGATCGCAGGGTTTTGAACGCGGCCTGAATCTGGCGAGAGCTCTCCTTATGCTACTTTTCTGTTCCATTGCTCCCCAACACCCAACTATGAAATACCTGCGCCTTGCATACGAGGAGGAGCAGAAGCTGAACGCCCTGTCCAGGAGCGAGTGGGATACCCTGAAACGGCGGCTTGGGAAAATGCCGGAGGCGGCACTACCTACGAACGTGGCCTCTCCCGGCATGACCCGGAGCGGCGATTTCTCGAAGACCGCTTCGAAAATTGGGATAAGATGAATGTCGCTGTCGATTTGAAGCATTACCGAACGACCACCTAGTGGGGGACAAGTTCGCAAACTATACGGAGGCAGAAAATGCGACTCATGATGATGCTGCAGGTCTGCCAGCCGATGTTGAGCGCGAGTGTTGCGTTCGTCACCGGGAAAGTTACGTGAGCGAGCGGGTCTCTTTCAACGAAGCGGAGAAAATTATGAAATATCTGTGTATGGTCTATATCGACGAGGAGAAATTGGACGCGCTTTCCGAGAGCGAGTTGGACGCTTTGGACGGCGAGTCCCTCGCCTATGACGAGCAGCTCCGGAAAAGCGGTCACTACCTCGTTTCGAACGCTCTGCAATCTGTTCAGACCGCCACCACCATCCGACTTCGGAAAGGAAAGACATTCACCACTGACGGCCCATTCGGACCAAAGAGCAGCTCGGCGGCTTCATTCTGATCGAGGCCGGCAATCTCGACGAGGCCATTCGAATTGCTTCAAAAATCCCGCCCGCGCGCTTGGGATGCATAGAAGTGCGACCGGTCAAGGAGCTCACACAACCCGTAGCACAGGCAATCAGAAATTAGGAGAACGCATCATGACAACGGACACCTTGGAATTTCCGATTATCGCATCGCGAGACGTATGGCTCGTGGCCCGTAAAAAAATGCTGGTTATGGAAAAGGAAGCAACCCGGGCACGAGACGCGCTCAGTGCTCAGCGTCGAGCATTGCCTTGGGTGCGAGTCGAAAAGAAATACGTGTTCGACGGGCCCGACGGGAAGGAGACGCTCGCCGACCTCTTTGACACGCGCAGCCAGTTGATCGTCCACCATTTCATGCTCGGTCCAGGGTGGGGGGAGGGTTGCATCGGCTGCTCGTTTGCGGCCGACCACATTGAAGGCACGCTCGTGCATCTCGAGCATCATGACGTGAGCCTTGTCCGGATCTCCCGAGCTCCTCTCCCGGAGATCGAGGCCTACCGGAAGCGCATGGGAAGGCGCGTAAAATGGGTATCGTCCTATAACAACGACTTCAACTACGACTATCACGTATCGTTCACGCCGGAGGAAATCGCGCAGGGCAAAGTCTACTACAACTACGAAATGCGCGAATGCGACATCGACGAGCTCTCCGGCGTCAGCGTGTGCTACAAGGACGCGAAGGGTAACGTGTTCCATACTTATTCGACGTATGGGCGCGGTGACGAGCTCGCGGACAGCACCTATATGCTACTCGACATGACGCCAAAGGGCCGCAACGAGACGGGCCCGCATTACAATCTGATGGACTGGGTGCGGCGCCACGACGAGTACGAACGCGTTGCGAGTCCCGCCGCCTATAGCGGTTCCGCGGAGGGCCAGTCATGAACGCTCGTTGCTGCAACAACACGGGCTGGCGCTGTCTTGGCTTCGCCAGCTGGATTGTTCCGAGCGCGATCCTGGCGCTCATGCCGAAGTGCCCGGCGTGTCTCGCGGCATACGTGGCAGTTGGAACCGGACTCGGGCTTTCGTTCTCAACCGCAGCGCACGTGAGAGCATCGCTTCTGATTCTGTGTGTCGCCTTGCTGCTTTACCAGTTGGTGAAACGCTTGGGCCGCTTTGCCGTCGTGAAAGAGGCCCTTTTAAGAATGAAGAGTCATCTTCCCTCGAACTCGCTTATCCAAACAAAGGAGACTGCGTTATGAAAACCACCGATATAAAACTCCCGAAAGTCGTGACACGTGCCGAGTGGCTCGTTGAGCGCAATGAGCTGCTCAAAAAGGAGAAGGAACTCACCCGTCGCCGGGACGCGCTGAACGCCGAGCGCCGCAGGCTGCCGATGGTCAGGATCGAGAAGGCGTACGTCTTCGAAGGTCCCGACGGCAGGGCGAGTCTGCTCGACCTGTTCGAGGGACGCCTTCAGCTCATCATCTACCACTTCATGTGGTTGTGGGAGGCTGGCCAACCGCTGGACAAGGGTTGCCCGAGTTGCTCGGCGTGGGCCGACCACATCGCAAGAGGCCACCTCACGCATCTGCACGCGCGCGGCACTTCTTTCGCCCTCGTCTCCCGGGCGCCATTGGCAAAAATAACAAGTTTCAAGACGCGCATGGGTTGGACCGTTCCCTGGTACTCCTCATTCGGTGGCGATTTCAACTACGACTTCCATGTTACGCTAGACGAATCTGTTGCTCCGTTGGAATACAACTACCGGACCAAGGCTGAGCACGAACTGGCGGGCACATCCTACTACTTCCAAGGTGAACAGCCCTTCGACTTGCCTGGGCTGAGCTGCTTTCTGCGTGACGGCGACGAGGTCTTCCACACCTATTCCACCTACGGTCGAGGCGGGGAGACGGTCGGCGGGGCTTACTACTTCCTCGATCTGACTGCGCTCGGTCGGCGGGAGGATTGGGAGGAACCAAAGGGGCGCGCAACCGGACTTGGAGCACCGGCCGGTAGTGAAAAGATTCTCTATCCCGATGAATGTGGACCAGATATGCCACCTGGCGCACTTGCACGCTCGGGATACCTCACTCGTGTTGGTCTCTCGCGCGCCACTGGCGAAGATCAAGCCGTTTAACGGGACACCTCAAGAAAGGGAATATTACGTACGCTTGCAGTCCGTAATGAGCAATGCGGTGGCATTACAGTTGTCTCAATATCACTGACTTACATATTCGAGCGGAACATCAAAGTGTCAGAAATATCCTGCACTGGCGACTCATAAGCTACGCTCGACTCGGGGCCGGTCTGATTTGCTATTCCTTTGCTGTTGAGGATCTTCACATTTGCTCTCTGCCGATCTCCCGACACACTAACGTACATAATATTCCCTTTCTTGAGGTG
>JAXIPG010000084.1:0-26485 GCA_045403045.1 Terrimicrobiaceae bacterium
CGAATCTCTTGATCGCCTAGAGCGCTCCCTTGGCTTGTCTGCGGCCAAATTTATCGCCATGACGCCGGCAATCGGCGGGCAGCAATCTCCCATCGACACTTTCAACGAACTCGAAGGCGCGGCAAAAACCGCCTTCTACAACGAACACCCCGAACTCAGCAAGTTCATTAGTACTCCCAAACCCCAATAATTTATGGCCACCGCAATCAACTTCAACGACTCAATCTTCGCGCAGGAAGCTCTAAAGGCTTTCGTCGCGGCTTGTCCTCAACTCTCAGCATTCAGTCACTCGTATAACTCCGAGTCGGCGCAAACAGGCGCTGTAATCTACGTTCCGCGTGTCGAGGCACTGGTCGCTACCACGTTTACCTACACCCCCGCGTCTGGCTTAGCTTACGAGCAGGACCAGGGAACGATCAATACGGTTACCGTAACCATGGACCAGCAGTTCATTGTGACTTGCGGCCAGACGGATTTGCAGAACGCGAATAGCTCAGCAGGACTCGCTGCACTTGCGCAGAATCAAGGCCAGGAGCTTGCTAAGAAAGTCTGGCAGCGAATTGCAACACTTTTTACCACTGTTAATTTCGGCGTGAGCGTGGCAAATCTTAGTATCGCGAACTATAGTCGGGCAACTACCGTTTCGGTTCGTGGAGTGATGGCAAAGCGGGATGTTCCCGTGAATAAGCTTTCCCTGATCGTAAATCAGGACGTCATGACAAGCTGGCTCGGCGACGCGACGATCTATCAAACCTACAGTTCTGGTTTGAATAGCGTTCAGGACGGCAAAATCTCCCAATTGGCCGGAATGAAGGTTTACGATTGCAATGTCCTTCCGACAAACGGCATCAGCTTGGTTGGTGTGGCTGCACATCCGGATTCGGTTGCTCTGGCTTGCCGATATTTGGAACCACAGGGAGCCGAGGCTTACCTAAGCGTCCAACGGCTGGTTGACCCAGATAGCGGGATTGTGCTTGGTTATCGCCGGCATGTGGCCGTGGGGTCTGGTAAGATGTACGCTTCCGTGGAGGCGCTTTTTGGATTTGCGGTTGGTTTGAGTTTAGGCGCTGGCATAATGCTACGTAGCGATTGATCCGACGGACACTCCCGATGAACACTTTGGTGGACGGCTCCATATCCATCGAAAGCCGTGTGTCCCCCGACATGCGGCTCCAATCTTTAAATGAAATTTCAATGAAAGCGATTGAGAAGGGAATCCCGATTCCGAACATCACTTTCCGTTACCCGGTCAAGGCGATGGAGATTGGCGATTCATTCTCGCTCAGCCTGGACGAGTTCGACGCCGACAAGTCTTGCATCCGGCAATATGGCTACGACCACGGACGGCGATTCTCCTTTCACCGGCAGAATGGCGCTTATCGCGTATGGCGCGTGAAATGAAACGCGACAAGCGCAAGCCGCAAGCCAAATTCTTTTGCTGCGCGTCCAAGCCTAGCGAGGCGGACTTACCCGCTTCGATTGATCCTCGTCGCAGCTTAGTCGAAGCATGGGCTTGGTTGGCGTTGAATGGGGTTCCTTTTCAGGTTGACTACCAACAGAGGCGGAAGCGTCGAATCAAGAAATCATGTTAAAAACGGTTGATACTTCGCACGACGTTGGCGCTGGTGACCTTTTTACGAGGAGTCCGCTATCCTGACATGGCGGAAAATATGAAGCCACGTAACACGGCATTGGAGCAAGCTTGCGGCATCCTGTGCAACGATGCATTTATCGCACTTGTGGCAGGTATACTCCATGGCCCGCCGGAAGAGCGCGCGATATGCATACGGGTTGTGAAACCAACGAAATGGGACGTTCTCCCGATCCCCTCGTATTAAACGAAAAGCCCGCTTCGTGCTTCAACCCCCAAAGTATTAGCAAACGAGCGGGCTATCGGAAGATGGTTTATTTGCGGAACATGCTCAAGAGTCTGACGAGCAAAAACACGAACATGAGCGGGCCGATCCAGTTCGTCTGGCTTAAACACCAACCCTTCTTCATCGAGCGACGCATTGCGATATCTCTCTTCTGTCCCGCGTATCGCGGAGCTCATCAAACGCCAGTTGCCACTCGACAACTCGCGAGAGCATTGCATCGAAGCTGCAATTGTTGCGCGTGGCGAGCTCCTGGATTGCTTCTGCTGCTGCCGGCGAGATCCAAACAGGTTTGCTGATGCGTTTCACGATCGTTCCTCCTTCAACGCATACCGACCAACATCATTGCCGTTAATGTCGAGGATTGTTTGGAAGTGCGTCGGCGCCCCCTTCATCTCAATGCGCTGGGCAGTGAGTCGGAGAATCCTAACAATCTCTGGTGTCGGGTCTCCTTCAAAGGCGGCATTGTCGCAATCGAATTTGAGCGTGAACGTTTTCATTTTGTGAAGGCCGCGGCCCCTAGTGTGCTCTTGCGAACAAACAAGTGAGTTCTCACTTCACCGGTCTTCTTGTTGCGCCAGGCCTTGAGTAGCGGTGACCAGACAAACTCGCGCTTGACTGGTGATTGAGGATTGTCCCGCAAGCGGTCGAGCCTCTTTTTGAGGTCGAGCATTTTGGAGCGGGGAATGGGAGTTTTCATTCTACCCTCCCATACATCGGGGGCGCGACGCATTCGGCGTCCGAACCGTGAAACGCCTGGGAAGCCTGCCGGAAATGACGAACCTCGTCGCTCTCATTGATATCGAATAGCCAGCCGATTTGCTCGCTCAGCGACTCGCCTTCAACCATTCCGACTCCCAGGAGAAGCGTCAAATACTCCTTGGCTGTCTTTCCATTCTGGCGAGCCACGGTTTCGAACGCGCGCCATGAGAGCTCCGGCACGTCGTATCGCTCGACGACCTTGCTCCCGCGGCAAAACTCGAGGTGAACTTGCGGCTCGTGTTCGCCTTCCGTCTGCCGCCAGAAGAATCTGGTGCCGCGACCGTAGACGACGCCGCATGTCTGCCGCCGGCGCATGGCGCTTTCAATTTCGTTTCTCACGTCCCAGAACGTGTTTTCCTCAGTGGTGATCTCCCCGGCGTCACTGACGCAAAGGAACCTGTTTTCAGTTTTCATTTCTCTTGTTGGATATTCCGATTCCATTCTGAATCGGGTTGTTTTCGGTTGATCGAAATCCGACAAGCCGTTGATAATCAGATCGATGAACTCGGAGGGTGGATAGAACTTTGGAATCTTTCCCGAGGGGAGCGCATTTTAAATTCGAGCGGTCGGGAAAATGGTATAAATGTAAACCCTGATGGCCGAGAAAAAGAAAGTGCCCTTCCTTGAACTGCTGCGGCAGGGCTGGAGGCCGTATTTGAAGCTCGCGGGATATATGAAGCCCTACCGCTCCCGGTTTGTTTTCGGGCTTCTGTGCGGAGTGGCCGCGGGAATGCTCAACGGGGTTTTCCCGCTCGTGGTTAAGATTGTTGGTGAAAAGATCTTCCCGACCGGGCAAAATCCGAACGCCTACAAGATGCTCATGTCGAGCGGCGGCCAGGATTCCGGGCCTGGTATTGAAGGGGTCCTCTGGGTCAGCCTTCTCATCCCCGTGGCGATGGTCGCGCGAGGTATTTTCTCCTTCCTGAACGGCTATTGCATGGCGTGGGTAAGTTTTCGCGTGCTGCAGGATCTTCGCACCGAGCTCTTCCGCCATCTGATCTCGCAATCGCTTGAATTCTTTAACAGGGCCAAATCCGGCAAACTCATTTCCCGCGTGCTCAACGACACCCGGATGGCCCAGAATGCCCTCACATCCATTGCAGGGAATATCATCAAAGATCCGATTGCGGTCGTTGTCGGCGTCTGCGTTTTGGTCGCTATGGATTGGAGATTCAGCCTGACCACTCTCGTGCTCTTTCCAATCTGCATCGTTCCGGTCATGATCTTTGGAAAGAAGGTGCGCAAGGCCGGCACAGCCGAGGAAAACGAGGCAGGCACGATGGCGGTCATTCTTCAGGAAAGCTTCGCGGGCGTTCGCGTGATCAAATCCTTTGCCCGCGAAGATTACCAGATCGAGCAGTTCGAGAAATCAAGTGCCATTCAGTGCCACAACAGCATGAAAGTGCGCAGGAGCACCGATATCGTGCAGCCGTTGATTGAGTCCGTTTCGGCCTGCGGCGTCGTCCTCGCTCTGTTCTACGTTTATTACTTTAACATCAGCTTCATGAAGTTCATCGCGCTGTGCTCAGGAATCTTTCTGCTCTACAATCCCCTCAAATCTTTGAGCAGGATTCCAATGCTCATGCAGAAGTGCCTCGCCTCCACGACAAATGTCTTTGACCTCATGCAGCTCAAACCCGCCATCCAGGATGCACCCAACGCAACGGTGCTCACCGAATGCCGCGGCGGGATTACGTTTCGCAACGTCAATTTCTCTTACGGGCAAGACGCGAAGGCGCTCCAAAACGTAAATCTGGAAGTCGAACCTGGCAAACAATACGCTCTCGTTGGTGCGAGCGGCGCGGGCAAAACGACGATGCTCTCGCTCATCCTGCGCTTCTACGACCCGCAGGCCGGCGTCATCGAGCTTGACGGGCGCGATCTTCGCACCATCACGCAGCATTCGCTTCGCGAGCACATAGGAATCGTCACCCAGGATACGTTTCTGTTTCACGACACGATCTACGAAAACATCCGTTACGGACGTCTGGATGCCACCGAGGCGGAGATCCACGCCGCCGCAAAACTGGCCTACGCGCACGACTTCATCCTCGCTCAGCCCGAAGGCTACGACACCATCGTTGGCGATAAGGGTTGCCTTCTCTCCGGCGGCCAGCAGCAGCGGCTCGCCATCGCGCGAGCTTTGCTCAAGAACGCGCCCGTTCTTCTGCTGGATGAGGCGACATCGGCGCTCGACTCCGAATCAGAGCGCATGATCCAGGCGGCGCTCGAGCGCCTGGCTCACGGACGGACCGTCATCGCTATTGCGCATCGTCTTTCGACCATTCTCAATTCGGACAACATCGTCGTGATGGCTCATGGACGCATCGTGGATATTGGCCCGCATGCCACTTTGCTCGAAAAGTCGCGCCTCTACCGCAAACTTTACCAGCTCCAATTTCACCACGAAGAAGCCGTCGCGGCGTAGGAGATTGGAAACCTTAAAGGTTGCATTGCGGCGAAGCCGCCCGAGCATGGCGGCGTCCACTACATTTGCTGCTTCTTGATGGCCGCTTGCTGGCGACCTGATTGATCATCGATTCGATAAACGGCTGTACTGAGTCTGCTCGTTTGCTACCTGGAAAACAGGTGCAGGTTGCGTCAAAGCCGCTTGGGGATCCCTCTGGGGCAGGAGAAGTCACTGACGTGCAAGGACGCGTTGGATCGCTTCGTGGAGTCGAGATGATTCGACGGGTTTCAGGAGGTGTTCGCTGAATCCGGCATCGCGGCTTTTACGAACATCCTCTGCCGTCCCGTAAGCAGTCACAGCGATGCCCTTGATCGGATTACGTTCACGGATTTTTTTCATGAGTTCGTAGCCTGTTTCATCAGGGAGGCCGATATCACTTATCAACATGTCAAAGGATTCTTTGGAGGCAAGTTCCAGCGCGGTGGCAGCATCCCCGGCGGTTTTAACGGCATAGCCTAAGCCAGCGAGAAGCAGGTAAAGCATCCGGGGCGTAGTATAAATTTCCGTCTCTTGAGTTCTGCAAAAACCCCCTGCATGAAACGACGGGATTCTTCAACAGTCTGCTAACCGATTCCGTTTTCCTTGAGGATCTTCTCGCAATTGGATTTGTCGATGGCTAGCGTTTCCAGGGTGATTTTCCTTTCGACCTTCTCTCCGTTCATGATCTTCAGCGCTTGACGAATAGCTTCCGCGCCCGGTGTCGCGTAGAGGAATGTGGCCGTGAGTTCATCCTTGCAGACCCATGCAACGCCTTGGTCGGGCAAACCATCCACTCCGAGAAAGAACACGCCTTTATCACGGCCCGCATCCTTCGCTGCGAGATACGCCTCGTGAGCGAGAGGATCGTTATGACCGTACACAAGATTGATCGTCTCGTTGGCCGTCAGAACGGTCTGCATCAGATCATATCCCTTCTTTTCTTTCCATTCGGTGTCGATCGGTTTTAGGATCGATTTGATGCCCGATTCTTTGCCAACGATTTCCGCAAATCCGTTGTGGCGATCGTGAGCGGGTTGGGAGGCCATGCCACCCCAAATCTCAACAACGTTTCCTTTTGCACTTCCGGGACCGCCTAAAAGCTTTACGGCATACTCGCCCGCTGCCCGTCCGATCGCAAGATTATCGCCGCCGATGAACTGAGTGTATTCGTCCGTATCCACATTGCGATCCAAAATGATTGTCGGAATTTTGGCTTCGGACGCTTTTATCACTGCGCCTGTTAGAGCGGCGGATTCTTTGGGACTAACTATGAGTACGTCAACGCCCTGACGTATCAGGTTCTGGACATCTGCCACCTGTTTCTCAACCGAGTTCTGTCCATCGGTGATGATCAGGTCTACTTCCCGATGTTTCTCGGCCTCTTTTTTCATGTCCTTGTTGAATTGGACGCGCCACGACTCGGCGATCGTCGCTTGGGAAAAGCCGAAAACGTACTTTTTCGATTCGGCTCGAATGGAGAATGGCTTGAGCACCGTTCCAGCAGCCAGGGCTGCGGAACTAACTTTAAGGAATGAACGTCTATTCATGTTTGGTGGGTTTGTGTAGAAAACGCTTTACAAGCTCTGACGAGAGCGTGATTTCGCGCTCGATGTATCTGTCCGTTTCCTTTTGTAGAGCAAGAAAGAGTTAGCGGGCACCTGAAGTCGCACCTGGGACGGTGACGGGAGATGAACGAAAATTGACACGCAGCCGTTTCAACAAGGTTCCAAACTGACCTTCTTGAAGCAAAACGGCGCCGAGAATGATCAAACCTTTGAGAACAAGCTGCAGACTGCTGTCGATGTTTTTGAGGACAAGGATATTCCCGAGGAAGCCGAAAATGAGAACCCCGACAAGGGTTCCGACCATGGAGCCTTTACCTCCAACCAAGCTGGTTCCTCCGATCACGACGGCTGCGATTGCGTCCAATTCTGCGCCGGCGCCGGCTTCGGGTTTGCCCTGGCGATATTGCACCGCGTAAAGAATTCCCGCTAAAGCGGAGAGGGCTCCTGAAAGCGCGTACACAGTAACCTTCACAGCATCGACGCGAATGCCCGCGACACGAGCGGCCTGTTCGTTTCCCCCGATGGCATAAACATAACGTCCGAAGGAAGTGTATTTCAGGAGAAACCCAAAGATGATCACGAGCAGGAGGAAAAACACTCCTTGAATTGGTAATATCCCAAACAAATCACCGCGCAACATATCAACGTCGGCAGGCGCATTTGTTCCGCTGTAGATCGGATAAATTGCCGCAGTTGGACCGGCGATCAAACGTAAAGCACCCGTCACCGCAACCATCATTGCCAAGGTCACGATAAACGGCTGAAGTTTGCCCTTCGCAATGATGATACCGGTAACGGCGCCCACCGCCAATCCGGCAGCTGGAACCGTGACAAGGACGGCTGCAGCTCCAAATTTTGAACCGAGCTGGCTTACCGTCCAACCTACTGCAGCAAGAGCAAGTACCAACCCGACGACGATGCCGGTGATCCGAACGGATGACGGGGCAGCTGCGGACGCCTTGAGCTTGTCGCGCGCCCAGTTCCGCGATGCTAGCGGAACCAAATACGTGCCCAAGACGACACAGACGATGGCAAGCAAGGGAATCGCCGTGGCCGAAGCACTTGTCCAACCTTGCAAGGTGAAAAGCATGGCGGAATACATCGTGCCAAACGAAAGGAGAGAGCCAACCGAAAGATCGATGCCGCCTGTTAGAATTACGAGAGTCATCCCGACTGCGACGATCCCAATGATTGAGACCTGGCGCAGCACATCCGATTGATTTCCGGCACTCAAAAAGATGTTTACCCCTTTGCGATTAACTGGTGAAAGGAGGACGCCAAGACCATAGATCACCGCCAGTCCCCAGAAGAGTTTCGTTTGTGCAAGGAAATGCAGGAAACCAGATTTTTTCATGAGCGCGTATCTATGTTTTCGAATTCAGGTTGAGTCGCTCCTCCAGGGGAAGCGAACTCCAATATCGTTTCAGGAGAAAAATTGGAAGGATCCAGGATTGCGGTCGGACGACCTTCGCGCATCACGAAGATTCGATCACTCAACAGTGTTAGTTCGGGAAGCTCCGAGGAAACCAGGACGATCGCGAGTCCTTCGGAGGCCAGCTCGCGAATGAGTCTGTAGATTTCCGCTTTCGCGCCGATATCGATTCCACGAGTCGGCTCATCCAGCAGGAGAACGCTTGGGAGTGTCGCAAGCCATTTGCCCAGGACTACTTTTTGCTGATTGCCACCGCTTAGCGAGCCCACGGCTTGATCAGGACCATAAGCCGCAACATTGAGTTTTTTCATGGTTGACCTCGCGAGACCTAATTCCTTAACCGTTCGAACAACACCCAATTGGCAGAGAATGCTTGTGACCGGTAAGGCGACATTTCGGTTGATTGTCGCGCCGAGAACCAGCCCATCTCCTTTCCGATCTTCGGTGACCATCGCGATGCCGACTGCCTTTGCTTGTACCGGACTTGTGATCCGCACCGGCTTGCCGTTCACTTTGATCTCTGCGCCGGACGTGCCGGGATGAAGACCGAATAAGACTTGCAAAGTCTCCGTTCGACCCGCGCCGAGCAATCCGCCTATGCCCAGAATTTCACCGTGACCAACCGTGAAATTCACACCGGTAACAAGTCTTTCCCGCGAAGGTGTCGGCGTTGGGTTTTCCAACCATAAGTTGCGAACCTCGAGGACCGCTCCGGACGATTGAACAACAGCTTTTTCGACGCGTGCCGCATCCTGGAGTTCGCGTCCGACCATCATGCGGATCAGATCACGGCGAGTCGCTTCTTTTCCCGCCAAGGTACCGACCAGATTTCCGTCGCGGAGAACTGTTACGGTGTCGGCGAGGGAGAACACTTCCTCCATCCGATGCGAGATGTAAACGATCGCAACTCCGTCCGCGACTAATCGGCGAATCACTTCGAACAATCTATGGCTCTCATTGATGGAAAGCGCGGAGGTTGGTTCATCCATGATCAGTATCCGAGCTTTCGATGCCAGCGCTTTTGCGATTTCGATCAGCTGTTGTTCACCGACTCGCAGCTTGGAAACGGGAGTTTCAATCGATCCACGATAATCGAGCTGTGCCAACACTTCTCTGGCGGACTTGATCTGGGACTTTCGATCCACGAAAAACATTGCACGAAGGCGTTCCTGGCCCAGAAAGATATTTTCGTCCACGTGCAGTTCAGGTACCAAACTGAGCTCTTGATGGATGATTGATATCCCGTGCCGGCTGGCGTCGCGCGGCGATGCGAGATGCACCCGCTCGCCTTCAACAAAGACTTCCCCTTCATAGCTGGGAATGAGACCGGAGGCGATTTTCATTAATGTGCTTTTTCCGGCTCCGTTTTCGCCCATGAGCGCATGAATCTCGCCCTTGCGAAGCTCGAGATGCACATTCGTCAGGACGCGAACCGCGCCGAAAGACTTCGAGATGTTTCGCATCTGAAGCACGGGAGTTTCGGCCGATTTTGGGTGCACGAGGAGAACCTCAGAGTGACCAACGTGGGCCAATCCAATTTTTGAGGTTGCGTGGGGTCACATCATGGGCTCGAAACCGGTTCCCGAGACGCAATTTGCTCAACTGGATCTTTCCCTCCGAATCGCTCGCGACAGAAACAGGAGGAGCCAAGAGAGAGCGGAGTTGCCTCATAAAAGAGATGGATGGGCAGAGGGAAGGCGAGCTTGTGCGCTTCTCGACATCTAGCGTGGAACAACGCTGCAATCAACATCATTTAGTCACATCCACGGCGAAGGCGGTAGAGGCCTCACACGGCGCGTAGGCAAGCACTGGCGAGTGAGCGTGGAAGGCCGGGCATTCACGAACACTGAGCGAGGCGACCCGTTCCATTCGTTTCGGCAGGATGCTTACTTCCAAGTTGAACTGGCGAGATTCTTTTAGGCCGGGCGCGGAGCAACTGTTTTGCTTTGGGTCGCAGCTCACTCGAATCAGCTCTTTACATGCAATCGAATGGTTGCATATTATCCGTCGTGTCATGGACGAAGTGTTCAAAGCGCTGGCCGATCCGAGCCGCCGAAAGCTGCTCGACGAACTGCACAGGAGCAGTGGGCAGACGCTGGGTCAGTTATGTGAACTCCTCGACATGACGCGGCAGGCAGTGACCAAGCATCTCGTCATTCTGGAAGAGGCGAACCTCGTCGCCACCGTGTGGCGCGGACGCGAGAAGCTGCATTACCTCAATCCGACGCCGTTACACGAGATTTACGAACGGTGGATTGGCAAATACGAACGCCACCGCCTCCAGGCGTTGAGCGACATGAAAAAGAATCTCGAACAAAACAAAGACGCCGTGGAGGGTAGAATGCGAACTTCGCAGAAGCGATTTCCTGCACAGAATCCGGCCCGCTGGCACCCGTATGTCAGCTCGGAGTCAACCAAATGCGTCTATTCGCACACTTTCAGTGGCGAGTGAATTGAGAATTGAATAACCTGGGCCGAAGCGGAGAGTTCGCTCAACCCCTCACTTGCCACCAAGGGACTGACCACCGCAACGCTCACTCACATGCCCGACCCAATCCGCCCCGGCCACGTCAGCTTCGACATTTCGTTCAAGAAGACCGCGCCTCCCACGCCGGTCGATGAAGATGCCCCATTGCGCATCGCGATCCTCGGCCACTTCAGCGGACGGGCGGATGCCGCCGGGAGCCGGCCACTGCGGGCGGACTGCGATAACTTCGACTCCGTCTGCGCCCAGTTCGCAGCTTCGCTCCACCTCCCCGCCTGCGCCGGGGGAACGGCGGAGATCGACCTCGCATTCAAACATCTCGACGATTTTCACCCGGACCAATTGCTCAAGAGCGTGCCTGCACTCGCCACGCTGTCGGATCTGCGCGCGCGCCTGCTCCACCCCGGCAGCACCGAAGCCGCCGTTGCTGAACTGCGTGGGATTTTCAAGACCGGCACGCCCGCGTCGGCTTCGATCACGCCCGGAGCCCCGCAACAGGAATCCGCCGCCGACATGGTCGCGCGACTCCTCGGACGGCCCGTGACCGGGCCATCGGCACCGGCAGGACCGAAGTCCATTGTCGATCAACTCATCAAGCAAGCAGTCGCCCCTTCCACCGCGCCGCTACCTAGCCCGGAGCAGGCATCGCTTCTTGCGACGCTTGATTCGGAAATCTCCGCACGCCTGCGAAGAATCCTGCATCATCCGGACTTTCAGGCACTCGAATCCACCTGGTGCGGGCTCGATTTCCTCGTCCGCGAGGCCGGCGAAAACGTGAAGCTCCACGCCATCGACATCTCACGCGAGGAACTCGACCGGCAAATCTCATCCCTCGACAATCCCGCTGCGAGCGCCGTCGGCAGACAACTCGAACCGCTCGTTCCGGCGGTCATCCTCGGCGCATTCACATTCGGCAGAAGGGACCTCGGAACCCTCTTGCGAATCGCGCGCCTCGCCGAAGCATGCAGCACCGCATTCATCGGCGGCGCAAAGCCCGAACTGCTCGGCTGCAATTCATTCGCCTCGCAGCCGAATCCGCTCGATTGGGCGACGACCACCGGAGCAGATCTGAACGCCTTCGCCGAGCTGCGCCGCGCACCCGAGTCCATTCGGATCGGTCTCGCGCTGCCGCGTTTCCTGATCCGCCAGCCATACGGAAAATCAGGCGACCCCATCCAGACACTCCCATTTGAAGAACTGACCCCGGGTGATTCGCACGAATGCCACCTGTGGGCCAACCCGGCCTTCCTCTGCGGTCATCTGCTGCTGAGGTCCTTCGCCTCGGACGGCTGGGACATCGAACTCGGCGGCGCAGGCGGGGAAATCGGCGGGCTCCCCGTGCATTCATTCCGAGCCGGCGCGGAAAAGGAGACAACCCCTTGTGCCGAGGCGTGGCTCTCCGAGAAGGCCGCTGAAGCGATCCTCAGTCGCGGCCTCATGCCGGTGCTCTCCGTACGCGGGCGGGACTCCGTCCTGCTCGTCAGCCTCCGGTCCATTGCCGATCCCGCGCGCGCGTTGCCTTTCCGCGTGGGCTGACTGCGAAATCGGGCTTCGCGATCACACTCTCCGCTTGCTCCGATATTTTCTCGGCGCAGCGACCCGAAAAGGCCAGATTTGATTCACCCGCCCGGATTTTCCGGGTCAATTCACCCAACAACATTATGCCAACAGCCAAAAGCGCCCGCAAACCAAACCCCAGCTTTAATGAAACCCGTTCAGCCTGATGATGCGCTGGCCAAGATTGTAGGGTCGAAGCCGCTTCCGCGTAGCGAAGTGACCAAAAAGATCTGGGATTACATCAAGAAGAACAAGCTTCAGGACGCAAAGAAAAAGACGCTGATCAATGCTGACGATGCCCTCAAAGCTGTGTTTGGAGGCAAAAAGCAAGTTACCATGTTCGAGATGACCAAACACGTTTCTGGGCATCTGAAATAGCAGCTATATCTTCTACGGGGAGTAAACGGCCTGAATTAGCACAACGAACTAAATCAGGTTCTGGCTGAATACCTCGTATATCTATCGCGAGATTCGAATCATTCAACAGGCACCAAACGTGCCCATAACTATTGCTAGCCGGGTCATTGAATGAGAGGGAACCTCGAATCGGAAACTGAAATCG
This sequence comes from Terrimicrobiaceae bacterium, assembly GCA_045403045.1. GTDB lineage: Bacteria > Verrucomicrobiota > Verrucomicrobiia > Chthoniobacterales > Terrimicrobiaceae > DASTFP01. The sequence goes on from JAXIPG010000084.1 coordinate 12,687, forward strand.
CATGCTGAGACAGAAGGCAAAATGCCAACATGCGCAAAAGGCGAATAACTTATAAAAATCGCCCTCATCGATCCTATCACGTGCGATTTCCGCATGACTGCACACTTTGCCGTAAAAGTCCCACTCAATGTTGATACTATTCATTTCTCACCTTCCATTGTTACCATTTCGAGTTCCAGAGCAGGAATCTCCTTCAGCGCATTGCCCGAGATCGCCTGGCTTTTACGCTGCGCATGTCCTCCTTAAGCTTAACGATCCATGAATCGCTCCAGTTCTGAGTGCGTTTGGTCTCCTAGAGGATTACGCCGCACGATCTGCCGGTGTTGCCCCGGACCTCATGAGATACGTCGGCCCCACGAACTCCTTTCGAGATTTCGTCAATCTGATCCATAGGAAAAGCCCGCCGGAGCTGCTGCTCGAAATCGAGTTCAAGCACCTCACCCTGCGTCTGCTGTGACCCCTGCGCAGCTTTTCTCTGCGCCTCGTCAAGCTTCGTTTTGAGATCGAAAATGACCTTTTCCTTCTCGGCAATCTTCAGTCGGTTTTCTTGATCCGCGGCCGCGCGGAGCTGCTCCTTTAGCTTGCCCCGCTCCTCGTCGAGAGTGCGCTGCACCTCTAATCTCAGAGCCTCTTTCGCCTCCTCGAGCTGGCGCTTTTCGCGCCGCAAGGCGAGTTCTTGATCCTGCGCCTTTTTCAGCGCCGCCGCCTTTTCGCTCAGATTGTCCCGCAACTCTTTCAATATGGCTTCTTGCGCTTCCGCGGCTCTCTTCGCCGCTTTGGTTCTGATCTCGTCCACCTGCTGTTCCAGTCGCTGCTTCACGAGGCCTTCGACCTGTTCGTCCAAGGCAGCGGCCTTCTTCGTCAGAGCGATCTTTTGCTCGCCGAGCGCTCTAAGCTTGTCCGCGAGATTCTTCTCGCGATGCGCGATTTCGACCTGAAGCTCTTTCTCAAGACCGTGCCTCACACTTCCGAGAACTGCTTCGCTAAGTGGGAACTCCAGGCCGCATGCTGGACAACGAACAGAAATTATCTGGTCTAGCGTCGAGTCTCCGTTCGTTGCTTTCATGTTCTGACTATACGAGAGTTCTCTACGAGAAATGGGTTTCTGACGTTCGCTGACGGCAGCCCACGATTATGCCGATGAGGCGCTTCTTCAGAGTTTAGATGTAATGTGGTTTGTGATATTAGCATGCCCTTGATTGCCGGCCTGTGTATGCTTGGCGAAAGCGTGGCTTGTTCTTGCCTCAATCTCCTTCGCCTCATGCCTGCCCTCGCTGGCACTTTCCTCGAGATTCTTTTCACCCGGGCCAAGGTAGCTTTCACCGGTTGCCGTCCACCAGTCCGCCATATCGAGATTAACGGCGTCGGCCAACCGATCTGCTGCGACGAACCATGCTGGAATCGGAGACTCAATGGGAAAAGACGCACCGCATGAACTGTCTGGCCGATGCAAAGGGCAGAAGTGTCTTTGATGAGCGGCATTGGATGGGATACTAAATGGAAGAACACGTTGTCCTCCTATGCGTGAAAACCCGCCAAATCTGCTCCTCACACCGCTCGGAATTGCGCAGAATAGTGTGGCCCCAAAACGTCAGTACCATCCACCCCATGCTTTGCAGGTGATTTCGTTTCTGCGCGTCTGCCGCCAAGTTTTCGGGCATCCCGTGGAAGGCAAAACCGTCGCAGTAGATTGCGATCTTCTCCGCCTCGTAGGCGAAGTCGGCAACGGTGACGAGCACGTCGGCTGACCGGAACTCCCGTTGTTTCACAGGCGCAGGCAGCCTCCCACCATTTGCGATTGCCTCGAAAAGCCTGCGCTCGATGACCGTATCTTTCGTCGGCGAGTCTGCCGGGGCAGGGACGTTGCCTTCAATCCATTTGTTCGACAGCCCGAGTCCCTGATTGGCGGCTGCCTCGAACGGGTCTCCAAGGCGCTCATGTGTCGAGAACTGGAACAGCGCGTCTCGCACGAGGTTCTTGTTCAGTAGATGATGGAACGGCTGATTTCGGTAGCTCTTGAGGCAGCCGTAGCACGCCCCGGAGCACTCGTGAGCGAACAGTCTGTCCACGGACATCTTCGCCCACTCGGGCAACCGAGCCGCAAGTGTTGTGAGGTATCCAGCGCCTCCAGGCACGGTTTCGTAGAAAGTAATGGTTGCACCTGCGTCCGGTTCGGGATGGCTGAAGAATGCGATTTCATCTGCCTCCAATTCGAGTAACTCGGCAGCACCCGCGACGAGAGCAGTCCCGAGCGTGCGGCAGAAAGCTTGTGTCTCATCATCGGGAATCAACCTCTTAGCCACGGGAAGCACCAAGGCATCTGTGGAGAACGCGTATCCGAGGACATAAGCCCGTGGACGACCGTTGCACCGCTTGGCGTGATCTTCGTCCCACCGCTCGGTTTCCCGGCTGGTCATGTGTGCCGGGCGGTGCTTGCCGCAACTCGGGCACAACTCGAACATCTCCCCGTCCCCGTCCATGCCCCTTTTCTTGCCCCAGTTGCTGACCAGAAGTCGGCTGTGCTTGCGGTATTCCAGGTGCGAGAACGGATATGGATGGATAATGGCCTTGTTGCCGCCGTCACGAACGAGGTTCTCCTTGCGCTCGAAATAAACCCGCTGGCGTGCCTCCTCGGCAGACGTAATCTGGGTGCTCTGCTCCGCCTCAAACGACTCGATGAACGCCACATCCCTCTTCATGGGATTCGGTTCATCGCAATGTGGACAAGAGTTGACGACCTCCTCGCTGGCAAAACCGCACTTGCTGCAGAAGCAGAACGGACGGACTCGACCGGATGCCTCAAGATGGCCCGCCTCTGTTCCAGCGGCAGCGGCCCGGTTGCGTCCCTCGAAATAGGCACGGATGCTCTTAAGCTTGTGGCCATTCGCATATACCAGGTTGCCGGGCGCGAACTCGAACAGTGCGACCCAGGCAGGTCGCCGGAGCGTGGGTGTGTCATTTACTCCTGGTTCGAGCGAGAAAGTGTCGGTCGGGAACTGGTAGGACGGAAGGAGGCCGTCATTCGACAGATAATTGAGCGTGTAAGCGGTTTGGTTGTCGGTAGTCAGTTCCCGATAGGCCCGCTCCCGAGAAGCCGCCTTCTGTTTTGCCTGCCGATCAGCCGTGATGCGCCGGTAGAACTCAAACTCCTCGAAAATCCGCTTAATCCGGTCAAACCAGTTTGACAGCGTGCGCTGAACGTCCTCGGGCATCCTTTGAACCACCCCGCTGAAGAACTTCTGATCCACCTCGTCGTGCTTGCCGAAAGTCATGAGCGAGGCTGCGACCAAGGCATCCGCGTTGGTTTTCACTTCTTCGAGAAGCCCCGTGATCTGTTCCGTGGTCAAAGCCGACGGGCGATCCAGATCGTCAACGAACTCAGCCATCATCCTCGGGAACTCGTGAGATAGCTCTTCGAGGACGAACGACCGGGCGTGCCGTTCCAAGATGCGCCCGTTGTCCAGCTTGACCGTTGGCGGTCGGAACTCGCCCCGCACCAGCCAGGCGGGATCATCAAAGCAGTGGCGGTCGTGTTGACCTGCGCCGCAGAACGTGGAGACGAATCCGATGCGAAGCGTGCGTCCTGCTCGACCGGCCCGCTGCAAGTAGTTGGCGGGCGCTGGCGGGCAGTTGCGGAGCAGCACGGTCAAGAGATCGCCGATGTCGACGCCGAGTTCGAGCGTTGGACTGCAAACAAGCGTCTCGATGTTCCCCTCTTTGAAGGCAGTCTCACGTTTCGCCCCGTCGCGCTCGCACGCCCCCTTGAACCGGCTGTCGTCCGTGAGTTGGTCGAGAAACTCGTACTGAATCTCCACCAGGGCCAGGTTCTCCAAGGAAATGCGTTGATGAGTGGCGCGGCAGAACTCGCCAGCCGCCTCGTATTCCAAAGCCTTGCGCCACCATTTCTGCTCGTCTGAAGTGAGCTTGCGCCGGACAAGCCCCATGTCTTGGAACTTCTCCAGCAGCTTGTGGGCGATGATATTTAGGGCGAGACCGGAAGCGCCAGTATCCCGCACAACCTGCTCGATGGCGTGGCGCACGGCAAATTGCCGATGCCGGTCGCCCATGTATCCAGCCTGATGTGCAGCCTCCTGACGATTGTCGGCGAAGATCAGCAGTTTACGCTCCTTGGCGGGCAACTTATCCAGATGGTGCGTTGCCAGAGCGGAGTTTGACGAAGCCGCGCCCGAGCGCAACAGCGTGAGGATGTCACCCTTTGTATAGGTGGAATTGCAGACGGGGCAGGTGTTGCCACGGCCACGCATGACCTGTTGCACCGTCACCGTTGACGCTGCGCTGCCACTCGGCATTTCCTCGTGAACCCTCCCGGTCTGATGGCAGACGAACTTCGGCAGCAGCTTCAACCGCGCTTTTGTGTGCGACTGACGCTTGTTCGGTCTAGCGTTCCCACCGTTCTCATCGCCGTCTTCGTCCTCACCGTCTTGAACCTGTTCGACGTGAACGCAGGGGGTGATGAAGCCGGTGTCCTCATCGCTGCTGAACTCGTCGTTGGGATGCGTCTTGGTCGGGTCAGCTTCATCGAACCGCACCTTCACGAAGTCCTGGCCGCAGGTGCGGCATAGGGCGGCGGGCCGAACGGCACTCTGGCACTTGGGGCAGGTCTCCGAGCCGTCTCGCACCAGCATCCGGCAAGCGGGGTTCATGCAGAGACCCACGTCATAGACACCTTGGAAGAACGTATGCAGCTTCGGACGCAGACTAGGCGGGTCTTTCTCCGTCCCGACTGATCCCACCAGCAGGTAAGCCTCGATAAGCGTACGCAGCTCCTGGTCGGTCAAAGCTTTCGCCGCTTCGAGCGAAGTCTTGAGCACTTCGATCAGTTCCCCCAACGAACGCGGCTCTCGGCACTCGCGCTCCAGCAAGGCGACCAGTTGGTTGCCTTCGAGCGCAGAACGAATCTTCTGAGGCATCGAACCAGACGAACTGAGCGATTGGCCGGTGATCCTCGCGACCAACTCCGCCAGCTTGGCATCGTCCTCGTGGCCGAAGGTCTGAATCTCCTCCGGTGGGAGCTTGGTGGGCGGCGGATTGTAGGTGCGGATGGGCGGCTGCTTGACGACGAGCGTTTCGCCAATCACGTCTTCCCGCGAGAATGGCTCTCCAAACAGGGAGGCAGCGAACTCCGCCAGGGCCTCATCTCCACCGGCATCTTTCGACACCGTGGCCGACGTGCCGATGCAGCGCAGTTTGCCGTCGCCCACTCCAGCCCGTGCCTTGAGCCTGCGGATGAGGCAGGCGATTTCCGTCGCCAGAGCGCCACGGTAGCTGTGGATTTCGTCCAACACCAGAAATCGCAGGCTTGGGCAGAACAGCGTGCGATCCTCCTTCCGCACCAACAGGAACTCCAGTTCCTTGTAGTTCGTGAGCAAAACGTCGGGCTGCTGCTCCCGAATCTCGGTGCGGCGGATGAACTCGTTGCCTTCAACCGGCTCGCCCAAAGTTGCGGCCACGCTCTCGCTCTCCCCGGTGTACATGGCGAAGGTCACCCCCACGCCCGAGTCGCGAATCAGGGTACGAAGACGCCCCAGTTGGTCGTTCGCGAGGGCGTTCATCGGATACAACAGGATGGCCTTCGTACCCTTCACTCCTTCCGCCCGCATCCTCAGAACGCCAGACATAACGGCCAGCATGAACGCCTCGGTTTTGCCACTGCCCGTGCCGGTCTTCACGACGACGTTCCGCTCCAACGTCTGCACGCGGCGAAGCGACTGCTCCTGGTGGAGAAAAAGCTCCTTCTCGCCGAAACTCCACTTGAGCCGCTGTAGGTCTTTGTGGCCAACGCCCAGGTCATGGAGCTGCTTCAGCGTGTGTTCCCGAGCGAAGTCGTTGGCCAGCGTTACATAGGGCCCTTTCACCAGCACGTCGGCCTGCTTGATGTGCGACCCGAATTGCTCTCGCAGGCGCGGGTCGGCCAAGCGGTAGGTGCTCAGCAGGAATCGCCGATACTCGGCGACAAGATGGTTGACGCTGCCGACGACGGAGAAACTCATTGTGTCCCTCCCATTAGGATGTCCGTCCGCAAGGCGCTAAGCCACTTCTCGGTGAAATGATTCTTGAGTTGCGCCGAGATGCCCACCGCCCGCGTCAGGGCCTCCAGCGAGACAAACCGCTCCAGGAATCCCAGTTCATTTCCGGCCCTCACCGCAGCTCGGTCGGATGCGCTCAGATACCATACGTCCGGCTTGGCGATGGCGTAGGCCAACAGATGCTGCTTCTCGCCCATGTCAATGCGGTCAGGCTCGGCAAGCTTGGTTTCGAGTTCGACCCATTGCAGAAGACTGACCGCGTGAACCGCGACCACTTTTCTCATCTCCTCGACATCCACGGCCACGTAATCGGCGCGGCGCTTGTCTCCAGTCGCCGCCTCCTCGCAGCACTTCTCGACAGTCTCAACCCGGAAGAAGTTGACTATCGCCCGCCAACATTTGGCGCGATGTGCTTCGATGATTACGTTGGTGTCAACTAGGACGATGTCACCTCTGGCTGTCATGCATTTCCTCATCACACGTCGAACGGCACGCTGAACTCGTAGCTTTTGAAGAGGTCTTCGAGCTCTTCCACGGTGAAGTCCAGCAATTCGGCAGCGCGGCGCACTGAGATTTCACCGTGCTCCAACGCCCAATGCAACCGTTCAACGAAACGATGAGAAAACAGCTTCGGGAGGGTCTGCGCCGAGGGGGAACGTCCGTTCCAGGTCAGGCGCTCTTGGACGATATCGAGTGAAGCGGCCTGGGTCAGCCAGCCGAGCTGCCGCAGCCGCAAGTAAAGGGCCTGCGAGGTCACTTCAAACTCGGATGCGTTCTCGTTCAGCCAGTCATGCAGGTCTTGGTTACCACGCTTTTCCCATCGAGGCTTCAAGCTCATGGCTGGCATGAGCAGGGCCGCCCCGAAGTTGTTCGCCAACTGCTCCACGCGCTTGACCTTCGTCCCCTCGTATTTGTCCGCCTGGTCCAAGACGCGAGGAGGCATGGCGTTCCAGGTCAGGACGTGGAATGTCTCGTGGGCGAAGTCGTAGTTCCGCCGCCCGTCCGGCTCGTGGCGGTTAACAAGGATCGTGTTGAACTGCGGAAGTTGGCAGGCCGCGCCCGAGATGCCCACCGGCGCGTCCACAAACAGCACGAGAATCTTCAACCGATCTTCAACGACTTCCCTGAGTTTCTGCGCGGGGATGTCGCCCAACTGCCAGTCAGCCACGAGGGCTTCTCCTGCCGCCTGAGCCTCCTCGAAGGAGCTTCGTTCTGTCAGGTTCAACTGCTGCCACAGCGGATTGCAAGGCTCGCCCTTGATCTCGCCGAGGCGGCGGAATGTGGCGATCCATTTACCTGCCTTGGCCTCGAAATCGTCCAGCGAGGCAGGCGCAGCACCCACCGCACGCCAGGAGAACGCGCCTTCACCGATCAGCGAGAACGTGTCGGTGAAATACTCCAGCTTCTTCCCGAGCACCTGGATCAGCTTCACCAATTCCTCGGCGGTGAGCTTACGCTTGCCCGCTTCGATGTTGGAGAGCGTTTGGCGGTCGTTGAAACCCAACTGGGAGGCCAGTTCATCCTGGCTGAGACTGGCGTCTTCCCTGGCGAGCTTCACCCTCTGTCCGACGATCCGCTGAAACTGTTCCTGTGAGGTCTTGTTCATTTGTTCGACAACAATCTATGCCGCAAATTACGAAATGCAATAATTCGTTGCATATTTATGTTTGCAATATATAATGGGGGCATGTCGAGCCAAACGGAAGGGGGTGAGGAACTTGAGTAGATGCAAAGTAACGAGCGGTAAAGTGGCCAGCAAAGCGGCCCGAGTTCTGAGCAAGCCGCACACCAGCAAACTGTCGAAATCCGTCGCCGCCAGCGCCTTGGCGCAGCGGCAGCGACGACGCTAAACCGCCCACGCGAGGGCGGGAGTTCAGCTCCCGCTCTCAGCCTTCTTCGGCCTTCCACTCGGCCAGTCGCTCTCGTAGAAATTCAGATTCAACTCGCGATGGAAGACAACACCCCATGAACCTGGAGCGTTGCCTCCAAGTAATGGACGGGGCACTCGTGCCTCCCCCAAACCGTGCATCTTGAGAACGATTTCTCGGTCTCGGCCAGTCCTGTATTCTGGAAAACTCAGCGTGCCCGGCGAAATCCGTTCGATTTCATCTCGTGCGATTTCGACCTCGACGCCCGGAGGCGCACCCGACAACAGCTCCTCGATTTGATGACGCATGAAGGCAGCCTGAAACCGCTGCGGGCCGCACGCCGCAAGTTTCTGAATTACGAGGCAAACAAACTTGTAGCAAGAGTCGATGGGGAACAGTTTGTGCCGGTTCTCGAAACCGTAGAAGGCGGTCACACGAACGTTCTCGAACATCAGATGCCGTAGTCCAGTACAGCCTTCTGTATGGTAAATCGCGCTTGGCACTAGGTAGCCCAGGCGTCCATCTACTCCAAGAGTTTGATAAGAACGCTCGACGGAAAAAGTTGAAAAGGTCTGGATGGCCACTGCTGGATTCCCCTGCAACTTTGCGGACGCAATAGTCAAAGTCGCCACCTCCTTTAAGGCAGTCGGCCATCGCGTTGACGCGCTTATTGTAGGCTTGGTAGCTGTCTTTCAGCCCAGGCTGTGAATCATTGAGTTGCTTTATCCGAACGTCCAATTCTCCTCCTGTGTACGCCCGAATCAGAACGTCAGCTCGACTGTAATACTCCTTGCGGTCTGGAATGATCTTCTCCCAAGGAGGGTTTCCCAGCACAACGTGGAAGCCCGGTCTTTCTCCAAAGAACACTTCGGGAAACTCCAGTTCCCAGTGAAAGAACCGCTCATGCTGACGCACTTCCTCGAACCTAGGCCACCACTTCTGTTTCAAGGCGTATTCCAGGACGTTGTGAGTGGACAGCAAGGTGGCCCAGTCGCCCCAAATCTCCGGCAGGAACACCGCCGCGCTCCGCAGGTCAAATAACAGCGGAACAAAGCCTGGAGCGCCTGCCAAGTGCCGAAGCGGTTGCCTGGAAGTTCCTCCTCGGTGTCCACGGACCCCGCTTGGCGTAGTAGCTCTAGCGTCCGCAGCCTGGGCTAACGACGTCTTTTTCGGACAGAATCGGCAATATTATGCCGGATCGAGCCCGACAAGACCATTGAGGAGGGAATCTTATCAGCTTCCTGTTGCATCTGGTCGCAGCGTCCCTCCCGTTACCCCAAAGAGGGGCAGCAGGGCCCGTAGTCGCTGGTCGATCATCGCGCTACTCTTCCCCTATGCGAGTGCTCGCGCTAGCTCTTGGTGTTGCTTCGCTCAAGTGCCGCGCAGGCTTCAGAGCATGTTCCGCTCAGGCTGAACATACTCTAGCGAGCGGGATTTCACACCGCGCGCAGCCGCAGAGAGAGCGCCGCGCCGACGAGCGCGGAGAGCGCCACCAGCAGGAGCACACTGGCGAAGCCGGCAAGGCCAAAGATGATCCCCCCGCAGGTGACGCCGACGGTTCCGCCAAGGAAGCTGCAGGCGTTGAGCATGCCGGAGCCTTGGCCGGCCTGCGTCTGTGGCAGCGATGCGAGGCCGATTTGCGGGGAGGAAGCAAAGGGCAGCGCAATTCCGGCGCCGGCCGCGAAAAGGCCGAGCATCAGTACCGTGAACCCCGCTCCCGCAAGGGATGCCCAGGCGATCGCGCAGCCCAGCGCGAGCAGCAGCGCCGCGCCCACCATCACCCTCCGCACACCGACAGCGGCCCCCAGTCGAGGTGCTGCCCGCGCGAAGCCGAAAAGCGCGACCGAGAGGGGTAGGAGCGAAAAGCCTGCGGCAACGGCGGTCATGCCAAGCCCGTTCGGCGCCTGCGCGAAGAGGTTGTAGTAGAGAAGGAGGGTCATGATGTCAAACATGAGAAGGAACGACAGCAGGCAGGCGAGCGCAAAGGTCTGGTTCGAAAATAAACCGAAGTCGAGCAGCGGTTGGCGATTACGTGTCTCCGCCCAATGCAGTGCAGCGAAGCCCATCGCTGCCAGTACGAGTGGCACAATGGCGTCCCAAGGCGCGGAATCGGCGGTGGACAACGCGTGCAGCCCCGAGATGAGCATCACCATGAAAAAGGCGAGCAGGCCGAGCCCGAGCCAGTCCACGGGAGTTCTCTGCCGAGCTTCTGTTCCAGGATGCAGCCCTAGCGCCAGCCCCGCCGGGAGCATGGCCAGGAGGTTCAGCCAGAAATTGATGCGCCAGCCGGCGTAGTGGGTGACGACCCCGCCCACGAGCGGCCCGATGCTGAAGCCGAGCATCAGGAATCCCGTCCAGGCGCCGATAGCGCCCGCGCGCCCCGCTTCAGGGGCGGCCGCCGCCACTGCGGCGAGCGTGCCGGCAACGGCGAAGGCTGCGCCCAGCCCCTGCAGCGCGCGGGCGGCGACGACCACGACGCCGTCAGGGGCCAGCGCGATGATCAGCGAGGCGAGCGCGAACAGTCCGATCCCGGCGGCGGAGGAGCGCCGCGGCCCGAACCCGTCCGCCGCCTTGCCGCCCAGAATGATGAACGCGGCGGCAGCCAGCAGATAGGCGTTGACCGCCCATTCCACTGTCTTGGGACCAAGGCCGAGGCTGCTCGACATCGCGGGCAGCGCCGCCATGATCGCCGTGCTGTTTTCGCCAACCGCAAATATCGCCAAGTAACAGGCAATAAGCACAAGCTTGGAATCGCGCGGCATTGGCTCTCCCGCGACGGCTGCAGCGGCTACTGCTCCACCCGCACGATCAGCTTCCCGAAATTACGCCCCCGGAGCATAGACATCATTAATGCGGGGCCGGGCGCCGGCGGACCCCGCGGGGCGACCCCGCGGGGCCTCGAACGTGAACTGATAGGAAATCGCTTTTGGCCCTCCGGGGCGTTGGCCCGGAGTCTGAAGCCGAAAGCGTGCGTTTCCATGGGCGCAGAGTGACAAAAGTGGGCCCGGAAGTCAAAAGCTGCCGCCGGAGGGCTTGGGGGCCGCTGAACAAGGGTGCGAGAGAGACGTTGGCCCGATGGGCGAACTTTGCGGACGCCTCGGTAGTACGCAAGGGCCAAGGGAATACCAAGTTGTACTATCCAACTCACCGAGGTATTGACGGCGCCGACGGGTCATCACCGCAACCGTAGTTGGTCCTGGAGATATCCTCAAAAATCCGTGTTCGACTCAGAACTCGTGCACGGACGGGCCAGCATGCCGAGCAGAGAGAGCTGGGCCTCAGCGGCCTTTTGGCCGGCAGCGAAAAACAACCTGCCAAGATGTGGTTGACGCTGTTTCCCTCACGCCCGTACCCATGGCGGATAGAGACCTGGGATCGCGAGCGCCGCCATGAGTGCTTCCCATAGTGGGAGAGCATAAAAAAGTGGGTGCTTAGGCCGTATTTTGGGCTCGGATCCCGGTTAACGACCCGGCATTCCTCGGGCTGGCGTCAGGTTTTCCCATTCGCCGGGCGGAACTAGCACCCGGTTTTTTGTGCTCTCCGGAGACGGGCGCGGACTGCCTAAAGAGCAGGTTGAGAAACTGAAATCCCATCGTTGGATCCGTAATTTTTACGAATAAACGAAACTGATGAAAGGAAATGCGAAATGCAACTGCGAGATCACACTGCAATAATTACTGGGGCAAGCTCATGGCTTGGCCAAGCGACGGCATTAGTTTTCGCTCGGGCGGGGCAAACATCGTAATGAGCGCTCGTCGGCCGATGGAGCGGACCGGCCAAACAGCTGCGCTGTTGGCAACCTTCGCGGCTTCGCCGCTCGGCGGCCCCTCATCGCAATCGTTAGGCACGATGCTATTTGACTCACTGCGCCATGCCTGAAGCGGAACAAATGCTGACACCGGTTAACGTCGTCGTCTCATACGCGCATAAGGAGCAACGGAACAGAAAACCGGTATCAGAGTCTCGAAGGGTCAAAATTCGGTTCAAAACTCAGTTTTTGCCTTCACGCCGCGATCCGTGAGGCGATCAATCACCAAAATGGAGTAATTGGGGTCATCACAGAATCTGTTCCAAAATGTTACTGGTTCAAGGGCGGTATGTCGCCCACCAACGCGGCCCGCCACACCGGGTTCGGACGCTCTACGCTCTACCGCGACATGGGCTCGACGAGCAGCAGGCCGTTCCTTCCCTTGAACGCGTGAAACACGTCGGCCACGCGCGCGCCGTTCGCCTGGGCGACGCCCGCTATGGTGAGGTTGAACTGGTCGATGATATCGGCCGCTCCCGGGATGCCGGCGGTTATTTCGGGAATGTCGTACTGGTTGCCGATGATGATCCGCGCGCTGGGAAGACCGGCTCGCAGCGTTCCAAGAATCTTCGCAAGGTTCGCCTGGAAGACCGTCAGTACGGTTACCGGGTTTGCGCCTTTCAGGATCTGGAGGAGGTCGTTTCCGCCGACCGAGATCGTCACGACGTGCGGCTGGAAAATATTCACCGCCTGCGGCACCTGAAAGTCGAACACGTTGGCGCTGGTCGCGCCGGGCACCTGCCCGACTGCAAGCAGATCATCATCGCGTTGATTGTCACCCCGGAAGGCTTCCCGCTCTCCTACGAAGTCTTCGCGGGCAACCGGGCTGATGTGAGTACCCTGGAGGAGATGCTTGAGGCCGTGGAGGGGTTCCGATAGCAAGTGGACCAAAAACAACGCTAGTGCTCCGAGAGATCGGCAAAGAGTAAAGTGTAAGTCTTTCAACGGGAAAGTAATAGTAAACAGTAGTGGCGCCGAGTCACGGTAGCGCATCGCAAAGATTCGAGATGAACCGTTGAGAGGGGAGCCTGCCGGCCAGCCATTGAGCGGCGAAAGCCATCGCCAGCATGGGCCTAATAGGGTATTATTGTAACGGTCGCCCAACTCTCCGCAAATAAAGTAGTGAATGCGGCTCAGGGGCGGCCCTCAAGCGCGTTAAGCTTGTGTCGCGCAATTTGCGCGCGTTCTTCATCGCCTTGCTCGGCGCACATCTCAGCGGCCAGCTTCAGAACCTCTTTGGGATCGAGGTGCTTAGTGTAGCTGCAGCTTTCGGGCAATCGCTTGAGATCGGCAGATTTCGGGTGGCGAAAAAAAGCGGCAGGATGCCCCAACTCATTCCGTCGTTCAGATTGTTCACGAGGCCAGCTTGACACGCGCCAAATAGAGTACGGTCGCCCCAAGTCGTTCGGGCAAAGACCGAGCGAAATGACTGCGGACGAGTTGCGCTCCTTTGCAATGCGGCTTCGGCTCGGATATGTGGGCTTGTATCCCGCACCGCGAACACGGAGAGAAGGAGTCCGGCAATCGCGTAGAATCCGCCAATGTAGAACGGCTCCGGCCGCAGGGCGTATTTGCTCGCGATGAAGCCGGTGAGCCATGCGGTGATACCTACGGCGAGATAGCCGGCGAATTCATTCAATCCTACGGCGAGGCCTTTCTGGCGTGGACCGACGAGGTCGATCTTCATCACAACGGCCATCGACCAAGCCAAACCTTGGTTGATGCCTAGGAGGACATTCGCGACGACTATCCAATCCCAACTCGGTGCCCACATGATGAGGAAAGGAACGGGCAAGCCGATCACCCAGCCGGCTACGAGGATGTGCTTGCGACCATATCGGTCGGCGAGTGTTCCCGAAACGAGGTTGGCACATGCTTTGACGATGCCAAAGCTGATGATAAAACTGACGGCAACTGTGTTGAGCAACACACCGAATTCCTTGGTGCCGACCAGCGGAACGACGGTGCGCTCAAGACCGACCATGCCGCCAACAAACGCATTTATCAGCATGAGCAGCCCGAATTGTCCGGCGTTAGCTCTGAGGCCGAAGCGCACAGCGGAAGCCCCGTCACTCA